>CAYRKT010000004.1:38495-54237 GCA_964425005.1 uncultured Synergistia bacterium
TATTGACTTCGTTCTTCACAGGCCAGATGAGTTTGATTGCCTTATTACCCAAGAATATCTAAGGGATGTGTTAGAAAAACAGGCCACAAAAACGAAGGAGGTTTTTGATTCCCTTTTGCGCCTAGGACTAGAGGCTGGCGAGTCGCCTGTAGGTAGAGTTTCGTTTTTTGATGGCAACGTGCAGGGTATTCATTTTTCCTTTACAATAGACGTTTTGGGAGAAGCCTCTAGTCCCGATGGTTCCTTTCGCTCTACCAAGTTTGTTCTCCATCCTCTCAATAGGCTATATTCTTTTGTTAGAAGAGTTTCCTTTTCCATAGGGGTTTAGCTCCAAAGAAGTATAATGAACCGTATGGAGCAAGGGAAGATAGACATCAACAAGTTGCCCGGTGTCAACATCCCGCCTGGAGTCAAAATAATAGATGCCAATAAACTAGGGAAGCTTAGTATTCCCTTTTTCCTGAGAGTGGAAGTGAATAGCAAGAAAGGGGAAGGTAAAAGCTTTTTTAATGTTTCGCAAGTAGTTGACACGAAGAGCATTTTTTCGTACATCGCTCAAATGCTGAAAAGCGAAGCAGGAGATGAATATGTTTCAAAGGTGGTTCTTTCCGCGTTTTCTGTTGACTATGACTTGGAAGAACTTTTCTTGGAAACCGGTGGTGAACTTGGCAAGTATGGTCGTTTGAGGAAAGGCACCTATTTCTTTCATCTGGACACAAGGGATAGTAGAATATCGGAAGACTACCTGGTTGAGTTAATAAGTTCATTAGAAGATGGCGTTTTAGCTAGTGGAGTATTGAGAAGGCTTAAACTGGGCGAGTTTGGGCTATTTGGTATTTTATCCTCTTCGGAAACCATACATCTACAAAAAGATGATTATTCTTCTAAGCGCCGCATGAAACCTAGGTTTTTGGGCGACTTTATCACGCTAGCCATCCAGGGAACCAGGGACTATTGGACAAGCACGAAACTTTTGTCCTGATCTGGGGCTCCCCAGGCTTCCCCTTTTGGAAGAAGCTCGCATTCGTGGGGAGTTTGGGTACTATAATGTATACTTCCAGTTGGGAAAGGTGCTATCGGGAATAACGCATTCTATTTGTACCAAGACTCCTACGGCCTCAAGGCGGTTTTCAAAACCTACGTGATGTTATCTGGAAAAAGGTTGGTAAAGGGCAACACTGAGCAAAGAATATTGCATATGTTTGGTATAAGATAGTTACTTCCTCCTACATTTTCTAGTGTTGTGCTGGCTAACACGTTCTTTGATGGACACGATTGCTGAGGGCTGTTTCCCATACCAACACCTGCCTATTATCTACACCTACTTCCCGGTTTCAATATAGTAACGCAACTCAGTTGCCAGTAGGTCAGTTTTTAAAACTTCCTCTTTGTGTACTACCCCTCCTTCTATCCTGACCAACATTTTAGCATCGGACTCTCTTTTCACTACCTCGTGGCTAAATAGTGCTTCTGAAAGCAGTTTCTCACTACAGTTTTCTGATGTTATAGTTTCTAAGGCTAACTTGATCGCTAGGCGGGCCACCAGCTTCCCTTCCCGAGCAAGCTGGGTTTTGCCCTTAATGTCTATAATGAGAGCATGCCTTCAACAGACTTTCTCGACCTCATAGTAGAGAAGTTCCCGGCTAAGGGAGAGATAAAGAGTGATTTAGAAATAGAGTTTTTTGAGGGTCTTAGAAAAAGAGGTGAAGAGGGCAACATACATTACCTCTGGTACGAGGTCTACCTCTTTGACCACTTTGTTCAGGGCCTCCAGATGGTGCTGGAGGCGATAGGGGATGTAAAAGAAGGAACAAAAATGGGACACCTAAAAAGGGCGGTGGTAACGGTTCTTGATTCCCTTTCCAGAATGAAAGGCAAGGACAGGCTTGCCGTTCGTGGCAAGGTCTTTAGTCATGTCATATATCGGGACAACCCAGAGGAGGTCAAAGGAGAGGGAATAAAAGAGGTTGTTTCGGACGGCCAAGGGCTCCTTGCTCACGTTGTGCCAGAGCTATCCTCTAGGAAATACGAGAGTACGAGTACTAATAAGGAAGAGAACGAGCCTGATGGCAGTTTTGATGAGATAAAAAACGCTGATATCGGAGGAGCCGTTGTAAAGAAAGTGCTTATTGGTGGTAGGAGTGTTAAGTATGGTGAGGAGAGAAGATATCTTATAGAGGTAAATGCACTTATTAACACCTTGAGTAAGGGGTATGGCGAGAAAGAAGAGTGTAATTTGAAGATTAACTCCCTGATTGAGATTGAAGCAAAGAAACTCTCAATCAGCGGTGTACCGGAGGAGGTGGGCGGTGAACTCCGTGCCTCCTTCAGGGCTCCGGCAACATTGAAGTATTTCTATGCTTCCCTGAGTTGTGTCTGGTTCCTCCTTGACCATGTGTTAGAGAGAAGAGCAGAGGGTGGTAAAGAAGATAGAACCCTCATTTTCTTAGCGGAAAACAGGTCTGGAGTGTTCTTATACTCTGATACTTCTCTCCGTCCGGAAATTGAGATTATAAAAGTTGAGAGTTCTAGCAACCCGATAGAGGAGGTCTTGCAAGAAACTAAGAAGCACTACCCCGATGGATCAGAGTTAGAAGAACTACTTCCCTTCTCTCACGAGTATTATTTACAAGTTATTCGTTCCTACGAGAAGGTTGTTGAGGATTCTATTTCCGCTTCCAGCGGTTGCCTGCAAGGGAGAAAGGTCTACCTGTTAGTGGAGCCTGACAAGCTGGACTATGCTGAGTTGGCAGTTGGTACTTTGGAGCATGCTAAGGAAAGGTTTGCTGAGTTCGGCGGGAATGAAGGGAAAAGAAAGTTTCTGAAAGAAGCCATAAGCATAGTGAAGAAACTGGTTAGTGAACGGCTTGGCATGATGAGGGTGCCCGTCATTTCGGCTACCGAGGTGTCTATTAGTAGCTATTTTAGCAGATACTATCGGACTATTCCTGAAAGAAGAATATATACATATCTAACAGCCTCTTATAGGCTTGATGGAAAGGTTGAGGTAGTCAAGGAGAACGTGCTTGGCTTGTCTAAAAGATTTTCTTACATTCACACAGACGATAGCTCTGCAAAGGATAAAGAACCAGATCAGTACTCAACTATAATAAGTCTACACGTTCTTTAAGTGGGGGTGGCCCTGTGTAGTAGCGTGCCAACATAGGAGTATTTTCAAGAACAGCTTGGAGGATGGTTATATGCGACAGGCTTGAAGGCCAAAGTTTCGGGTTTGCCTTGTACCTACCCATACCTTCTCTTTATGGTGTAAAGGTAAGAAGTAAGGCATGGCTAATATAAAATAGTCTTATGAACACTTTCCCCAATCATCCCCTTTTTTACCCTCCCGTTTCTTTGATATTGGAAGAATCAAGTTCATCGGATCTTTTTGACGCTTACCTCCTCGTAGACTACTCCTTCTTTAGAGATTCAAGGAGCCAAAAGAGAACGGGCATCAGGGCTAACTTGAGAGTTGTGGATAACAGGGAGGTTCCCATAGCCTACCTCGTCATCCCAGAGATGGTTGGGCTAGTGGAGAAAGCCAGTCTGCCCAAGAGCGAACACTTTTTTACCTTTCTTTGGCCCAAAATACTCAATCAGCTTGAGTGGGAAAGAATAAAGTCTGGACCGTCTGATGATCCAGGATACTCCTGGACCTCCGAATTCTCTAACAATAGAGGACTATTCAGGTACACGATTAAAAACCTAGAGGTTGGCATGTGGGCGCTAGAGGGAGAGGAGGGCGGAACGAAGAAGAAGAAGCTCACTAAGAAGCAGGAGGCCGGGGCGATAGTAAAAGAGTTAGTCAGTGGGAAACTTCAGTACAAAAAACTCGCAGGAATACCTGTAAGCAACAAGCCACCCACTCTTGTTCTAGCACCTGTTTCAGAGAACTGGTCAGACAACAAAGGAAATGAGTACAACCTTTCTTTTGTTATTGTTCTGCATATACCAGACATAGAAAGTTTCCGTTTTTATGAGGATAAGCTAACAAAAAACTATTTGGTAAAAGTCAAAGCAAAAGTTTCTGGCTATTTCTTGACTATAGGCGTTTCTCACACTTCCTCAGAGATATACGCAAACGGGAAGCCTTCTCCTTCAGGTGAGTTCTCAGGTGTTAAGCCTTTATCGGCCACTAGGCAGAGTAAGTGGGGCCTAACGGTTGGCCTGGTCAACCAGGAGGTGGCTAGCGAGTACCTGGGTCAGAGGTATGGTGTCCGGACGTTCGTTCCTGAGTCCAAGTACGAGGTGCATGAGGAGGAAGAGGACTTTGCCTGGGAATGCACCGTCGGTCTTACTAGGTGGGGAAATGCTGTAGCCCAGCAGGAGGCGGGTCCGGAGGCTAGCGAGGTAGAGAAGTACAGATTTGAAGTGGCGGAACTGGTCAAAAGGGTGTTCAGGGAAGTGAACTCGTACCAAGAGAACCGTGACGCCTTTTCTGAGCGGCTTCTCCTGTGCTTAGGGGTTAAGGGAGAAGGCACGGAGGGGCGTGTTTGGAGTGCTTCTCCTTTTGTAGATGAAGCTATTTTTGCCTATCAACAGGCTTCTTTTTTGAGCAATCTTAGGGCCGCCCTATCTTCTAGTAAGCAGATAAAGAGTATCCCCTTCGCCAACTTTTTTGGCAGATTTTTGGAAAACATGATCAATAGGGCTCGTTTTACCTTTGAAACCCTCCAGGCTCCCCCTCTCTCCTCGGCATCGTATATTTCCGGTCATTGTCTTTTAAACATCGGAGTTAAATACAGGACTTTTGCCTTGGTGAAGGGGAAAAGATACATCTCCGGAGGGGGATTCTACATAGAGCCTGAAATACCCGTCTTGCCTCAAGAGGAGACGGTACATGGAGAATACCTTGTCCTTTCTAGATTCTAATACTAGTGATTTTTGTATGCCTCGTGAATGATTGTCATTCACTATGTGAGCAACTTTTTCTCATTGCGTGGGTTATTGTTATTCGTTCGGGAAAGAAACTGCTTCTTTAAGCGTGGTAAAATGTCCTTATGCCAGACAAGGTCGTAGGCTTTGGTACCAAGCCAGACATAGTTATCAGCCCCTACTCTTTTGATAAAGAGGTCTTTTTGAAGATAAAGTTCTCTTATAACTACCTTAGCTATAAGCCTGTTCTTATTTCTACTATTGATTTTGGGAACCTATTCCTCTTGGTCAGAGATTCCGTTAGCGCTAAGATAAGGGATATTAGTGAGAGGCACCCTTTGGGTAGAGGAGCTTCTGAAGTTTTGAGTCTGGCTGACACTATTGGCAATCTTGGGAAAGAGGTGCTTGCACCGAAACACTCCTTCGGTATAATATCTTTAGACTCTTGGACTAAAGAAGGAAAAGAAAAGCACCAGGTAGTAAAAGAGGTTTCTGATTTCCTCAAGGAAGAGATTTTGCGCTCGGGGCTCGCTGAGTTCATTAGTAAACGAGCAGAGGAAGACCCAGAGGTTGATAGCTTTTTCCTAAAAAAGAATCCGAAGAAGATATCAAAAGAATTGCTTTTTAAACTAGAGGAAAGTGTTAGTGAGGATGGAGGCGAGTGGAGTTTTATTCTATCATGGGCTTTGGATGGAGGAAACTTTTACTACAGACAGGACTTAGAAGACCTGATTGGGTCTTTGGAGAAAAGTTTTGGTCCTGGAAGTCGCAATCTGGACCTGGAGGCAATGGAAAAGGGGGATGTAGGAGGCTGGTACACTTATAACCCGTCTGTCACTAAGATTTTAATCGGAGCAGAGACCGTTGTTAAAGAAAAAGGAATAAAAGTATTTTTTGAAGAATTTTATCTTTATTTCCGAGGAGAGTCCTTCTTCATTGAAATTCCTGCTCGTGTAAGGCTTGTGTTAGCTAGCTACTCAGTTAATTCTGAGGTAAACTTTAGTGGGTATAATCGTAGAAAGAGTGTTGGATATGAAGACGGACAAAGAGTGCTTTATGGGTTGGATGAGGGCTCTAAGGTAATCTACTACAACCGCTTCCTCCTCGCATTGCACGACAAAGAAGTAGACGTTCGGGTGGAGGCGTACAACCCTGATACTACTGACGAGTATAAGGATATTTTTAAGAAAAGGAAGGAGGAGAATGAAAGCAAACTGCTAGCAGTTGAGCCTCTATCGGGAAAGAGAGTAGCTAGCAGTTTGATGAGCAAGTTTTCCCTCTGGAAAGACAAGCTTTCTCTAGTTAAAGAAGTATCCGGGAAGTTGTCAGGGCCAGCTTCTTACTCCTCTGAGTTGTTGAAAAACATTATTCTCTTATCTCCCCACCTCTCTGTATTTAGGGCGTTGGAAGAGAAAAGGGGCCCTGGAGTCTGTCTAAATGGGAAGAGGGTGGATATTTTAGACGATTCAGAAACGGTAGCTTTTAACAACATAGAGTTTATTGGGCTTCTTAAGAGATTATACGGAAAGGGTAATCCTCGTGTGCCGAAGGGAGGCTCGTTGTACAACGTTCTTGTAATCTCTAAAGAAGCTATTGAAGATATCATAAGAGATACTATCACTATTGAAGACATCTTCTCTAGGGACTCTAGAGCATTCTTGACACTTGAGAGGAGCCCGTTTTCCAAAGAGAGAAGGAGCTATGAAAATATAAAACTTTTTCTCTACATGACAAAAAATCCGGTGGTGCTTATTGGCGATAATATGGAACTTTTGGATGGAAGCACGGGCACCAGGCTCTCCTTTTTGAAGGACGGCAAACCTTTCTACCGATACGACTTCGGTAAAGGGGCGAGGTCTGTTATCTTGGGTAAGTTGTTGTCGTTTTACAAGGAGATTGAGTGGGGTAAGTAAGGGGAAGAGATCACATTGTGAATGTCAAAACTGCTCAGGTCTGGCCTAATCAAGAGAGAGAACTCTGGGCCTATCGGCCTTCCCCACCGTAAAACACTTTTCCTCTTAACCCTGCCAACCTCTCTTCGCTGATAGCCACGATTACATATTACTATACCTGTCCTTACTTCTTGCCATTACCTTACTCTCTCCAACTTCCTGTTTAACCTGCCCTTTTCCTCTATAAACCTCCTTTTCAACCTGTTTTCATATAGTACCTTATACCTGAATCTATTCTATCCGATTCTGAAAAGGTTTTTTCATAAATCTTATCTCCGTTGTTTAATTTAATAACTACTACTACTGCCGAGTTTGGGCTTTCTTTTACAAATCTTCCTCCCAATAGTATCTTCTTGCCTTTGTTCATTGACACAACAACTCTCAGTTCCCTCGCATCGCTATGATATGTAGTAATCTCATATATCAGCTTTGAAGAAGAGAATACCTCTTCCGTGATATCCTCAGCCACTATAGCCTCTAAAGTCCATTTGGTCAGCACACGGGCCAGCTCCTCTGGCACAACCTCTTCCTTTCCGCCTTTCACCACTCTTTTATCAAAATCTCTCAAAAGCCTTAGGTTGTGAAGCGCTAGCCCGATCCCCGTAATCACCTCAAACTCCTTACCCCCTATGCAGACTGTTGGTTTTTCCTCATCCTTACTTTTGTATTCCGATAGTCTGCTCCATGGCAGTTCCTTTACAAACAGGTATAATCTCTCTTTTATGTCCTTAATATCTGTACCGTCCGGGTATAATAACCTTATTATTTCCTCGTTTTCTTTGTTCTCAGACCATGATTTAAGAAAGGCATCCAACTCAGCTAAAGTTCTTTCATTGTTCGGCTTCCATGCGCCCTCACTTTTCCATTCTTTAATGGCAGATTCCACCTTGACCCCAGAACTTTCGTTGAACATTAGTAGTTCAAAATATTCTATGTAATTGCAACTAACACGCTCTTGAACTGCTATATCCCTCTTCTCCCTACCTCTTATCAACGAACTTTGTAGCTTTTTAATACACTCCGTTGCAATGTCCTTAGAATGGCCTCCCAAATGCACAAACAAGATAGAAGCTGGTATCTCTATAACAAAAGCTTCTCCTAGGCCCTCCTTCTCTACCTCTATAAGCCTCACCTCTTTTCCCTTTTTTCCGATCTCTGTTTTAGCAACTACCATAACAAATGGAATTGGGTCGCTATATACCATTATCTGCTGATAGTTGCCCAATCTTCCTAATTCCTCCACTTTCCTCTTTACATACTCTCTCTTCAAACGAATTTCGGTCTTATCTTCATCTACACGCCTAGAGTAATTACTGAGCAAGCTCAAGGAGAACAGAGCCTCGTCCCCGCCTTTTTTCACATCTATTGTGTCTATCTTCCCAAACCTTATGCTCTCTTCTTGACCTGTAAGGTTACGCCCCTCTGGACCACTTGCCTTTGCTTGGTAAAGATATCCCCAAGCCCCCTTTTCTATTAAATCTTTGTAAACCTTCTCGGCAAATCTTCTAAGAGAATCTCTCATCTTACCTTTGTCAGCGCTTCCGTGTTCGTACTCCTCGCTGTGTCTGTATATTTCAACTACATAGCTATCATAGGCATCGCCTGCCCGGAGTTCGTGAAACTTTTCCAAGAGTAGTTCTTTTTCCTTGACCCAAGAGTTTATAAGCTTAGCCCAGTCCTTCAAACCGTACTTATCATTCAAAGAATCCATTATCCTTCGTGCTTCCCTCATGGAACTCTTGAATACATCCACCAGGCTCATCTTAACAACCATTGGGTAATAGTCAACAGAACTGGTTCTAGTTGTGATAAGTTCCTCACCATGTATCCACAGCCTGACGACAACATCGTTGCCAAATTCGTGTGGTAGCAGAACAATGTCCGGCTTTCTGATAAACTCTTCGCTTTTACTCATCTTTTCCATATACTACTCTACTCTACCATACCAGTATGAGGATCGTCCGAAATACAGCCTGTCTTATCCTACCCTATCCTTCTATCGCCTATCGTGAAGGGGTTGCAATAAATATCACTTGAAGTCTGAGAACCCCTGGCGGCGGCAGTTCTGTTTTGTATACCTCAGTTCCGTCAAGACTTATGAGGCGTATTTCTATCTTTTCCTTTTGTGGCTCAGTATAGTACACCTCTTTCCCATCAAAAACGCTGGCCGTCTTAGCTAGCTCGCAAGTTGGGCTCAAAGTGTCTTTCCCTGGGTCGTAGCCGCTGAACAGAAATCTAGCACCGAGGAATAGCTTCTCGCTCAAGATATTTTCGGTAGCCACCGCCTTAGCTAACTCCTTTGAAGCAAAAACGGCCATGTAATCTAGGCTCCCCTTCCGGTCCTTAGGAAAACCCCTGACGGCCTCCTGCATTTGCCTTAGAGTTTCTAGCTTTTCAATAAAAACCATCTCCTCTCCAAAGATTTCTATTCTCCTATTATTAAGACACAAAGAGATATCGCTTGTTTCTTTAGGCAAAATACCGAATACTGAAGCCGGGGAATGGGTTATCATGTCCATAATCCTTTGAACCATCCTTTCTTCATCCATATCAGGTAAAAACTGCTTTATCACCGTTCCTTTGTTCTTGTTGTTATACCAGCCAGACAAGTACCTCTTCATAGTCTTCACGGAGTAGGACTCCAGCAGGTTCTTTTCCCACCAGAGCTTTTCCCCAGCTTCCTCTATAGATGGCTTTAAGCCGATAGTCTTGTTGTATGTAAGGAGGACAAACGCTTCCTTATACTCTGCCCTGGCCTGCTCTGTATAGCTACCTCTTCCCTTTCCTTTGGAAAAGTATCTCTCCTCGCCAACGAAACCAACGCTACCACCGGAGCGCACGCTGGTTACGAGAAGGCGAGCGGGTATTTCTATGACATAGAACCCTCCAAGAGGGTCAATGTTGTGAGGAATAAACCTTACCTCTGGCTTCCTCTCCCTTGCCTCGGTTTTGAATACAAACTCTGCACTCATGTCCAGATCATAGGTTATGGTGTGCAAGACTGAAGGGCCTAGGGCTCTTATAGCATCGGACAGGTGCCTCGCCTTCCAGAAAACCTCCTCTGCTGGTTTTGTTGCCTTCCTCCTCTCTCCAGGGGAAAGGCTAACCCCTAGGACATATTCCCCTCCGTCGTCAAACTGGTACTTTCGGTTTATTAGCGGTTTTATTACAACCTCGTCTTCCTCTATTTGCCATCTCTTGTCTATCATGATAGGAGTTTTTAGCCCGTGCCTCTTGTCTCCATTCAAAAAGAATGACTAGACACCGTCCTTTTCTACTTCCTCCTGTATCTGCTTCAGCTTTCCCTCAAAGTATTTTGAAACTTTCTCTTTTACAGCCTCCTCGCTACTACCATCCAACCCTTCTTCGTGGGGGCCAAGCTTTCCCACCTTTATTCCATACTTTGAGAACGGCTTTTCATTTTTCTCTAGCTCCCCCTTAAGGCCCTTGAGCCAGTTTTTAGAATGTGAAGCGGTTTCCTTGAGGCTATATTTTTCCTCTATGCTCCTAAACCCGTCTAAAGCGTGTTCTATGGCTTTTGCTATCAGGTTGTCCAGGGACACTTCTGCTTCTGCATGGATAGAAATGACGTTTCCACGTTTCTGGTAGCCAGGATAAACCTTTATAACGATGGAGGACTCGCTATCCAACCTTTGGGGAAAGATGGATATATCTGGCTTTAGCCAGTCTTTGTTTCTTGCAATGCGGCTCTTTACAGACTGATGGTCCATAGATTTCAGGTTCTATTATATATCCTCCTCCTGTGCGCTAACTACTAAATTAGGGTGCAAGCACGGACCATGACTTGACAAGTCAAGGGTCTTGTGATAGGGTAAAGGTGGAGGTGGTAGAGGTGAAAGAGGATCGCTGGAGGAGGATTTGGTGGGAGAAGGCTCTTGAAAGCGAGAAGACGCTTGTCTCTAGGATCGTTGACCTTTGGAGCCGGGAGCGCTACGATATGGCGCTCTCTCTAGCCAAGGGACTTGGGGTAGAAGAAGACGTGGACAAGTGGCCCGTCCTCAAGAACCCGGACCCCAGCCTCGGTAAACCCAAGGTTGGGCGCTGGGAGGAGTGTTTTCAATGCGAAGGGACTGGTGGGTATCTTCCCGAATGGGCGTCCCAGGCGGCTTGGTGGGACCCTCCTGAGGACCCTTATAGCTTCTTTGAGCCTTGTGTTGTCTGTGACGGCACCGGGAAGGTTTGGGAGCCTCAACCTGCCTGTGCTGAGATGAACGAGGACATCTATGAGAGTTTAGTCTACGGCCCTTGGACAGGTGAGGCGGATAGAGAGTGGGTTGCTTCTTACAGGGGCTACAGACAGGCCGGGCTTTCTCCTGAAGAAGCAAAGCAACTGGCTTGGGAAAATATGTACGATCAGATTAGGAAGGACTTCCCTCCCGATAAACCCCTTCCCTTCTGATCTGAGTACTGGTTTCCTGAAAGGCCCAGGAGCGGGCCTTTTCCTCTTTCTCCCGTATTGACCAGATAGGTAGCCTCGGGGTAGACTTCTACATGTATGGAGCGTAAGGACGGCCTACCCCTCCTCATAGGAGTTTCTGGGCGCTCTGGTTCCGGGAAAGATAGGTTCTTTTCTACCATCCTGGCCCCTCTTGGGTATACTCGGCTTTCGCTTGCTGATGGGGTTAGGGTTTTATCTGCTATTCTCCTCTCAGAACACTTTAGGAACATTGACGGTAGGCTTGATCTGGAAAAGCTTCTTCGTTCTTTCCCTTCTATATACTCCATGCTCTTTGTTATGGAGAAGAGTCCTTTCTCTAGGATTTTGCAACAACACGTTGGTACGGACCTTGGAAGGGCCTATGATGAGGATTACTGGATAAAGACCGTTTCCCCTCTAGTTGAGGAGAGGTTGCGTCTTGGCATCCGGGTAGCGATTACCGATGTCAGGTTCCCAAACGAGGCTGAGTGGGTAAAGTCCCTAGGGGGAATGGTGGTGATGGTGGTTGGTAATGGAAGATATAAGGAGGGCCAGATGGAAGCCAAGCACCCTTCGGAATATGAGGTGGATAATGTCCCTTACGACATTACCGATGAAGACTTTGTACGCTTGTTCTTGATGTAGTAGATATATTTCGGAATTGCGTCTGATAAATAGCCCGATGTTGTAAAATATGGATTATGGCCTATCAGGACAACCTGGTCATAAGTGGACCCATAGACAAGATATTCGGAAAATTTGGGGTATTTCTAGAGTTTCGTATTCTCAGTCCCGAAGAAAACTTTCGCTTAAACTTTCACTTATATCCATCTCTTTCGGTTCTACTGGTTATAGAAGGGGATCAAGAGCCTGGGCTAGTCAAGAGTTTGAGTGGTTCTGGTAGTCTGGCAACGAGGTTCGCCGATTCTTATGTTTCTGAGGTAGGGGAGAGGTTCCATTTTGATAAACCAGATTATAATGAAGGAATCTTCGTTTTTAAACATGTTTACTCTGAGAAGAGGATACAGGACAACAGCTGGTTGTTTAATGGCCTGGAAAAGAGAATAGACCTTTCTAGTCCTATCAACACTCTTAGGTTCTTGTTTTCAAAAGGACTCGATCTTAGCTTCTTAGGTCCTAAGAAGCTAGAGAAGAGAGTAAGGTATGCGGCATTAGGAAGTACCAGTACGGAAGGAGAGGGTGGTCTAAAGTCAGACACTAGGTTCTATGTTTACCCAGACAAGTACGGAATTAAGGCAATGTTAGCCGTACTAACCGAAATCTACGGAAGTGGAGGTTTCTACGATAAAGAGGAAGCAGAAAGAGTGGCCTCGGTATTAGGAACAGACGGCGCAAAGAAAATCAATAACAAATATTTGATATCCATTCTATTTGACATTTCCAACGATCTTCCTAAAGCTATCTCTGATGGGTTTATAGTTGAGAGCTTGGTATTGCTTGATAAAAAAGGGAACCGCATTACTCTCAAAGGAGAAGAGGCCATTGAAGCACTTCGTGAGGATAAAGGATATACTGTTGAGAGTGCATCGGTAAGAACAAAGAACCCAGTAATTCCTAAAGTTGCTTTTTTGCAAGAGGCAACTCTTTATCCGGTTATCTCGCTGAAAAGGCAAAACAGTAAGGAGGAGGATTATTATCTCATTTATGACAAGAGAAACGTTGAAACGGTTCGTTCTAACGCCTCTTCCATTGAGATTTTCTTCAGAGTAGCACGCTCCTTCTTTTTGGTTGATCCCTCGGCACACAGCTATACCCTTTCCAAGTCTAGCGGAAAGGAAGAGGCGGTGAGAGTGTCTTCAAAGGGCTGGTTTGGGGAGATTAAGGAAACCATGGATTCTGAGGAGGAAAAATGGAGCTTAGAGAGAATAAGAGAAACACTAGTCTGCATTAATACGGGAGGGTACATAAGTCCCCTGTTTCCTAAGACCGTGGTAAAAAGATTAGAAGATATAGAACTAATAAGGCTAGACATATTGGGAGACAGGCTGGTTAAAGCACTCCACGAGTACGAAGAGGACTTTTTGCCTCCGTTCAAAGGAGTTAACCTTCTTGAGCCCATGTCCAGGATAGTCAGAAGGATAAATGAAGTTTTTGGAACTTCTTGGTCAGAACTTAATATAGAAGCCAAGCTGATTTCAAAAGGCTCAAGAAAATCAAAAAAGGAGCTTTTCCTTTCTAATGTAGAAGCTACCTATTTAGCAGTTCCTTATGGAAGAGGGGAGATAGCCAGAAACCTTTCTGATTTGGAAGTTGACAACTCTAAGTTTGACATAAGCACTTTATTTAGCACACTAGAGGGTTTTGTTTTTAGAGATATGTCCTTGGGAGAGTACTTAACAGCTGGCTTGTGGGTTTATAGTTAAAAATGGGAGAGGAGGGTGAACGAAGAGAAAGAGTTTTCCCATAAAACCGCTAGCCCCTTGACGCTCATGAGAGAGTTCAGGTACTATATGCGCAACAAACAATGAACAAAGAACTTGTCTCGGTTCTTCCGATAGATAAAGCTTTCGGGAAGTCAGAAATATACTTCTACATACGTATATCACCCATAGGGGCGGTTCCAGTACTTAAAGCTTTTCTTACTCTCAAAGCCTCTGGCCCAGAAAATCCCTTTGCTGGGGTTTATGGAAAAGTGGAGCAGTTTGCTAAGGGATATCTTTACGAGGTGGGTTCTAAAGTCCATTGGGACGGGTTTACTAAAGAATTGGAGGTTTTTGCCCACTATTTCCTTGATCAAAGCCAGCCTGCTCAACTCTATGATCGCTATCTCTTTGGAGATATATCAAAACAAATAGACCTGTCTAACCCTCTAAACGCACTAAAGTCCATCGTCAGCGGAAAGCTCACCTTTGAAAACTTCTACCCCAAAGTAAACAAAGGAAGTAATTCTATCCTAGACTCGGAAAAAACAACTGTGGTGAGGCGAGAGTGGGGTTTTAGTGAAAGCAACTTCTTCCTGTACCAGGACTCCTACGGACTAAAGGCTGTTTTCAAGACCTCTGCACAATTAGGGGCAAGAAAAAGACCAAAGAGCGACCTTGAGGAGCAAATACTCTATCTTTTTGGAATAGGAGACCAGGATAAGGCGCATCGCTTGGTAAACATGGGTGCCAAGAGGTACACTCTGTCCCTTTTCTTTGACCTCTCAAGAGAGGTATTAATGGATATGGCCTCTGGCGGGTTTGTTATTGAGAATTTGCAGGCGGTAGACGGTAGTGGAAACCAGATTTCCTTGAGTGGGGAGGAAGCGGCCAAAGCCGTAGGGGAAAACAGGAGCTTGGTCGTTAAGGAAGCTGTAGTAAGAGCAAGATTGTCTTTGAAACCCAGATTCGGTGTTGTTAAAGTGGAAGTTCCGGACTCTGGTTTCCAAGGAGTTCGGTTGGTAAAAGGAGAGCTTGATGATGAGGAGGACTACCTCCACTTCTTCTCGCCAGAGGAAGCCGCCTCAGTATACTCTAACTTTAGGGCTTTCAGTTTTAATGTTAGTGGCGGTTTTTCTTACCTCATCATTGATTCGTTTACAGGGAAAGAGTACGAGCTAGCTCCTGAAAAAGAGGATGGAGGAGAAACTATTGTTTCAATTAGTACCGAAGGTTGGTTTAGTGGGATTGAGGAAAGCTTCAAAAAACTAGCCTGGCTCTTTGACAAACAAGAACTGAATAGGGGCCTGGTTTGTGTAGGAGATAAAAGGTTTTTTAACCCGATCTTTCCTGATATGGGGGTGAGGGGTGAAGGTGATTTGGATAAGTTGTCAGCTGATTTATCTGTTAAAACTCTCTTAGAGTTGATTAGAGAGTATGTTGAAACTTTGCCCCCGGCTAGTGGCATTAGGGTGTTTACTCCTATATCCAAAACCCTAGAAAGAGCGTTGTCTGCCTATGGGCCTCTAAGAGCTAATGTAAAGCTGAAGGCCAACCTGTTAGAATCTAGAAGAATAAAACAAGGTAAGAGTTTTGTGTTGATGCAAGTAAAGTCAGAAGCCTTGTTGACCTCTTATGAGCTTGGCAGGTTTTTAAGTGACTTCAGATATCTGAGAGTTGGCAGTTCAAAATTTGAAGTAGACACAATAAGTAAAATCTCTTCTGGTGTTCTAGGAAACTTCTTTAATATCAGAATGGAACTGAGTGCTTTCTAGCAAGAGAAGGCTAGCCTCGTGCTATAAATTGGTCCGGTAGGCAGTAGCCTTAAGCGTCTTCTGGTGGCCGTGTGATAAGGTTATTTATGGGGGCGTAGTATGGTGACTATTGATGAGGCTTTTGGTAAGTTCCGTCTAGAACTTGTTTTGGAGCTTAGGCCAACTTACTCTTTGGCCTCTTCCCATGACGGGTTTATCTTGAACATGAGGGCTTTATTTAGAGTGAAGCCCCCGAAAGGGGCTCCTCCCCCAGAACTGGAAAAGGTTGCTTTGCGTGTGGGTGATTCAATGTTTGACTTAATAATGATAGGAAACCTGACG
>CAYRKT010000005.1:0-42372 GCA_964425005.1 uncultured Synergistia bacterium
TCTAACCCAGCGAAATTCGCAGAAGCCCAGAGACTCCCCTACCTCCAGGCCGTCCAGGCCTGGCACCACGGAGAGGCCCCCGGCGCGAAAGACCAGGTGATCCCTGGAGGAGACGCTCAGGCTGAAGGACAGCCTCGCCTTCAGGGGGACGCGCGGGGCTCCCTCAAAATGATACTTTATTATCAAACTCATGTCAACCAAAGAAACGCTTTTGTGTGAAAAACCTAAGTCAACCAGGGGATTCCGGCACCTGGGGAACATCTGGAAGCTGAACTCGTCGAGGAAGTGGGGCGTCATCCTGACGTCCTCGAGGCTGACTCGAAGGCCGTCTTGGCCCTCCAAGGTCTCAGAGAGGAAGAGCCGCGGACGAGAGTCCTCCTCGAGCTCCACGTCCCCGAGCTCGAAGGTCCTCTCGTGGATGGTGGCTATTCCGCCCTCGGCGGCGGAGGAAATCGCCCTCTCCCTCCTCTCCGCCATCAGGTGGTAGTGTTCCTTCCTCCTGGTTATCACGTTGCTCCAGCTCACGCCGCAAGACCTCTCCGTGAGCTCCACCAAGGCCCCGCCCCTTGAGGGGGCGAGGGTGAACCCCACCCTCGGAGTCACGACGAGGATCTCGTCCATCCCATCGGAGTCCCCGTCGAAGGTCCAGACCAGCGACCTCCTCCCCAGCGCGATAGCCTCCGCCCTGATCAAGTGCTTTAGCAGCGCTTCCCTCAGGTGGGGCAGGTAGAACCCGCCGAATATGCCGTGCCAGTAAGCGTCGTTGCACTGGGATTTGTAGACCTCAACCTTGGCCTTTCTCCTCTCCTCCCCCTCCGGCATGTCCTCCACCAGGGCGCTGACCCAAAACACCCTCTTGTGCAAGCGGTTGGCCTCCGGGAACTTCCGCAGGAAGTTCCTCCAGTGTCCTCCCCTCACCAGGGAGAGCGGGCCTTCCCCTCTGCCCTTGACCTCATCGAGGAGCTCCCGAAAGAGCAAAGCCCTTCTGGGCTCCAAGCTCCACTCCTCCATCTCCACGTAGCTGCAGGTGGGCAGGTAGACCAACCCCCGCGGCGGGTTCAGCCTGATCCAATCGGAGGGCAAGAAGCTCCTTATGGAGCCCTCCGAGAGGAGCTCGAAGAAGCGCTCGAGCCATCCCCTCTGGTAAACCCACTCGTAGGTGTCAGGCCAGAGCCCGAACTTCTCGTAGTCGTCGAAGACTATCCCAGCGCCGTCTATACCCCTAAGATGCTCGGACAGCAGGTCCAGGTCCTTGAACGGTATGATGTACCTGAGCTTTTGGCTTATCGGGAAGACCGAAAGCCTTCTGCCATCGTGCTCCGTCAGGAAGTGCCCCACCAGCTCCGATTCCTCCAGACCCGCGCACACGAAGTGACGATCGTCCAGGAAGACGTACTCGACGCCAGCTTCCGCGAGGAGCTTCGGGAGGTGGGGCTCCCAGACCCTCTCGGCCAGCCACGCGCCCCTGGGCCTCACCCCAAAGGTCCTCTCCAGAAAAGAGGACATCATCTCCAGCTGCCCCATGGCATCCCTCTCGGGGACGACGGCCAATATGGGTTCGTACATCCCTCCGCCCAGGAGCTCCGCCCTCCCATCGCCCAACATCTCTCCCAGCCTCTCCACGAAGCTGGGTCTGTTGGCCACCAGCCACTCGAGGAGGGGACCGCTCAGGTGGAAGGCGACCTTAACCCCCCGAAACCTGGACAGGACCTCGAGGAACGGGCCATAGCATCTCTCGAAGGCCCACTCGAAGACGCCCTCCCAGTTGCCCACCGGTTGATGAGCGTGAACCCCTAAGATTAGATTCAAAGGACTCCTCACCTCACAGGCGATACGCCCTCTCGGAGTACTCCCTCATCATCCGATGGGTGTTGAAGTAGGAGCCGTTCAGGGCTATGGAGTACTTCATCATCTCTATCCATCTCTCCCTGTGCTCGTAGTAGGTGGGTATTATCTGGTTCTCCAGCTTGTCGTAGAGGCTGGCCGCGTCCATGGCCTCGTCGTACCCCATGAGATCCACCTCCTTGGGGGTGGGGCCTATCGCCCAGCCGGTGAACCCCTCCCTGCACCCCTCTATCCACCAGCCGTCGAGGACGCTGAAGTTGAGCACCCCGTTAACCGCAGCCTTCATCCCGCTGGTTCCACAGGCCTCGAGGGGCCTCCTGGGGGTGTTGAGCCATACGTCGACGCCCGAGGTGAGCAGCGCGGCCAGCTCCATGTTGTAGTTGTCGAGGAAGACTATCTTGACCACGTCGAAGATCTCGCCGGCGGTCCTGATTATCTGCTGGATTATCTTCTTGCCGTCCTCGTCGCGAGGGTGAGCCTTGCCGGCGAATATGAACTGCACCTTGCCGGCGCATATGTCGATGAAGCGCCTCATGTCGGAGAATATCAGGTCGGCCCTCTTGTAGCCGGTGGCTCGCCTCGCGAACCCCACGGTCAGCACGTCCGGATCGAGCTCCACCCCCTTGGTCTCGAGGACGTGGGCGAAGAGCTTGAGCTTAGCCGCCTGGTGGGCCTTCCAGAGCTCGTCGTCGGGTATGGAGAACGCCCTCACCAGCCTGGTAGGGTCGTTCTCCCATCCCCTTATGTATTTGGTGAACAGGTTCCTCATGCCCGGACACACCCAGGTGTAGGTGTGCACGCCGTTGGTGATGTAGTCCACCTCCTCCAGGTTGAAGAGGCGCTTGGTGACCTCCCTGTGTTTCTCGCTCACCGCGTTGGTGTAGCGGCTGTACTTCAAGGCCAGGTCGGTCATCATGACGCCCGTGCCGCCCAGCATGTTCTTGAGGTGATCCGGGAACGGGGGCTTCATGACCCTGTCTATCAGGTCGTAGCCGAAGACGTCGTGGCCAGCCGCCACAGGGGTGTGGGTGGTGAACACACACTTCTCCCTTATCTTGTTGTAGTCCTCGTAGCCCTGCTCCCTCAAAAGCTCAAGGGTTATGAAACCCGCGTGTCCCTCGTTCAGGTGGAAGGTCTTTATGTTGGTGTAGCCCAGGTCGCGAAGCATCCTCAGGCCACCGACGCCCAGGACTATCTCCTGGCATAGCCTGTAGTAGAGGTCACCCCCGTAGAGGAACCAGGAGAGCTTCCTATCCTCCGGGCTGTTGAAGTCGAAGTCGGTGTCCAGGAAGTACACCGGCACCTTGTAGCCCGTCGCGCCCACTATCGTGTACTCCCAGGCCCTTATCCTCACCACCCTGTCCTCGAGGGTGACGCTCACCTCGTTGGGCAGAAGGTGCATCCGCTCCTCGGGATGCCATACCTCGGGATACTCGTGCTGCATCCCGTTCTCGTCGATGTGCTGTCTGAAGTAACCTTTGCGGTAGAGCAAAGTGACGCCCACCATGGGTATGCCCAGGTCGGCGGCTGACTTCAAGGTGTCCCCCGCCAGTATCCCCAGCCCGCCCGAGTAGGTGGGCACCTTCGGGTCCAGGCCCACCTCCATCGAGAAGTAGGCTATCGACCTGAAGTAAGGGTCGTTGGACCACATCTCGATTATCGATTTGCCCAATCCGTTCCTCCTCACCTCTACCATCCCGTCAACCTCCCTCCAGCTACGCTTGTCTCAAAGGCTCTCCCAGATGACCCTGGAGAAGCCAAGGCCCTCCAAGATCTCCCTGAACAGCTCCACCTTCGACAGCTTCGGGCTGGCGCGAAGCAGGTCGAAGAACCTGTTCTGAAGCCTCCACAGGTCCAGGTCCAAACCCAGCCTTTTGACTAGGGACATGAGTTCCGCCAGGTCCCTTAGGTGCGACTCGTCCCCTCTCAGGAGGAAGTCCTCCAGAGTGCGCTCGACCAAGTCCTCCACCCTCTTGCCGAGCGCCCTGAGCTCTAAGCTGGCGCCGCTGTTCTTGGCCTCGACCAAGACGGGGACCAGCGACTCGAGGTAGGCGACCGAGAGATCCGATCCCTCCAGCTGCCTCATGGCCTCCGACAGGTAGAAAGCGAAGAAGGTCTCGGCTGCCACCTTGAGCATCGGCGGAGGCTCTATCCCCAGGTGCGACAGGTTAGTTAAGAGCTCCTTCTTATCCGAGTAAAGCCTCGCCGCCAGCCTGTGGAGCTCCTCCCGAAGCTTCCCCAGCTCCGCCTCTATTACCTCCCTCCTGTAATCACCGGGAAGGTCCTCCAGCCCCAGCAGGAGGGACGGCTTGAGGGATCGGAGGAAGGCCTTCATCTCCTCCTGGGACGAGCGGGTCGAGACGGCCAAGACCTCCTTCAACAACCTCCTGCGCTCCGGCTCGGGTCGAGGGAAGACGAAACAAAAGTGTTTGAGCTCAGCGGGATTCAGCTCGACGAAGAATGCCGAGCTCTCCTCCTCAGTCCTCGAGTCCCTGGCGGAGACCACGCCCAGCCTGACCCCTCCGCCCTCGAGGGAGGGCAACGCCAGGGCCTCGCACCTGCAACCGATGGCGCCGAGCTCGAACTCTTCTCCCCTAGTCCTGGAGATGACGGAGGCGATCCCCAGCGCCTTCGAGAGGCCCGACATGCCGGGCAGCACGAGCTTCTCGTAGACCAACCTGCCGTTCCTGAGGGAGGGCTTGTTCCCTTCGGCCCTCTCCAGGATCTCGACGAACCTCCCCTCCAAGTCGTCGTCCGAGAAATCCCTCAGCAGGGAGAAAGCCCTGGCAGCGTAGGAGAGGATCTGGACCGTCTCAAGCCCTGAGACGTCGGAGAAGAACCACCCACAGGAGGTCTGCGAGTAGAGCTTCATCCTCTGAAGTTCCAGGAGCTTCCAACAATCGAGCGCCCTGTTCTGATCCCGGAAGTGAGTGGCCGCGAAGACGCCCCTGTCCTCCATCCCCTCGAAGACCTTCACGTACTCGAGGAGCGCCTCCAGGGGATCGAAGAGGAGTTTCTCCCCCATGGAGAAGAAGACCTCGTCTGCCCTGTCGCGGAGGAACTCGACCGCCTCCCGCAGGGGACCGCGCCAGCGCTGGTGCCAGTTGGGTTCGCCTCCTGTGCTACAACCACAGTCGCTCCTCCACCTCTCCACCCCGTGAGCGCAGGACCAGGACGTGTTCTCCTTCACGCGCGCCTCCCACCAGGAGTTGGCGTGAAGGGATATGACCGCCTCCGGGAGGGCTAAGGCCATCCCTCCCTCCTCCTCCACCAGCTCGAAGAACCTGGACAGGGCCATCTCCCCGAACTTATGGTGGTGGCCGAAGGTCTCCCCATCGCACGCCAGGAGCAGACAGGGGGGCGGATCCCCCTCCTTTCGCCCCGCCGAGACCTTCTCGAGCTCCCCCTTGAACCTCTGGAACATCAGGTCGCCGCTCCTCAGGAGCCCTCCGAAGGCCAGCTCCCCGGACAGAGCCCTGTGGAAGAAGAAGACCCAGATCCACTCGTCCCCCCCGAGGGAGACTCTATAGGGCCTGAAGGGATCCACGGAACCCTCGTCCACCTTAGCCCATCTCTCCCCTCCGCGGCTCACGGCACTGCACTGGTGGGAGCCGAGGATGGTGAACTGTATCCCGTTCCTTCTAAGGCACCTCAGCGTCCTCAAGTCCACGGCGGTCTCGGGCAACCACATCCCCGCTGGGTTCCTCCCGAAAACCCCTTTGAAAGAGCTCTTGCCCCACCTGACCTGGACCTCCAGGTCCAGGTCCGAGGAGAGGGGCAATATCAGGTGGCTGTGGGCTTGGGCTATGGCGCAACCTGAGCCCCACCTGGCCAAGGCCTTGCGATCTGCCTCCCTGAGGTAACCCAGGAAACGAGGGTGCCTCCTCTTGAGCCATCCCACCAGGGTGGGGCCGAAGTTGAAACTCATGCAGGAGTAGTTGTTCCATATGGACCTTATTCTGCCCTCCTGGTCCAGAACCCTGGAGGCCGAGTTGGGAAGATAGCTCTCCTTGTAGACCCGCTCGTTCCAGTCGTGCTCGGGGCTAGCCGAGGGTTGAGCGAAGACCTCCTCGAAGAACGGATCCTCTCGCGGAGGTTGGTAGAAATGGCCGTGCACGCAGACCAGGCGCTTAGGCTCGCTCAGGGCTTTCGATATCAACAGCCACCCCCCCTCAGGCGCTCTCAGAGCTCCCTCCCCAGCGAGGCGGAGGCCACAACCCTGACCTTAGCCTTCACCGCTTCGTCCAGCTCGAGGAGGGGCCTTCTCACCCTACCCCCCCTGAACCCCACGAGCTCGCAGACGTACTTCAAGGCGGGGACGCCGTACACGCCCGTCACCAGGGCGTTGAGCGGCAGGAGCTTGAGATAAAGGGCCCTGGCCTCCTCGATCCTCCCGGAGTCGAAGAGCTCCTTCACCCTCGCACACTCGAAAGGGGCGCAGTTGGCCAAGGCCATGATGCCCGCCCTTAAGCCCAGACAAAGGCCCGGGAACCAGGTGGAGGCGGTGCCTACCATCAGGTTGAAGGAGGGACCCACCGCGTTCGCGAAGTTCGCGAGCTGCACCGCGTCCCCGGCGCTGTCCTTCATACCACAAACGTTGGGGTGCCTGGAGAGGACCTCGACCACCCTGGCGGAGACGTTCAAACCGGTGTTCTTGGGCATGTTGTAGATCAAGACCGGCACGGGCAGGTGGTCGGCCAGGAACTCGAAGTGCCTTATGAGGGCATCGTCGTTCATGGCGTTCTTGTAGTAAGAGGGGGTCAGACAGAGCACTGCGTGCGCCCCCTTGTCGGCCGCCCGCATGGAGAGCTCCAGGGTCAGCTTGGTGGACTCCAAACCCGTCCCCGCTATAACCACCTTGCCCTTCGGCGCCCTCCTAACGGCTATCTCGACGAGTTTGAGCTTTTCCTCTTCCGAGAGGTAGCAGGCCTCGCCGTTGGAGCCCAACACCACATAGCCGCTCACAGGGGTTTGCCCTAAGAGCTCCACGTTCTCCTCGAAGGCCGCGTAGTCGACCTCCCCTTCATCGTCGAAGGGAGTCGGCAAAGGAGGTATGACGCCGCTGAGCCCAACCACCACATCCCTCAGATCTCCCAAGATCCCCACCTGCCCTTTAAAACGATGGTGGTGGAGGGATTTGCCCTCCACCACCAATTATAGACCCCAACTCGTGCAAAAGGGCAAGCAACCAGAGGTTTCCAGGCTTTACGGCCAGAAACCCCTCACCTTCATGGCCTCGGCTATGCGACCTATGGCCCTAACGTAGGTGGCCTGCCTCATGCCGATCTTCTTGGCCTCCTTGACCTTCCATATATCGTGGAAGGCCTCGGAGAGCTTGCGATCGAGCCTCTCGTGGACCTCCTCGAGGCTCCAGTAGTAGCCCATCCTGCCCTGCACCCATTCGAAGTAAGATACCGTCACGCCGCCAGCGTTGGCGAGCACGTCGGGCAGGATGAGAACCCCCTTGTCCTCGAGTATCCTGTCGGCCTCGGGCGTCAGAGGACCGTTGGCGAGCTCCACCACGACCTTGGCCTTAACCCTGTCGGCGTTCGCGCTCGTCACCACGCCCTCCAGGGCGGAGGGGGCTAGCACGTCCACCTGGAGCTCCAAGAGCTCCTCGTTGGAGATCTTGTCGCACCCGGGCATCCCCACGACCGTGCCGTTCTGCTTCTTCCAGTTGAACACCTCGTTGTAGGAGAGCCCGTTGGGGTTGTATATCCCGCCCTTGGAGTCGGAGACGGCCACAACCTTGAGGCCGAGGATCTCGGCGAAGAGCTTGTGGGCGAAGCTCCCGGCGTTCCCGTAGCCCTGGATGGCCACGGTGAGCTCCTTCCCCGCAAGCCCTATGGTCTTGAGGGCCTCCCTGGTCACGTATACGCCGCCTCTGGCCGTGGCGTCTCCCCTGCCCAGGGATCCGCCGATTATCAGAGGCTTACCGGTGTATACCGAGGGCTCGTGCCAACCCTTGACCTTCTCGTAGGTGTCGGTGAACCAGGCCATTATCTGAGGGTTAGTGTAGACGTCCGGAGCCGGTATGTCTATGTCGGTGCCCGTGAACTTCGCTATCCCCAGGGCGTAGGCCCTGCTGAGCCTCTCGAGCTCGTTCTCCGAGAGCTCCTTGGGGTTCACCGCCACTCCGCCCTTGCCCCCGCCGTAGGGAAGACCAGCGGTGGCGCACTTTATGGACATCCAAGCCGAGAGGGCCATGGTCTCCTCGAGGGTCACATCCGGATGGTACCTCACGCCCCCTTTGCAGGGACCCAGGGCGTCGTTGTGGTGGCTCCTGTAGGCCTTAAAGACCTTTATGGAGCCATCGTCCATCTTTATGGGTAAGCTCAGGCAGAGCACCTCTTTGGGATACTTTATGGCCTCCACTATGTCCCTCTCGACGTCGACGTAGGGAGCCGCGTCGTCCACCTGCTGCAGGAACATCTGGAAAGGATCCTTGACCGCCATCCACGTTTCCCCCCTTCTTCGTGCTTGCACTTACTCCGATAGCACCTTCCCTGCCGCGCCACCTATCGCCTGACTATCCCACCCCCCTAAACCGCGGAGGAGGCTATCTCCACCCCGCGCTCGAAGGCCTTGAGGTTGAGCTCCTCGGTGCCCTTGGGGACGTTGTCAAGGACGGACTCTCTTAGGGACGAGATCGACATCACTCCCTCCCTCTCCAGGAAGAACGCCAAAGCGCCTATGGACACTATGTTGGTGACTATCTCCCTCCCGAGCTCATCCCTGGCCACCCTGACTATGGGCAGAGAGTAAGTCCTTATGGAGGGGGAGCCCTTGAGATCTCTCACGTAGAAATTATCGGCTATGACCAGGCCGCCTTCCTTTACGTCCAGGCCGTATTTGTCGTAAGCGTCCTGAGTGAGCACCACGGATATGTCGGGCCTGACGCACTTGGGGTAGTCGATGGGGCTATCCGAGACCACCACCTCGGCCTTGCTGTATCCGCCGCGCGCCTCGGGCCCGTAGGACTGGGTCTGGACGGCGTAAAGCCCCTCCTTGAGGGCCGCGGCTTCGCCGACTATCACGCTCGCCAGTATTACTCCCTGCCCACCCGAGCCGGAAAGCCTTATCTCGTATCTTCCTCTTAAAGCCATCACCTTCTACCCCCCAGCTGCTCCACCAGCTGCAGATACCTCTCCACGTACTCGGGTCTCTCGATGTCCACGAACTCACCCACCACGATCTTACCTCTCAGCTCCTCCTCGCTCATCTCCTTGGCCTTGGAGATGGGGACGCTGTTGTTCCTCAACCACTCGATGTTGTCTATGGGCCTGGGCCTCCTGTTCTTCCTGCCGAACTGGGTGTGGCAGTAGGTGACCACCTCTATCACGGCGAAGCCCTTCTTCTGGATTCCCTTCTTTATGTAGCCCTCTATCGCCTTTGGCTGAGCCACGGTGGCCCTGGCCACGTAGGTCGCCCCTGCGCCCACGGCCAGCTTGCACAGGTCGAACTGAGGCTCCAGCTGGCCGTAGGGGGAGGTGGTGGACATGGCCCCCTCCGGCGTAGTGGGCGAGGCCTGTCCGCCCGTCATGCCGTAGATGTTGTTGTTCATGACTATGGCGCAGATGTCTATGTTCCTCCTGCAGGCGTGGATGAAGTGGTTGCCCCCTATGGCGGCGCAGTCCCCATCGCCCATGGCGGCTATCACCGTGAGCTCGGGGTTGGCGAGCTTTACGCCGGTGGCGAAGGCCAGAGACCTCCCGTGGGTCGTGTGGAGGCTACAAACGTTAACGTAACCCGGGATGCGGCTCGAGCAACCGATGCCGCTGGTCATGACCGTCTTGGTTGGATCGAGCTTAAGGTCCACCATCGCGCGAAGGAGGGAGTGGAGCACTATGCCGTGCCCACAACCCGCGCACCAGATGTGGGGCAAGGCGCTCTCCCTCAAAAGGCTCATCACTTCTTTGGAAGGCATCTAAGCCACCTCCTCGATGACCCTGGCTATGTCGGAGGGCTGGAAGAGCTCCCCGTTGACGCTGGTGATGCTTAAGACCTCAGCCCTTCGCCCCACAACCCTCTCTACCTCCAGCACCATCTGGCCGGCGTTGAGCTCCGGGACCACGAAGAACTTGGCCTCCGGAGCGCAGGCCTTGAGCTGCTCCTCGGGGAAGGGCCAAAGGGTTATTGGCCTGAAGTGCCCCACCTTAACACCCCTGCTCCTCATCTGCCTGACGGCGCTCAGGGCGGTCCTGGAGACGCTGCCGTAGGAGAAGACCACGACTCTGGCGTCCTCCAGGCCCTCCCCATCCCACCTTACGATCTCGTCCTTGAAGCGCATGACCTTCCGGATTATGCGCCTGACCTTCTCGTCGCACTTCTTGGGGTTGGCAGTGGCGGGAAGCCCCCTCTCGTCGTGGGTTATGCCGGTCAGGTACCACCTGTAGCCGTCGCCGAAGGAGGCCATGGGGGGCACGTCGTCCTCAGGATCGGCCTTGTAGGGCAGATATTCCGATGGGGGCACGGTGGGCCTCTTTCGGTTGACTATGGTGAGGGAGGAAGGATCTGGCACCTCTATCCTCTCCCTCATGTGACCAACTATCTCGTCGGTCAGCACTATCACAGGCTGCCTGAACCTCTCGGACAGGTTGAAGGCGTAGACGGTCAGCTCATAACACTCCTGAACGGAGGAGGGAGCCACAGCTATGGCCGCGTAGTCCCCATGGGTCCCCCACCTGGCCTGCATCACGTCCGACTGAGAGGCCTTGGTCGGCAACCCGGTGGAAGGACCGCCCCTCTGGACGTTGACCACCACGACGGGTATCTCGGTCATGTAGCCATACCCTATGTTCTCGAGCTTCAGCGACATGCCCGGCCCGGAGGTGGCCGTCATGGACTTCAAACCAGCCACGGAGGCCCCCAGGGCTGCCGCCATGCTCCCTATCTCGTCCTCCATCTGTATGAACCTTCCGCCCACCTTCGGGAGCTCCTCGGCCATGACCTCGGCTATCTCGGTGGACGGTGTTATGGGATATCCCGCGTAGAAGCGACAACCGGCCGCTATCGCGCCCATGGCCACGGCCGTGTTGCCCTGCCAGAAAGCCACCTTTCTGCAGTTACCCATCGTCACTCACGCTCCTCCACGGTGATGGCCAGGTCAGGACAGAAAAGCTCGCACTGCCTACAGCCTATGCAGTCGTCCATCCTCTCGGGATGGGCTTTCATCCTATCGTCGAAGGCCAACACCTTCTTGGGGCAGATGGAGATGCAAAGACCACAGCTCTTGCACCACTCCTTCTTCACGGTAACGCTGAACCTCTTGGCCACCTCTTACCCCCCCACTTTTTGATAGGAGGAAACGGCTGATGTATACTGTAGCCGTCCCTCGCACGGGTCCGAGAAAGCGCATAAGAAAGATATAAAAGTCACAAAAGGATTATAGCACTCTCCCCTAAAGGGGCAACTATTTTTAGGCTTTTAATAAATAGTCGAAAAATTTCAAGCAAAATGGAGGTAGTTTGGATGGAGCGCAGGGAGGAGAACAGGTTGCGGGCTTGGAGGGCTTACGGCGCCAGGGACGAGCTCCAGCCTCTCTCGAGGGAGCTGATCGATTTCATGAGCTCCTGCAAGACCGAAAGGGAGGCCTGCGCCTGGTTCGAGCAGCGCCTGCTGGAGATGGGAAGCTCTCCCCTGGAGAGGGGGAATAACGGGAGGATCTTGCACTTCAACTGGCACGACAGGGCCCTTTTGGCCATCAGGCTGGGAGCCGAGGGCCTGAAGAGGGGGATGAGGCTCGTGGCCTCCCACTCGGACTCCCCCAGGCTCGACCTAAAGCCGCTCCCCTTCTTCGAGGACGAGAACGCCCTGATGGCCGACACCCAGTACTACGGCGGCATAAAGAGCTATCAGTGGGCGAACGTGCCGCTAGCGATCCACGGTGTGGTCTACAGGAGCGACGGCTCGAAGGTCCACGTCCAGCTGGGCGAGGGGGACGACGAGCCCATATTCCTGGTGCCAGATCTGGCGCCACACCTGGACAGGAAGCTCAGCGAGCGAAAGGCCTCCGAGGCGATCAAGGGGGAGAAGCTGGACGTCCTGGTGGGAGGGATGCCCGCCGATCCCGACAAAGGCCAGATCAAGGCGCAGGTCTTGGAGGCCTTGAGGAGCAGGTACGGCATATCCGAGGAGGACTTCATGAGCGCTGAGGTTTACCTGGTGCCCGCCTTCAAGGCCAGGGAGGTGGGCTTCGACAGGGCCTTCTTGGCAGCTTACGGCATGGACGACAGGGCCTGCTCTTTCCTGGCCTTCAAGGCCTTCTCGGAGATATCCAGGAACACCCCCTGGAGCTGTGCCTTCCTGTCGGTGGACAAGGAGGAGATAGGGAGCGAGGGGATCTCCTCAGCTCAGTCCGCTCTCTTAGAGGTAGCCATAAGGGAGATGGGATACGATCCGATGGAGGTCCTCTCCATCTCGGAAGCCATCAGCGCTGACGTAACCGCCGCCGTGGACCCCTCCTACAAGGACGTATACGACCCCCACAACTCCGCCAGGCTGGGCAACGGGGTGGCCATCTGCAAGTACACGGGGGGAAGGGGGAAGAGCTATGGAAGCGAGGCACCAGCCGAGTTCGTGGCCAAGGTGAGGGGGAGGCTCGAGAGGAGAGGCGTGCCATACCAGCCAGGCATACTGGGCAAGGTGGACGAGGGAGGAGGCGGGACCATCGCGAAGTTCCTCGCCAGGCTGGGCATGCGGGTGCTGGACATGGGCCTGCCGTTGCTCTCCATGCACTCGCCCATGGAGATAGCCTCAAAGGCCGACGTCTTCGCCACTAAAGAGGCCTTCCTGGCCTTCTACGAGGAGGACTAGGCGACCCTGGCGGCGCGCTCTTCGAGCGTGCCGCCAGAAGAACTTCCCGCGCGGTGGATCCAAACTGTCTAGCTGTGCGGCCCTCGGGTCCAGAGTTGCGACCTGGATTTCGGCTTCGGCCTAAGCTATGTCCCTTACGACGACCACGGGAGCGTTTTGATCTGCCTAGCCGGCGAGGGGACATGCCATGCTCTCCGAGACATCGTATAGCCTCCTGGGCGTAGCCCCCAGGTCGCTAGAGGATGCCCCTCAAAAGCCCACCCTCGAGGGGCCCCTCGCCCTCCCCCGGGCGGCGAAGGAGGGTTTTAAGATGCGGGAGAAGCTCCCCGAAGTCCTCCTTGTTCAAAGACTCGGCCGATTCAAAGCCTCGGCCGCCAACTCCGCGATGGCGTCACCTGGCACGAACACCCCCATCCTCACTACGAGGGCGCTCACGGGAACCCGCCCCGAAAGCTAGAATTTTCACGCTCTCCACCACACCCAAGTCCGACGAAGTCAACTTGGCTGGGGAGATAATAAATTAAGGACAACCGAGGACGGAGGTGCGCGATGGAGAGGCTGGACGCAGTGGTTATGGGTGGAGGCAACCTGGGGAAGACCCTGGCGGCCGACATGGCCCTGGCGGGGCTCAGGGTCGGGCTCTACGAGGTACGGGAGATGGCACCCCGCACCCTGGGTGGCGTCCTCAAGGACGGGAAGCTTTCGATGTCGGGATGCCAGGCCAACCCCAAGGGCTTCAGACGGTCTGGCATAGCCCAGCTGGAGCTGGTGACCACCGACCCCAAGGAGGCCGTCGAGGCGACGAAGATCCTGCTGATAGCGGTGCCCGCGACGCACCAGGAGAGGTTCTTCTCCGAGATCATCCCCCATCTCAGGGACGGAACGGTGGTGTCGATACATCCGGACAACTTCGGCTCTCTGGTGCTGCGGAGGATGATGAGGGAGATGGGGTGCGACGCCGAAGTCGTGGTAGGAGGGTGGCACTCGGCCCCATACGGCACCAGGACAGGCGAAGACGGCGAGCTGCTCTGCGACGTGAGGGAAAGCAGACAGGTCTTCGACGCCCTGCCGAGCTCAGACGCAGACGCGTTCGAGATGGCCGTGGGGAAGCTCCCCATCTTCGACGGGGCCTCCAGCTTGGAGAGGGCCGACACGGTGGTCGGGGTGGGTCTGGAAAACCCAAACCCGGCGGTCCACGTCCCAGGCTCAATCTTGAACGTGGGCGCGATGGAGGTGTCCGAGACGGAGGGATTGTTCGGCATACCCAGGGGCAGGTGGAGCATGTACGCCCACGGCATGAGCCCATCGGTGGCCAGAGTCCAGCTGGCCTTTTACATGGAGGAGCTCTCCATAATGAGGGCCCTCGGGATAAGGCCCACCGTAGTGCACCCACAGGAGCAGTTCAGCTCGAGGCTGAGCATCATGGCCCCTGAGTACAGGATCCCCTTCGGGATATGTCTGCTGCACCCGGAGAACTGGCGGATAAGCGGACCCACCTCGGTGGAACACAGGTATTTCACGGAGGACATACCCATAGGCTGCGTGGCGAGGTTGGAGCTGGCCAGAGCCCTGGGGGTCAAGACCCCAGTGATAGAGTCCCTGGTGAGGATAGGGAGCGCTTTGTGCTCTAAGGACTTCGAGTCGGAGGGGAGGACCCTGAGTAAGATGGGGCTTGCCGGGATGGAAAGGGAGGAAATGCTCTCGTACCTCAGAGGGGGGTTGAGGCCGTGAGGCCTCAACCCAGAACTCTCCTCCTGACGTACTCAGCCAGACCACCTAGTTCCACGATCTCCAACAGAAAGGACGGCAACGGCACGAAGCTAAGGACCTTGCCCGTCCTCTCGTTCGCCATGGTGCCGGATAGGAGGTCGAGCTCCAGCACATCCCCCTGCTCCACCTCTTCCTGTATGGACTCGACTTCGACCACCGGCAGACCGATGTTCACTGCGTTCCTGAAGAATATCCTGGCGAACGAGACGGCCAAGACCGCAGACACGCCCGCTGCCTTGAGGGCCATGGGGGCGTGCTGCCTCGAGCTGCCGCAGCCGAAGTTGCGACCGGCCACTATCAGGTCCCCGGGCATCACCGAGGCGGCGAAGGAGGGATCCAGGTCTTCCATAGCGTGTTTGGCTAGCTCCCCTGGGTCAGAGGTGTTGAGGTACCTAGCCGGTATTATCACGTCGGTGTCCACGTTGTCCCCGTACTTCCAAACCCTGCCCCTGAGCCTCATCCTCCCACCACCTCCCTCGGGTCAGCGATGAAGCCCTCCACCGCCGAGGCGGCGGCGACGGCCGGACCGGCGAGGTACACCTCGCTGCTGGGATGACCCATCCTCCCCACGAAGTTCCTGTTGGTGGTGGAGACAGCCCTCTCCCCCTCGGCCAGGACGCCCATGTGTCCACCTAGACAGGGGCCGCATGTGGGGGTGCTCACCGCAGCGCCGGCATCCACGAAGACCTCCAGCAAGCCCTCCCTCAGGGCCGATAGGTAAATCCCCTGGGTCGCGGGGATGACTATCAGCCTGACCCAAGGGGCTACCCTCTTGCCCCTGAGCACCTCGGCGGCCGCCCTCAGGTCGGAGAGCCTACCGTTGGTGCAGGAGCCTATGACGACCTGGTCGATCCTGATCCCCCTCAGCTCGGAAACCGGCCTCACGTTGGAGGGCAGATGCGGACAGGCCACCAGGGGCTCTAACCCCGAGAGGTCGACGACGAGGCGTCGCTCGTACTCGGCGTCTTCGTCCGGGAGGATGGGGGATAAGGGTCTCTTGGCCCTGGGACCCAGGTATTCCAGCGTGATCCCATCCGGGGGGACCATCCCGGCCTTGGCTCCCGCCTCCACCGCCATGTTGCACAGGGTAAACCTACCGTCCATGTCGATCTGGCCCAGACCCTCTCCTCCGAACTCTATGGCCCTGTAGAGGGCGCCCTCGACCCCTATCGAGCCGATCAAGTGCAGGATCACGTCCTTCGCCGAGACCCAGCGCGGCATCGCGCCCACCAGGTCCACCCTCAGGGTCGGTGGGACTTTAAGCCACACCTCGCCCAAGGCCCAAGCCATCGCCACGTCGGTGCTACCCAGTCCAGTGGCGAAGGCTCCCACAGCCCCCAGGGTGCAGGTGTGGGAGTCAGCCCCCACCACCAGATCGCCTGGCAGAACCAGGCCCTCGTCTGGGAGGAGGGAGTGCTCTATTCCCATCCTCCCCACCTCGAAGTAGTGCTCTATGCCCTGCTCGGAGGCGAAATCCCTTATGACCTTAGCCTGTCTGGCCGAGGGTATGTCCTTGCTCGGCACGAAGTGGTCGGGGATCAGAGCCACCTTGGAGGGGTCGAAGACCCTCTTAGCCCCCATGCGCCTGAACTCCTCCACGGCCACAGGACCAGTTATGTCGTTGGCGAAGGCCAAATCCACCCTGGCTCTCACTATGGATCCCACGAAGACCTGATCCCCCGTGTGAGCGGAGATGATCTTCTCCGCCATGGTCATGCCCAAGCTCGACACCCCCCTTAAGCCAGGGCGGAAGCCACAGCGTCTCCGACCTGGGAGGTGGTGGAGCTGCCCCCGAGGTCTGGCGTCCTCACCCTGCCTTCCCTCAACACAGCCTCCACCGCCCTCTCGACGGCAACGGCGGCATCCGCCTCTCCCAAGAACTCCAACATCATGGCCCCCGCCAGGATCGTGGCCATCGGGTTTATGGTCCCCTTGCCCTTGTGCTTGGGAGCAGAGCCGTGGATGGGCTCGAACATGGAAAGTCCAACGGGGTTGAGGTTGGCCCCCGCGGCTAGCCCGAGCCCTCCCTGGAGGACAGCCCCCAGGTCGGTTATTATGTCGCCGAACATGTTGGGAGCCAAGATCACCTGATAGCTCTCAGGGGACTTAACCAGCCACATGGTCATGGCGTCCACGTAGGCGTAGTCCCGCTCTATGTCAGGGTAGTCCTTGCCCACCTCCTCGAAGGTCTCCCGCCAGAGCGAGTAGATGTGAGGCATCGCGTTGACCTTGTCAACGCACGTGACCTTCCTCTTGCCCTTGGACTTGGCCAGCTCGAAGGCGAACCGAGACACCCTTTCAGCGCCCCTCCTGGAGATGAGCCCCACCTGGAAGGCCACCTCGTCCGGAGCGTCCAGCTTAAACGACACCTCCACTTCCCCCCTGTAGAGGCGCCTCTCCAACGGGAGGAGGAAGCGATCACTGCCGGGCCTTCTCCTGCCGCCCAGGCCCACGTAAAGATCCTCCGTGTTCTCCCTGACCACGTAGACCTCCAGCGGCCCCTCCGATCCGCGCTTTATGGGGCACTCGACTCCGGGAAGGAGCTTTATCGGCCTTAGGTTCACGTATTGGTCGAAGTGAAAGCGTATCTTGAGGAGTATGCCCCTCTCCAGGATCCCCGGGGGAACCCTGGGGTCACCTATAGCCCCTAGGTACAGGGCGTCGAGGCCCTTCATCTCCTCCAGCGCGCTATCCGGCAGGAGCTCTCCCCTCTCCAGGTACCATTCCGCGCCGAAGGGATAACGAACCCACTCCAGGCCGAAACCGAAGCGGGACGCAGCGGCCTCTAAAGCCTTCACCCCCTCCTCGATCACCTCAGGCCCCACCCCATCGCCTGGCAGAAGACCGATCCTGTACGCCCTCAACGTGCCCCACCTCCTCCTAGGGAGACCCTCCCTCCGCCGTCCGTCAGGGCGAAACTGCCCTCCAGCAGCGAGATCACCGCCTCCTCTGCCCTCTTCAGGTGCAACAGGCTCATAGTCCTGGCCCTCTCCGGATCTCCATCCTTCAGGGCCTCGAAGATCCTCCGATGCTCCTCGTAGGTGGCCCAGGCCCTCTCTGGCACCCTAGTGGCCATCGCCCTGTAGGGCAGGAGAGCCGTAAGCACCCCCTTCAAGATCCTCTCCAAAAGGCCGTTGCCGGACAGCTCGTAGATCCTCTCGTCGAAAAGCCGATTGAACCTGTCCAACCCCCTGTGCTCGCCCCTCCTGAGGCAGTCCTCCATGCCGAGGAGAAAACCCTCGAGCTCCTCCAGCGCATCAGATCGCGAGTTGGAGGCGGCAAGAGAGCAGGCCTCCGGCTCCAGGAGCTTTCTCACGAAGTAAAGCTCCCTTAAGTCCCTCACCGAGAGCCTCCTCACCAACCTGAACTTACCGCACCTCTCCACGAACCCCTCCTGCTCGAGCCTCTTCAGGGCCTCCCTGACAGGGGTCGGGCTCACGCCGAACCTGGCCGAGATCTCCCTGTCCGAAAGCCTCTCGCCAGGTCGAAGGAGCCCGTCGACTATCTCCTCCTTCAACCTGTCGTACACCTGGTCGGAGATGAAACCCAAACCCAGCCGCCCTCCAGTTTTTGATATATCAAAAGATATAACATAATCATGGACATGATATATCACATTTGGGCCGACTTTGCAATCCAGGTCCTCTCCTCCGCACGAGGGGGTCGAGTGCGAGCGCACCGCGGGATGTGATATTATTTAACCAAAGATACGATAGGGAGAAGGGGGTTCTTCGATGTCCGTCTCAGGCCAGGAGCTGGAAAGTTTTATCGAGGAGCTTTCTGACAAGTACAAGGGCAAGAAGGGCGTGGCCATACCGCTTTTGGAGGACGTCCAGAGGAGGTTCGGATATATACCCCAGGATCTCTTAGAGGGGGTATCGAAGAGGCTCAGGATACCCAGGGCCGAGCTCTTCGGCGTGGCCACCTTCTACGCCATGTTTCGACTCAAGCCCGAGGGCAAGTACGTCATAAGGCTCTGCAGGGGAACCGCCTGTCACATCATGGGCTCTGAGGCCATAGGGAAGAGGCTGGAGTCCCACCTGGGGGTTAAGGAGGGCGACACCACGGAGGATGGGCTGTTCACGCTGCAGTACGTGGCCTGCCTCGGCTGCTGCAGCCTAGCGCCGGTGATGATGGTGGGCGAGGACGTACACGGAAAGCTCACCCCTGAGAAGGCCGTAAAAGTGGTGGAAAGCTATCGAAGTGGGGGTGCTAAAAGTTGACCTCTGGGGTTACGAAGAGGATAAAGGTGGGCATGGCCAGCTGCGGGATCGCGGCTGGGGCGGAGGCGGTGTACAGGAGGCTATCGCAACTCGCCTCCACCGTTGGGCTAGAGGTAAGCCCCGTGGGATGCATAGGGCTGTGCTACAAGGAACCCCTGGTCGAGGTGGAAGGACCCGACGGCAGCTACACTTACGGCGACGTCAACGAGGCCCTAGCCGAGAGGATCTTCCAGGAGCACGTCCTAGGCGGAAAGCCCCTGCTCGAGAAGGTGGTGACCTCAAGCCTGGAGGGGGTCGGAAGCGAGGCTCGCGTCCTGGCCAAGCAGTTCAGGGTGGTGCTCAGAAACTGCGGCAGGATAAACCCGGAGAGGATAGAGGACTACCTGGAGCGCGACGGCTACAAGGCCCTGGAGAAGGCGCTGAAGGAGATGACGCCCGAGCAGGTGATAGACGAGATATCCAGGTCCGGGCTCAGAGGCAGAGGGGGGGCCGGCTTCCCGACCGGGACCAAGTGGAGGTTCGCCAGGCAATCCCCTGGCAGCGAGAAGTACATGATCTGCAACGCCGACGAGGGAGACCCAGGGGCTTTCATGGACAGGAGCGTCCTGGAGGGGGATCCCCACTCCGTCATAGAGGGGATGACAATAGGCGCTTACGCCATAGGCGCAAGCCACGGCTACATCTACTGCAGGGCCGAATACCCCCTAGCCATCAAGAGGCTACAGGTGGCTCTGGAGCAAGCGAGATCCAAGGGTTTCCTGGGCGATGACATCCTGGGGACCGGGTTCTCCTTCGACATAACCATAAAGGAGGGGGCCGGCGCCTTCGTGTGCGGCGAGGAGACGGCGCTCATGGCATCCATAGAGGGCAAGAGGGGCATGCCCCGACCAAGGCCTCCCTTCCCGGCCCAGAGGGGATTGTGGGGCAAACCGACCAACATAAACAACGTGGAGACGCTGGCCAACGTGCCGTGGATACTACTCAACGGCGCTGAGGCCTTCGCCTCCATGGGAACTGAGCGCAGCAAGGGGACCAAGGTCTTCGCCCTGGCGGGCAAGATCAACAACCCCGGCCTCATAGAGGTACCGATGGGGATCAGCCTTCGAGAGGTGATAATGGAAGTAGGGGGCGGCATAAGGGGTGGAAAGGCATTCAAGGCAGTGCAGCTGGGGGGTCCGTCCGGCGGTTGCGTGGTGGACCTGGACATCCCGGTGGACTACGAGTCCATAACTTCCACCGGCGCGATAATGGGCTCCGGCGGTATGATAGTGATGGACGAGGACACCTGCATAATAGACACCGCCAAGTTCTTCCTCTCCTTCACCCAGAGGGAATCCTGCGGCAAGTGCCCCTACTGCAGGATAGGGACCAAGAGGATGCTGGAGATCCTGACCCGGATATCGGAGGGCGAGGCGAAGCTCGAAGACCTGGAAAAGCTGGAGGAGCTGGCCCACCTGGTCAAGGACGGATCCCTCTGCGGTCTGGGTCAGACGGCGCCGAACCCGGTCCTGACCACCCTCAGGTACTTCAGGGACGAGTACCTGGCCCACGTGGTCGAAAAGCGCTGCCCCGCCAGGGTCTGCTCCAAGCTACTCACCTACTCCATAGACGAGTCCAAGTGCATAGGGTGCACCAGGTGCGCCAAGGCGTGTCCCGTAGGGGCCATAAGCGGCGAGCTGAAGAAAAGGCACGTCATAGACCAGGACAGGTGCGTGAAGTGCGGCGAGTGCTACAGGGTGTGCCCCGTTGATGCCGTCACCGTCAGATGAGCGCGGGAGGTACTCGAAGATGAAGGAATCAAGGGATGTAAAGCTCTTCCTGAACGATAGGGAAGTCGAGGGGAAGGCCGGTCAGACCATACTCCAGCTCTGTCAGGAGCACGGGGTGGAGGTGCCCACCCTCTGCTACAGTCCCCATCTCTCCGTCTACGGAGGTTGTTCCCTATGCCTGGTGGAGGTGGAGGGAGCCAGGGCTTTGCTCCGAGCTTGCTCCACCCCGATCTCGGAGGGTATGAGGATCAGGACCGACTCCGAGAGGGTGAGAAGGGTCAGAAAGCTGGGCCTCGAGCTCATGTTGTCGGACCACGTGGGAGACTGTCGCCCCCCCTGCACCTTGACCTGCCCCGCCAGGGGCGACGTGCAGGCCTACGTGAACCTGGCCGCCGAGGGGAAGTTCCAGGAGGCCTACGAGGTGCTCATGAGGAACGTGGTCCTTCCGGCCTCCATAGGCAGGGTCTGCCCCGCCCCTTGTCAGGAGAAGTGCAGGAGGAACCTGGTAGAAAAAGAGCCCGTGTCCATAAAGCACATCAAGCGCTTCGTCGGGGACTTCGCCCTGGCCAACCCAGGTTCCTTCAACCTGAGACCCGCTCCCTACAACGGCAAGAGGGTGGCCGTGGTGGGGGGAGGCCCAGCCGGCATATCCGCCGCTTACTTCTTGAGGCTCAAGGGCTACAGCGTGACCATATTCGAGAAGGAAGAGAAGCTCGGGGGCATGATGCGGTACGGCATACCCGACTACAGGCTACCCCAGAGAGTGCTGGACGCCGAGATCTCGAGGGTGCTCTCGCTGGGGGTAGACGTTAGGCTCAAGACGGCCCTGGGTAGGGACGTGTCGCTGGAGGAGCTCCGAAGGGACTACGACGCCGTGCTCCTGGCCATGGGGTGCTGGAGGTCTTCCCCCATGGGGGTGGAGGGCGAAAACCTGGATGGGGTCCTCAAGGGCATAGAGTTCCTCTACAGGGTCAACAGGGGGGAAAGGCCCACTCTAGGCAAGCGCGTGGCTGTGATAGGGGGCGGCAACACCGCCATGGACGCAGCCAGGTGCGCCAGGAGGCTTGGAGCAAAGGAGGTCTACGTGCTGTATCGCAGGACCAGAGAGGAGATGCCAGCGGAGGAGGAAGAGGTTAGGGAGGCTATGGAGGAGGGCGTGAAGTTCGTCTTCCTCGTAGCCCCCGTTAGGATCGAAGGCAACGGCAAGGTCGAGAGGGTGGTGCTCCAGAGGATGGAGCTCGGGGAGCCCGATTCCTCCGGCAGAAGGCGTCCCATCCCTGTTCCCGGAAGCGAGTTCCCCATGGAGGTGGACTGCGTGATAGCCGCCATAGGGCAGACCATAGACCCGACGGGGCTACCTCCGGAGCTCACCGACGGCAGGAGGATGAAGGTGAAATCCGACTACTCCACGCCCCTGGAGGGCGTCTTCGTGGCCGGAGATCAGTTCTCGGGGCCCGACATAGCCATAGCGGCCATAGGCACGGGACACTGGGCGGCCGAGTCGATCGACCACTACCTGACCAAGGGGTTCCCCAAAGCGCCCTTCGAGTACGACGTAAGGAGGTTCGACCTCACCGAGGAGGACTTCGCCCACGTGCCCAAGGCACCTCGACAGAGGCCCCACGTGGAGCCAGCCTCGACGAGGCTCGAAAAACCCTTCGAGGAGTACAACGCCGGCCTCACCGAGGAACAGGTGCTATCCGACGGGCGCAGGTGCATGGAGTGCGGCTGCCAGGACCTCTTCGAGTGCAAGCTGAGAAGATACGCCATCGAGTACGAAGTGGACCCCGCGAGGTTCGCGGGAGAGCACATACCCCGCTACGAGGACGCAAACCGATACTACACCAGGAACATGGACAAGTGCATACTCTGCGGCAGTTGCGTGAGGGCTTGCGACGAGTGGGCCCAGGCCCACGCCATAGATCAGATCAGAAGGGGATTCGAGACGGTCGTGGACACCCCCTTCAGGATACCGATAGAGCGATCCGACTGCGTGTTCTGCGGCCAGTGCGTCATGTTCTGCCCCACCGGGGCTCTGGTCGAGAAGAAGGCGCCCAGGAAGCCGCACTCCTCCCTCACCATCCACCACAGGAGCGCCTGCAACCAGTGCAGCCTGGGCTGCGAGATAGTCTTTCACCTCGACTCGAGCACCAAAAGGGTCTTCAGAGCCACCACAGACCACGACAACAAGAGGAGCTTCAACAGGGGTAGGTCGTGCTGGAGAGGGATATACAACTGGGAACACCTCTACTCCCACAGGAGGACGAAAGGGGCTTACCTCGGGAGGGGAACCGCGAGGCGCGCGATATCGGACGCGGAGGGCTGTGAGATCCTTCGGCGCGAAGCCCTTCACTTCCTCGAGAGCTTCGGGGAGGGGGCCGTGGTCCTCGGGGTATCTGGAAGGCTCGCCATGGAGGAGATAGCCGCGCTGAAGAGATGGGCTGAAGAGCTCGGGGTAAAGCGGACGGTCCTTCTGGAGGGGGGACCGGTGGTCACCCTGGAGGCCCTCAGGGCGTCCGGCATAAGGAGAACCACCTCCCTGGACAGGATCCTCTCCTCCAGGAGAGCTTTGCTCCTCGGCGGCCGCGTCTCCAAGAGCCATCCGGTGCTCTGGATGCACCTGAAGGAGCGCGTCAGAAGGGAGGAGATGAGCCTAGCGATCGTGGGCCCGTGCGAGGACGAGGACGTGCTCCACTACTCCGACCTTCAGCTCTCCCCGGAGCAGCTCATGGACCGCGATCTCCTGGGAGGGCTGGTTCGGGAAGGGGCGAGCGTGATAGCGAGCGAAGACCTCCTCGCGCCGCACGAGACCGAGGAGCTCTTCAAAGCCCTGGCGGGGATGTGCGACCTGCAGGAGAGGGTATACCTCTGCGGCGGTTCGCCCAACTTCTGGAAGGCGCTGGAGATGGGCTTTTCGGTCGCTCGCGAGCTGGAGGACGCGCCCATGGTGGTCCTGGCCATGGAGAGCAACCTGAACGAGGATCCTCCCAGAGGGGCGAAGGGGCTAGCGTCCAAGGCCTCGTTCCTGGCCGTGCTCGATTGCCTGGACTCGGAGATCGCCTGGTCGGCCGACCTGATCCTGCCCCTGGCTCCGCTGGCCGAAAGGGGCGGAACCCTTTACAACGATCTGGGAGAGGTCATCGAGGTGGATCCGCTGCCCTTTCACACCTCGCGCTCGATCGAGAGGTACCTCGGATCCTAGGGGATAGGGCCAGGGCGAGTCCGTCGAGGCCTAGGGGGCGAAGCGACGTTTTGGGGCATGAGTTCTACTCGTGCCCCATTTTATGGTATATTCAGGCTATATGCTGAGATAAAATATCTCAAGGCGAAAGGGCTCCCCTAAGAGCTTGGAGGGATGGTTTTGGCCTTTAGTCTTCTGCGCTTTCTGGAGAAACACCTGGGAGAGGGGCCTGAGGATGGATCCTACGAGATAAGGGAAGTATCGATAGACGCGGTCAAACCCAATCCTTACCAGCCCCGTCGTCGCTTCGACGAGAGGGCCATAGCGGAGCTGGCCCAATCCATAGCGGAGGTGGGCTTGATACAGCCCATAGTGGTCAGGGAGAGCGAGGAGGGATACGAGCTAATAGCAGGAGAGAGAAGGTGGAGGGCGTGCAAGCTGCTGGGGAAGAGCTCCATCAAGGCCCTGGTGGTCAAGGCGGCTTCTGCGGAGCTCCAGCAGGTCATAGCCCTGGTGGAGAACATGCAGCGAGAGGACTTGAACCCCCTGGAGGAGGCCGAGTCCATCTTCAACATCCTAAGGCTCACGAACCTGACCCAGGAGGAGCTCGCCAGGAAGCTGGGCAAGACCCAGGCCACCATCTCCAACAAACTTCGACTGCTGAAGCTGGAGCCAGAGGTTAAGGAAGCCCTTAGGAGAGGCGAGCTAGGAGAGAGACAGGCCAGAAGCCTCGTGGGCCTGCAGAGGGATCAGCAGCTCAGGATGCTCGAGGCCATAAGGGAGAAGGCGCTGTCCGCCGAGGAGCTGGAGAGAAAGGTCAGGGAGATGAGGGGCAACGGAAGCGATCCCAAGCGCGAACCCAACCCCTCCCCCGAGGGGGTGAACCCTTTCAAGAGGGATCTGGAGAGGCTTCTGAACAAGTGGACTAGGCGCGGTCTCAAGTTTAACATTGAGGAGGAGGCGGCCGAAGAGGGCCTTCTTCTGAGGGTGCTCGTATCCCCGATCAGAGGGAAAAAAACCAGTAGTGAGGGGGGTAAGCCGTGATCAGCTCTGAGGGAAAAGCGTTTTCTCGTCTTAAAGTGGCTTTATTCTATCTATCGTTGATGTTCGGTTTGATCTGCCCCCTGCTGTCCGCCACAGGCGTCGCCAGCGAGAGGCCTCTGGTGGTGGTCATGGACGGGTCCGGGAGCATGTGGGGCAGGTTGCCCAGCAACGAGCTCAAAGCCGACGTCCAGAGGAACGAGCTGACCAGATTGTTGAGGGAGCTACCGGACTCGGCCAAGCTCGGCCTCGTGGTCTATGGATCCCGCGAGAGGACCAACCCGAAGGACGTGACCGTGCTGTCCCAGGTGGAGCCCCTGTCCAGCTCCAGGAGCAGGTTGATAGAGAGGATCCAGTCCATTCAACCTCTCGGCATGACGCCGCTGGCCGAGTCGATAAGGGTCGCCAGGGACTTGCTCCTCAGGGGCGGCTTTTCCGCAGGCGACATAGTCGTCCTGACCGACGACTACGACACCACCGGTGAAACCCCCGAGAGAGTCGCTGAGGAGCTGGCCAACGCCTACGACATAAGGATTCACGTGCTCGCCGTGGGGGCGAGCAAGCGGGACGAGGAACTCCTGAGGAGGCTTGCCGAGCTCGGCAAGGGAAGCTTTCGCTCGGCCAGGAACGCAAGCCAGTTCAGGGAGGCCCTGAGCGCGCTGGTCCTGGGCGCCCTGTCGGCATCGCCCCGACAGAGGGCAGAGGCACAGCCCACCGCCACCCCCCAGGAGGGCGGCGTGAAGAAGATAAGGTTATCGGTGAACCTGGTCAGGGACGGGGCCATAAGGATCGACGGTCTGCCTGGGGTGATGGGTTCGATAGAGGGGTGGACCCTCAGGTCGGTGGACGGGACCAGGAGCATAAACGCATCGGGCAACAGCCTGGACGGCATACCCCCGGGCAGGTACACCATATCCTTCAAGGTGAGGGGCTTTCCAGAGCCCATAACCTTCAACCAGGAGATAGAGATAAAGCCCAACGAGACCTCCTACGTGAGGCTGGACAGCGGGGTCAACGTGGAGATAGCCCAGGACCTCGTCAACTCCGTTCTGGACTACACGGTGATAGACGCGGAGAGCAACAGACAGCTCTTCACCGTCAGGAGCGACATGTGGGGAGCGAAGTTCATGCTGCCCGGCAAGTACAGGATGATGCTGTCGGTGAGGGGATTCGACAGGCCTCTCTTCCTCCAGCAGACCTTTTCCGTGGTGAAGGGCGAGATGAGCTCGGTCAAGCTGAGCTCGGGGATAAACCTCATACCGGACAAGACGGCGGAGGAATCGGTCTCCAGGATAACCATAAGGGACTGGGGTAGCGACAACGTGGTGGCGGTGATGGCCTCGGACATGTGGGGTAGGAAGTTCCTCCCCAGCGGCACTTACAGGATAAGCTTCCTCAACAGGGACACCGACAGAGAGGTTTTCCTCAACGAGCCCATGGTGGTGAGGGAATCCAGCGTCTCTAGCTTCAGCGTCAACTCCTTTGTCTCCCTCTCCTGCATCGAGGAGCTCAAAGCGGCAGTCGAGAGCTGGTCCCTGCGGGAGTCCTCCAGCGGCAGGCTTATATTCACCACCTCCGACCTGAGCGGCGCCTTCAAGTTCGTGCCCCCCGGCAGCTACACGATATTCGTGAGAAACAAAGGCGGATCCCAGGAGATCCCCGCGGAGAGCATCCAGGTCGCGTCCGGCGAGAGGGTCCAAAGGGCCTTGGAGAGCGGCATACACCTGCAGCCCGAGGAGATGGCTAGGAACCGCATAACCAGCTGGACCATATACGCCAAAGAGAACAACCTGCGGGTGGACAGCTTAGGAGCTGACCTATGGGATCCCAAGTTCATACCCCCAGGCTCCTACAGGATAGCGGTGATGGACAGGATCACCGGCACTGAGGTCAACATAGCCGACAGCGTGAGCGTGGCGCCCAAGTCGATAGTGATACTAGACATAAAGTAAGAAAGGTGCTTTGTTGTTGCAATATTCAGCTTAGTTTCAAAATTGTGCTCTTTGTATTGTCCTCAGAGGGTCGCTGTAATAAAATAAAGGGGCTAAACGCGAGGGCCTCTGAGCGGGCGCAAGGCGGATCTATTTGAGGAAAGGAGGTCGATTGGGTTATGTCCACTTCCGTCCTAATACTGATAGGCGCCGTCTTTTACTTGGCTCTCTACTTCACGTACGGCAAAAGCCTGGAACGCAAGGTGGTCAAGGCAGATCCCAACAGACCCACTCCCGCGGTCAGGATGCGGGACGACGTGGATTTCGTCCCAGCCAACAAGTTCGTGCTGTTCGGGCACCACTTCTCCTCCATCGCGGGCGCTGGCCCAATAGTAGGTCCGGCCATAGCCGCGGTTTGGGGTTGGCTACCCTGCATCCTCTGGATCTGGCTCGGTAACTTCCTGATAGGTGCCGTCCACGACTACCTCTCGCTGATGATGTCCGTCAGACACGACGGCAAGTCGGTTCAGTGGATAGCTGGAAGGCTCATGGGGAAGAGGACGAAGCTCATCTTCGAGCTCTACGTGTTCTTCGCTCTCATACTGGTCATAGCTGCGTTCATGGGCACTTTCGCCCCCCTGGCCAGCAGCACCCCCGAGATATTCACCACCTCCGTCTTGTTCCTCGTGGCTGCCATCATAGAGGGTTATCTGCTCTACAAGACGAAGCTCCCCTTCAGCGTCTCCACCGTCATAGGGATAGCCATGGTGGCCGCCTGCATATGGCTTGGTTTCGTCTACCCGATAAAGATGAGCGTGGACACCCTCTACTGGCTCCAGCTAATCTACATAATCTTGGCTGCCGCCTTGCCGGTTTGGATACTCCTTCAGCCCCGAGACTACCTTAACTCCTTCATCCTCTGGGGCGGGGTCGTGGTGGGCTCCATCGCGGCCTTGATAGTCTTTAAGCCCATAAGCTGGCCGGCCTTCACCAGCTTCTCCGCCAACGTCGTGCACGCTAAGGTGCCTTCCCCCTTCTGGCCCACCGTCCCCCTGGTGATAGCCTGCGGAGCCCTCTCGGGGTTCCACTCCATAGTGGGCTCTGGTACCACCTCCAAGCAGCTGGACAACGAGCTGTCGGGGCTCTTCGTCGGCTATGGCTCCATGTTCACCGAGGGGATGCTCTCGACCATAGTCATAGCCTCCATAGGGGCCTTCGGCCTGGGGGTCATAGGGGGTCTAGCCGACGCCATAAAGGCGGCTAATCCCAACCTCGACGCCGCTCAGCTCTCCGACCCATCTTACATGGCCAACTTCGGGAACGCCATAATAAACCTGAGGACCGCCGACAACAAGGCCATCGTGGGCGGAGCTGTGGGCTTGTTCACCAAGTCCTTCGGACAGCTGCTCTACCATGGACTCGGCATACCTGCCAAGATAGGGGCCGTTTTCGGTGGGCTTTGGGTTTCGGCCTTCGTGCTCACCACCCTCGACACCTCCAACAGGTTGGCCAGATACGCCTTCCAGGAGATAGTCGAGTCCTTCAGAGGTTTCCTCGGAGGGGTGGTGGACGTTCTGCAGAACAGGTGGGTGGGCTCCCTGGTGGCCGCCCTCCTGGGCTTCTACTTCATAAAGTACGGAGGTGCAGCCTACACGGCCCTCTGGGCCGGCTTCGCCGGGACCAACCAGTTGCTCGCCTCCATAGCCATGCTCACCGCTGCCAACTGGGTCAAGAGGGTTCAGAAGGCCTCCGGAGCCACGCTGGCGATGGTGTTCCTGCCAGCGGTCTTCCTCTGGGTGACCGTCTTCTCGGCGCTCGTCTGGTACCTCTTTAAGGTGGTCCCAGTCCAGGCTGCCGCTATAAAGGGCATCCTGGGCGCCTTCGTCGTGGTGATGCTGATCCTCTCCGTCATCTTGCTGGTCAACTTCTGGACCACCCTCAACAAGGAATACAAGCCCTCTGAGGAGATGGCGTAAGGGGAGATGAGCCTGCGCGAGGCCCTCGCAAAAGCGTTCAGGAAGCTCTACTGTACCCTGGATTCTATAGGCTGTTCTATGAGGGAGGCTGCCACCTCCCTCATAGAACAGGAGTTGATGGAGGAGGAGCACGTCTTCGCCCTCATCACCACCAGCCTCTTCTCCGGAATGCCCTCTCCGCCCACCGACATAGTCCTTAGGCTTTTGCCCCACATGGAGAGGGAGATCGCGCTCATGACCAGGAAGAGCGAGGAGTTCGACGACGTGTTCTCCCAGACGCTAGCTCGGTTCGACATCTAGGACGACGGGGAGAGGGTTTCAGGGGACATGCCTTCCAGGATGTTCTTCTTCATGGGCAAGGGCGGGGTGGGCAAGACCACCGTTGCCTCGGCGTTTGCGGTGGGAAGCGCCAGGAGCGGGAAGAGGACGCTGGTGGTTTCCATAGACCCAGCCCACAACCTGGGGGATGCCCTGGACGTGGAGCTCAGCGGCGAGCCGATCATGGTGGAGCGGGGCCTATGGGCTATGGAGGTAGACCTGGAGAGGGCGATCTCCTCTTACCTGGAGGATTGCTCCGCCAGGATGAAGAACACTTACAGACATCTGATGGTATTGAACCTGGACAGATATTTCGACCTCATAAAGAAGTCGCCCGGCATAGAGGAGTACGCCCTGTTAGAGGTGATAAAAGAGCTCTCGAAGGTGGAGGACTACGACTACATAGTGGTGGACACCCCACCAACCGGCATAACCATAAGGGTCTTCTCCATGCCGGAGATATCGCTGATATGGGCCAACGGCCTATTGGAGATGAGGAGGAGGATCCTGTCCAAGAGGAGGATGCTGGAGAACGTGAGAGGGCCCTTTTACTCCGAGATCGAAGGGAAGAGGGAGAAGCTTCCCTCCGCCGAGGAGGAAGACCCCATAACTAAGGAGATCATGGCCTACAAAGAGGACATGCTCAGGATAAGGCAGTTCCTCTCCTCCAAGCTCGCCTGGGTGGGGGTCGTGACCACCGCTGAGGAGTTGGCGTACGCGGAGACCAAGAGGATCTACGAAGCCCTGCGCGACCAGAACATCGCGCTAAGGGCCATATTCCTCAACAAATACCTCCAGCTGGAGAGCCCACCTCCGGAGCTCCAGGGGAAGATCCAGGAGCAGGAACGCGTCTTCGCCCACCTGAGGGAGGCCTTTCCGCGCGTGGAGATATTCAAGGTCCCCCTCATAAGGACGTCGCCCCGGGGGACCGAGATGCTCTACGAGATATACAGCCAAAACCTCCACAGACTAGAAGCCCTCGTGGCCTGACGTCCCCTGCAGAGAGGAAGGGGTGGTCGCCTTGTCGGCCGATCTTTTACTGGCCATACTCGTGTTGGCTGGGGTGGCATCGCTTCAGTTCTACAAGGGCAGAAGGCTCAACCTGTCGCTGATGGTCCACTACATAAGACAGTTCGAGGACAAGCTAAGGCCCAAGGACAAACTCTACACCCACTTAGGAGGCTACATAGGTTTCCGGGCGGATTACGCGCTAGAGGACGAATTCCTCCCCAAGATGGAGCTCACCCTCATGCTGATGCCTAGGCAGAGCCTGTTCTGGTGGCCCATATCCTATTTCTTCAAGAGGGGAGATAGGCTTTACGTGGTTTTGAGGCCCAGGACGAGGGTAGCTAGAGGGGAGGCCCACATAATCCAAAAATCCTACTTCGTCTTCGGTCCTGGGGTTGACAGAAAGGGGAAGGGGTTCCAGGAGGAGGAGATCAAGCTGAAGGACCAGACCCAGCACTACTCCCTCTACCAGGACCGTCGCGACCTGGAGAGGCTGAAGAAGCTTTGCGCGATGTCCATAGACGAGCCCGGGAGGCTCAGACACGCTTCGGTGAACCCCTCCGAGAACGTGATATACTTGTTGCTCAGGCCCGACGTCAACAAGACCGGCAGCGAGATGGCCAGGCTGGTGGAGAACTTCCACAGGCTGTTCGTCGAGGAGGAAGAACGGCGATGAGGCGAGAGGAGATAGTGCTGGAGATAAAGGACCTGGCAGTGAAAGTGGACGACAGGCTCGTGCTGGAGGGGTTGAACCTGTCGGTGAGGCGCGGGGAGGTGCACGTGATCTTCGGGCAGAACGGCTCCGGGAAGTCCACCCTTCTGGGGGCCATAATGGGCCTTTCCAGGTACAGGGTGACGGAGGGGGACATCCTGTTCCTGGGCTCATCCGTGCTGGGGCTTTCGATCCACGAGCGAGCGCGGCTGGGGATAGGCCTGGCGTTTCAAAGCCCCAGGGCGGTGAGGGGTGTGAGCCTGAGGAGCTTCCTCAAGCTGGTGGCCAAGGACTCCGAAGCCTTCGAGGGGGTCATGGAGTTAGCCTCCGAGTTCAACTTCCATCAGCACCTGGACAGGGACCTCAACGTGGGCTTCTCCGGAGGGGAGATGAAGAAGTCCGAGGTTCTCCAGTTGATAGCCCAAGACCCCACTTTGTTGATGTTGGACGAACCGGAGTCAGGGGTGGACTTCGAGAACATAGCCCTACTGGGCGAAGCCTTGAGGCGCTTCCTGGAGAGGGAGAAGCCCTTCCACCAGCGCACCAAGTCGGCCATCCTGATAACCCATAGCGGCCACATACTGGACTACGTGACCGCCGATGTGGGGCACGTCATGGTCAAAGGAAGGTTCGCCTGCAGCGGTAATCCTTACGACATCTTCAGGCGGATCAGGGAGAAAGGCTACGCCGAGTGCGTCGAGTGCTATCTTTGCCTCTAGGGGGGAAGCCTATGGAGGGAGCTTTGGACCTGAGGAGGGTAGGCTTCGACCTATCGCCCAGCAGGAAGAGGGAGGGGAGTTTTTTCGTGGAGGACCACTCCATAAGCCTCCTCGAGAGGCTCGGGGAGGTGGAGGTGATGTCCCTGGGGGAGGCCCAGGAGAGGTACCCCGAGCTGGTGGAGAGGCTGAGGTTTTCCCTGATAAGGCCAGAGGGAGAGCTGGCGAAGTTCAAAGAGGTCACCCCCACCGGCTACTTCATAAGGGTACCAGCGGGGGTGAAGATGAGCTTTCCCGTGCAGTCCTGCTACGTGGTGAAGACCGAGGGCTTCGAGCAGAGGGTGCACAACCTGATAATCGTGGAGGAAGGCGCCTCCGCCCAGATCATAACGGGTTGCACCAGGGGATCTCACGTCCTCGCGGGCCTTCACATCGGTGTGACCGAGATATTCGTCGGCAAGAACGCCTCCTTGACGTACACCATGGTCCACGAGTGGGGCAAGGAGATGGAGATAACGCCTAAGACCGCCGTACGAGTGGAGGAAGGGGGCAAGTACATATCCAACTACTTCGCCGTCACCGAGGTCAAAAGGGTGATCGCCTACCCCAGGGCCTTTCTATCGAGGAGGGCTTTCGCCGGGTTCTACTCCTCTATATACGCCAAGGGCCTCTCCTTCTTCGACACCGGAGCGGCGCTGATCCTGGAGGGAGATGGCGCAAGAGGGGAGATAGTGAGCAGGGTGGTGGCAGGCGACGGCAGCAAGGTCATATCCAGGGGGCTGATAGAGGCCAGAAGCGGGTCCACTAGGGGACACATGGAGTGCAACGCCATAATGATATCCGACTCCTCCTGCGTCCAGGCGATACCAGAGCTAACCTCTTACCACCCCGATGTGGAGCTATCCCACGAGGCGGCCGTAGGCAAGATAGCCCAGGAGGAGATAGAGTACCTGATGAGCAGAGGGGTCTCCGAGGAAGCCGCCAAAAGCCTGATAGTGAAGGGCTTCCTCACCCCGCGGCTGGAGAACCTAACCCCCGAGCTGGAGGAGGCGGTCCTGAACACCATAGAAGAAGCCCTCAGGACCGCGGGAAGCGGCATGTGAGGGGCCTCTAAGACGTCTGCGCCACGACCGATCTGACCCGCCCCGAGGTCCTCATAGCTCGGGAGTCCTGTCGTCGCCTCGGAAGGACCTCACAGCTATGGAGTGCTTTATCATGAGCAAACCTCGGGTTATGTCCTCGTCCCTGAGTATCACCTCGGGAGGGACCTTTATCTGCGAGGGAGAGAAATTCCATATCGCCTTTACACCGCTCTCCACCAGTCTGTCCGCCACCTCCTGGGCGGCATCGGGGGGAACGCATATGGCCCCCACGTCCACCTGGAGCTCCCTTACGGCTTCGGGCAACTCATCTACGGACCTGACCCTGAACTTGCCCACATAGGTCCCCACCTTGGCGGGGTCCTTGTCGAAGAGCGCCACTACCCTGGTCCTGTACCGCTCAAACCCCTCGTAGTTCGCTATAGCACCCCCCAACCTCCCCGCTCCCACTATGGCCATGTTCAGCTCGAGCTCGACTCCGAATATCTCCTCGAGCTCCTTCCTCAGCTCGCTCACCCGGTAGCCGACCCGAGGCTTACCCTTATATCGGAGGTAGGAGAGATCCTTTCTGACCTGCTCGGGCAGCACGCCCAGGGCGCCTCCCATCTCCTCGGAGGAGACGAAGTCCCTCTGGTGCAGCGATAGATACCTGTAGTACATGTGCAGCCTCCCCAAAGTGGCCTTAGGCAAGGAACCATACCCCCTGGTTTTCTCCACAAAAACCACTCCCCCCGCCCAACTTACGTTAAAAATTATACGACATCCCGAGATCTTTGAGAACCCGCTGTCGGGCGAAGTTCGATCCCAAGCGGAACGCGTACGGAGGGAGCGAAAAGCTTCCACCGATCTCCAGAGGAGTTCGACGGGGCTAAGCCGAGGAGAGGGCGGCGACCAGACGGGGTTTGACCCGCGAGGCGGTGTACGCTACCACCAGCGTCCAGAAGAGATCTGGGCCGATGAAGGGCAGAAAACCTATCGATATGGCTTTGCCGAAGGAGATCGGCTTTCCAGCGTAGAAGTTCAGGACGAAATAGAGGTAGGAAACGCCAACCAGGTAGACCAAGGCGAGCCCAGCGAGGGAGGCCGCCCAGGCCCTGAGGAAGGTGGGCCTTCCGTCCCCTACGATATGCCCCACGACGAACGCGCAACCTATGAAGCCGAGGAGATAGCCGAAGGTAGGTTGAAAGACGTAGGTGATCCCTCCTCCCTTCGCGAACACGGGGAAACCCATCAGACCTATCCCCACGTAGAGGAGCTGGGAAATCAGCCCACCCCTGGCCCCCAAGAAGACGCCCGAATAGGCGCAAAAGAGGTATTGAGTGGTGAAGGGCACTATGGGGGTGGGTATCTTGAGAAAGGCTCCCACCGCGGTCAAAGCCGAGAAGAACGGGATCAACACCAACTTCCTCAATGAACTGCTCGTCATCGAGGACACCTCCACGAACGCGAAAAGAGTTTCCCTCCCCGATAGGGCATTCTACCACGGCCGAGAGGTTTTATCAACCCATAAGAAATATTGGTTTACAGAATCTCCTCGAAGGTGGCGTCGGGCGACATGCGAACGGCGCTTAAGTCGTCGCCCGGGTAGACCATGGGGAAGGCCATCTCCTCGTCGGATATGGTCACCTCCAGGAGGGCAGGGCCTTCCTCCGAGAACAGCTCCTCCACGGAGGACCTGAGCTCAAAGGGAGCGGCGACCCGCTTGGCCTTCACTCCGAAGGCGGCGGCTACGGCGACGAAATCGTGATCTTTCTCGTAAGTGGAGGCGAACGTCCTCCCGTTCGCGAAGAGCCTTTGGTGTTGTCTCACCATGCCCAGACCCCTGTTGTTCAGGAGGAGGACCTTAACCGGCACGCCGTACCTCGAGACCGTGGACAACTCCTGCAGGTTCATCAGGAAGCTCCCGTCGCCGGCCACACACACCACCTCTCGGTCCGGCCTCGCTATTTTGGCGCCGATGGAGGCAGGAAAGCCAAAACCCATGGTCCCAAGTCCTCCCGAGGTTATGAAGTCGTCCGGTCCCAAGGCCCTGTAGTGATAGGCGGCCCACATCTGACACTGCCCCACCTCCGTCACCACGGTCGTGGGTATGCCCCTAGCCCTCAAGGCGTTGAGCTCCTCGAAGACCGCGCGGGGGGAGATGCCCTTATCGGAGGCCCCGTGGGAAGACCAAAAGCTTTCCTCCCGCTCCTTCAAACTCCTCACCTCGCCCACCCAGTCCACCTCGTCCTCCGCCCTCCTGATAGGGCCTTCCTCCAGCAAGGCCGAGATGAGGCTGGACGCGTCCCCCAGCACCGGAAGGTCCACCTCCAGGTTCTTGCCCAGCTCTACAGGGTCGAGGTCCACCTGGACCAGCTTAGCTCCGCTCGAAAGCCTCTTCCTGACGCCCACCGATCTGTCGGAAAACCTCACGCCCAGGGCCAGCACCAGGTCTGCCCTGGAGAGGGCCACGTTGGCACAGGCCCTCCCGTGCATGCCCACCATCCCGAGGGACAGATCCTCGTCCTCAGGGAACGCCCCCTTGCCCATCAAGGTGGTGGCCACGGGCAGCCTTTCCCTCCTGGCGAACTCCACGAGCGACCTCGAGGTCCCTGCGTCTTTGGCGCCGCCGCCGACCAGCAACAAGGGCCTGCGAGCGGCCCTAAGGAACTCCACCAGAGAACGGAAGGAGTCAGGATCCACCCTCGCAGCGGGAGTTCCAGCGCTCCCCTCGTCCTCGAGGAGATCCAAAGGACGAGACGGCCCCTGCGCTTCCCCCCTCTGCACGTCCACAGGCAGCACCACTGCAACGGGCCCCCTCCGGTGCGAGACGGCGAGCCTGCAGGCCCTCGAGATCTCGGCGTAAGCGGCGGAGGGGGATCTCACCGAGAAACCAGCCTTCGTGATCTGAAAGGTCATGCCGAGGAAGTCGAGCTCCTGGAAGACGTCCCTGCCCACCAGGTGCTGGGAGACGCCGCCGCTCAGGACCAATAGCGGCGTGGAGTCGAGACAGGCGTTGGCCAAGGGGGTGACCGTGTTCGACGCTCCAGGCCCCGAAGTGACGAGGACCACCCCCAGCCTGCCCGAGGCTCTGGCGTAGCCCTCGGCCATGTGCCCCGCCCCCTGTTCGTGAGCGCAAAGGTAGAGGCGAATCCCCCCGTGGGACAGGAGGGCGTCGAAGAGCGACAGGACCGTCCCACCGGGGATGCCGAAGGCCACCCTAACCCCGAAATCGGCCAAGGCCCTGATAGCTGCGTCGGCACCCCTCAAAACGCCCCACCCCCCTCCTCGGAATCGCTGACCACGATGCCCCTCAAAGCCCTCCTCAAGAACCTCTCCGCCATCTGGGCGCCGCCGTAGCGGTGAGAGAGCTCCAGGACCAGGTCGAACCCGCTACCTTCAGGGGAGAAGGAGGCCGAGACGCTGAGGATCTCGCACCCCTTCCCCACTAGGTTCGATATCAAACGAGCTAAGTGCACCCCGTCGCCCTGGAAGCTACCCCTGAAGATCACCCTATCCATCGCCCACCCCTCCCCTCGATGCGCCCGATGTGAGAAGCAGATAAACTAAAAGGGGCAAGGCCCCTGAAACTTAAAAGGGCCTTGCCCCTGCAGAGCCCAAAGCCCTACAGAGGTGGCCCACCTCGTATTACTATTAGCCCCACAACGCCAGCGAAAACCGCGCGCCTATCGATATCCATCTCGCTCAGGATCCACCCCATCGATTTTGACGCCTATTCTAAGGCCCACCTTGAGCTGTGTCAACGAGAGAGCCCGGCGCCGCGCGAAGTTTTTACATTAAGAAAAGTCAGCTGAGAAATCCACATCAGAGCACTATCAGATCCTTGCGAGCCCTGTTGAGAACCGAGGGGCTCGATCCCTCGACCACCACCAGGTCCTCTATCCTCACGCCGAACCTTCCAGGTATGGAAACGCTGGGCTCCACCGAGAAGCACATGCCCCGCTTGAGGATCGCCCTGTTGCCCCTGACTATGTAAGGCCTCTCGTGGACCGCTAGACCTATGCCGTGACCTAGCCTGCTCAAGAAGAACTCGCCGTATCCGGCCCTCTCCAAAACCCCCCTGGCCACCGCGTCCAAGTCCTCGGCGACCATACCCTCGCGGACCGCTCCCTCCGCTGCCGTCTGAGCCCTGAGCACGGCCTCGTAGACCTCAACCTCCTCCGGCGTGGGCTCGCCCACGAAGACCGTTCGGGTCATGTCGGAGCAGTATCCGTCCACTTTGCAACCGAAGTCCAGGAGCACCACGTCCCTCTCGGAGACTATCCCAGAGGAGCCAGTGTAGTGAGGTTTGGAGGACGCAGCGCCCACGGCCACTATCGGCTCGAACGACACGCCGCTGGCCCCTAACCTCTCCATCGCGTCCACCAGGAACCTCTTTATCTCCCTCTCCGAGACCCCTGGTCTTATGAACCCCAGCACCTCCTCGAAGGCCTTATCGGCTATCTCGGAGGCCCTCCTGAGATTTTCCAGCTCGAAGGGCTCCTTCACCTCCCTCAACTCCTCCAGGACGTGGGCCCCATCGGCGAAGTCGAGGTCCAAGACCTCCCTCATCATCAGCAGATCCAATCCCCTCACGGCTCCGTTTATGGCAACTTTGGAGCCGGGGCGGACGCCGAACGAAGAGAAGGCCCTGCGCAGAGAGGGCAAAGCCCCCTCCGAGTCGTCCCAGGCCAGCACCTCCAGCTCCAGGACGTCTCTGACCTCCTCCACCTCCTCCGCGCACAGCCGGGGGACCACGGCGAAGGAAACCCCATCGGGCCTCAGGAAAAACCCCTTGAACCTCTCGTCGGGATGTAGCTCCAGGCCGGTGAGATAGAACAAATCCGAGGAGGCCCCCACGCAGAAGAGGTCAAACCCCTCCTCAGCCATCCTCTCGGCCAGCCTGCGAACCCTATCCCCGAAGACGGGACGCGAGGACATACCCACACCCCCCTACCTCTCGCGCATCCCCCTGCTGGACTCCATCTGCTTTTGCATGGCGTGCATGGCCAAAGAGAGAGCTATCACGCCGTAGGCCACGAAGGACCTGAAGAACTCCCCTATCTGGGGGTCGCCGAAGAGGTTCTTCCCGGCGTTGGGAGACACCACGAACAGCGCGTGGAACAGCAGAGTCCCAACTACGGCGTTAGCTATGCTCGCCTTGGCCACCGTGGCACCCCCAACCAGCAGGGACGCCACGGCGAACATGCCGACCTGCTCGTGGCTGCTGTAAGTCTGCAGGGTCCCGATGTTTTGAAGGAACACTATCTGCCCCCAGGCCGCCAAAACGGTGGACATCACCATGGCCACCAGTCTAGTCCTGTCCACGTCTATCCCAGCCACAGAGGCTACGTGCATGTCTTGCCCCACCGCCCTGAAGTCCTGCCCCCACTTGGTCCTCATGAAGGACCTCATCGAAAGACAGAAGAAGGCCACCAGCAGAAGCGTGGCCACAGGAGCGCGCATCGGCCCAAGCCTCACCATCAACAGGTCGTCCAGGGCGTATTGGATCAGCTTTAAGTCTATGGCGTTCTTCAGCCCTATCCCGCCGGGCAGGAGAATGCTCTTGTCGGGTATCGGGATCACCGTCCCAGCGAACAGAAGGAAGACGAGCTGATACAGGCCCATGGCGAAGAAGCCCAGTATAAGGCTGGTGATCATCTCCCTGCCCTTCGTGATGTTGAGCACCCGCCCCGTGAGATAGCCGAATAGGACGGCGAAAGGGGTGGAGATCAGCGAAGCCAGGCCTATCCCCGCCAATCCTCCCAAGTCCAGTATCTTCACCGTTATCAGACCGATCTGGCCGGCCATCGCCCCCACGACTATCGCGAAGTTCATCCCCATGCCCGCGAGGGCTGGGAATATGAGGGAAAGGACCAAAAGGGCGTTCCTCGCGAGCCTCTCCACGACCTCGTTCAGGATGAAGCTCACCTGAAGCCTGGAAGCCCACCCTCCCAGAAGACAGAGGACCAGGAAGAAAGCCGGCACCAGGTTGGAACCTATCAGCTTCGAGAGGTCGACCCTATGGCCCCTCATCTGACATCACCGCCGGAGGAGCGAGATAGGGCATACAGGATCACCCCGTTGCTGACGATTATCCTTATGACCTCGGACAGGTTTCCCTCGGGCATCATCTTGTTGATCACCGGAAGGGACACGGTCAAGAGGGATTGAAAGAGCAAAACCCCCGATATCACGTGCGATATGGAGGCATGTCTGGCGCTAGCGCCACCTATGAGTATGGCCGAGGCGGCGGCGAAGGGCATCATCAAGGGAGCCACGTAGAGCTGGAAGAAACCGTAGCTCTGCGCGTAGACGAGTATGCCGATGCCTCCCAAGACCATGGAGATCATCGTGCCCAGGATCCTCTGCCTGTCCACGTCCACCCCTGAGGCCGCTGCGAAGGACGGGCTGAGACCGGCTATCTTCAAGGCCATCCCCCACTTCGACTCCATGAAGAGCTTGAGGAGAAGGGCCAAAAGGCCGAAGAACAGGATCGTGCCCACCGGGAGACCGCCCAAGGGGATCAGCCTGTCCAGCACCTTGTCGTAATAGCCCGACAGGGTTATCGTGGTCCTAAGCCCCTTGCCTCCTATAGCCCATATCATCTCGGGCCTTCTGAAGGGCAAGAGCAACCACCCTATGCACATCAGGGAGACGAAGGAGAAGCCCATGTAAGTTCCCACCGTCATCTCGTCCCCCTTCACCCTGTTCAGCAACAAACCGTACAGATATCCCAACAGGGAGGAGATGGGAACGGAGAGGACCACGGAGAAGGCGAAGCCCAATACCCCCCTTAGACCTAGCTCCATCGATATAAGTCCGGCCATCAAGCCTCCGACTATCCCTATGGACAGAGCGAAGTTCAGCCCAACGCCGCACGCCACGGCGGGGACCATCGCTAACACCAGCACGCTGTTCATAGCGCTCCTGACGAGAGAGGACCTGACGAGCTCCACCGGATCGAGCCCCAACCACACCGCTAGAGAGAGCATGACCACCAACATCAACGATATGGAAACCTTAGGATACCCGTACTTGTTCAACAGCTTGTTCCAAAGGCCAAGCACCCTCAAGCCCCCCTCACGCCGCCTGGATCTTCTCCCCGGCCATGGCAAGGCCGAAGAGCCTGTCGTCGGCGTCCGGCGGCAAGATCGCGGTCATCTTGCCCTCGCACACCACCCCTATCCTGTCGCACACCAACCTGAGCTCGGCGAGCTCGCTCGAGGTCATGAGTATGGTCATGCCCATCTCCTCGTTCAACCTGACCAGCGTCTCCAGGACCAACTTCTTAGCCCCCACGTCGATGCCCCTCGTCGGTTCGGACACCAGGAGCAGATCCGGCTCCAAGGTGAGAGCCCTCGCTATGCAGACCTTTTGCTGGTTGCCGCCGCTGAGCTTTCTGACGGTCTGATCAGGTCCAGTGCAGCGTATGTCCAGGTCCTTTATGCACCTCAAAGCGTGCTCCCTTATGGCCGACCAGTCCACCATCTTCAGCAATCCGCCGAACAAATCCTTCAAAAACTTGCCCTTGACCTGGACGGCTGTGGCGGCTATGTTGAACTCGATGCTCTCGTCGAGCATGAGCCCTACCCTTCTCCTGTCCTCCGAGACGAACGCCATGCCGCTCCTTATGGCGAGCTCGGGCTTGCCGAGCTCAAGCCTTTTCCCCCCCTTGTAGACCTCCCCCCTCGCCGGATAGAGACCCATCAAGCCGTTGGCTATCCCTATTTTCCCCTGACCGGCGAGTCCCCCAATGCCGAATATCTCCCCTCTCCTCACCTGGAAGCTTAAACCCCTCACCCTCTCCCCGGGCATGTCCACGTGAAGGTCCCTCACCACCAGGAAGGGCTCGCCGGCGGAGCCGGGCCCCCTCCCTCGCCTTAAGCTCCTCTCCAGCTTCCTCCCCACCATCATCTCCGCCAGCTGACCCACCGAGGCCTCGCTGGCCCTGAGCTCCGCTACCTTCTCGCCGTCCCTCAGGACCACCACCCTGTCTGAAACCGCCAGGGTCTCGTGAAGCCTGTGGGTTATGAACAGCACGGCCACGCCCTTAGAGGAGATCACCCTGATGGCCTCCAGAAGCCTTTCTGCCTCCGTCTCGGAGAGGACGGCCGTCGGCTCGTCGAAAACCAACAGCTTCACGTTGGTCTTGTCTATCTCCCTGGCTATCTCCACGAACTGCATGTAGCCCACCGGAAGCCCGGCCACGGGAAGCCACTCGTCCAAGTCCATTCCCAGCTCGTCCAGGGCCTTCCGAGAGTCCTCTCCCATCCTCTTCAGGTCCAGCGTCTCCAGGCGCTCGCCCAGCAACCTGGAGAGGAAGTTGGGCCTGGTGGGCTCCCTGTTGAGCTTTATGTTCTCGGCCACGCTGAACCCAGGCAACAGCATGAACTCCTGGTGGACCATCCCTATGCCTAAGGAGGCAGCCTCCCTGGGAGAGGAGATCCTGACCGTTCTACCCTCGAACCTGATCTCCCCTGAGTACCCCCCAGTGGAGGCTATGACGGGCATGCCGAAGACTATGTTCATCAGGGTGCTCTTGCCGGCCCCGTTTTCGCCCACTATGCCCAGGACCTCGCCGGGCATGACCGAGAGGCTCACCCCTTTCAGCACCCTGTTCCCGTAGAACTCCTTGGTTATGTTCAAAAGCTCCAAAACGGGGACAGATCCGAAGGACAAAACCACATCCCCCCACCCGAGGATCGAGTCGAACGCTTCGCCAAACAAAACCCCTTTCGGGGCCTCCCAGGCGGAAGCCCCGAAAGGGGCACCGCGGCGACGCCCAGAGGGAGCTAGAAGGTTATGTAATCGCAGAGTATCAAATAGTAGTTCTCGTGCAACTTCTCCTTGCCATCGGCCGTCTTCTCGACGTAGTTGTGGATGTCTATCCCGGTGCTGCCGAGGACCTTCTGGAAGGCCGCCTTAAGGGCCTCGGGGTCATTCCTCCCCTTGGTCTTGCCCTCCGCGAAAGCTATGGAGTACTCCACAGCAGCGGCGGTGGACAACATCGCCGCTGGCACGGGCCAGGTGGAGAACCTGCCGCTTCCGCCCTTAGCGGCTATCTTCTCCTTTATCTGGGAGATCACGTACTCCACGTCCCCAGCCTTGTCGGGAGGTATCTGGATGCCGAGAGCGCCAGGGTACGCGTGGAACGGGCTGGGGCAACACTGCTGGACGACCATCGCTCCCTGCTCGAGGGCGGTCTTTATGAGGGGCTCCTGCATGCCGCAGTTGGTGCTGAAGAAGACCGTGTCCTTGCCGTACTCAGCTACCTTCCTGGGTATGTCCTCTATTATGAACTGCTGCGCTCCCGGCAGGCCTGCATCGCCCGTGGGATCAGGAGCTGTGGCGTCCACGAACTTTATGCCCGCCTTCTCCGCCTCCTGCCTCAGGATGTCCCTCCTCCTAGCCAGGAGAGGATAGGACATGTGACGGGGGAAAGAGTAGTGGACGAACACCTTGGCGCCGAACTTCTTCGCCTGCTCGATCATCTTGTAGCCCATGGCCAGCTCGTCCGGCTGGATCACCACGTCAGCCTTGGAGGATATGACGTCCTGCTCAGCGGGGTTGATGGCTATGAGCAGAACGTCCGGCCTCTCCTTGCGGATCTTGTCGAAGGCCGCTGCGGCCCCTGGAACGGCCTGGTTCATGATGAAGGCCTTGACGCTCTTGTCGGCCACCATCGAAACCGCGTTGGCTATGAGCGTCTCCTGCTCCTTCATGAAGTTGTCGGGCATGGTCTGGAACACTATCTTGTCGGGATACTTCTTAGCGGCCTGCTCAGCTGACCTGTACTCCTCCTCGTTCTGGGAGACCGTGTTCACGTAGAGGGCTATCTTGTAGCCCTCGGCAAAAGCCGGCGCCACCTCCCCCACCAGGGAGAGGAGGAAAAACCCCAACGTCAAAGCACACCTGAACCTCATCCCACATCCCCCCACCGTAGATTATGCAAGAGATCCTCGCCCGATCAGCCGCGTTACCCCCC
>CAYRKT010000006.1:0-42157 GCA_964425005.1 uncultured Synergistia bacterium
ACTGCGGCTATGGCTGCCGTGGGAGAGTAGGTCACTGCCAGGGCCTGAAGGATTGCCACGAGATGCCATCACCCTCACTCTCACCTCCAAAGGGGGAAGGTCGTAAGGCCTTCCCCTTTTCTATTTCCTCAGGAAGCTCAGGCTCCCTATGAGGGAGGTCAAGGGAGCCACCCATATCATCCCAAGGCTTCCCACGAGGGTGTGGAGTATCTCGGCGGCCACGTGCCTGAGGTTCAAGATGTTGTATGCGGGTATCCCCAGAGCGTTTAGGGAAAGCAGTAGCCCCATGTAGCTTCCGGAGTAGGCCAGGAGCAACGTGTTGGACATGCTGCTTATCACGGACTTGCTCACCGATAGCCCGGACAGGAGCAAGCCCAACCTCCCCACGCTCGGGTTGGCCTTGGCCACCTCCTCCTGCGAGGCGGATATGTCGATGGCCACGTCCACTATCGCCCCGGAGCAGGCGACGAAGGTGCTGGCCAGGAACAGGGAGGTGAGGTCCAGGTGCCCAAACCCAGAGTGCAACAGGGTCTCCGTGAAGGGCATCACAGCGCCGTGGATTTTAAGGGCCTTCCCGAACAGGATCGAAAGGGCGCAGGTGAGGATCATACCCGAGACACAGCCCCCTAGGGCGACCAGCCCTCTCCTGGAGACGCCGCCTGCCGACAGGGAGGCGGAGGCCGATATGACCGCGACCGTCAGCAGGGCGAGGGGTATGGGGTTCAGGCCCATGAGTATCATGGGCAAAAAGCCCTTCCATATGAGGAGCGCTATGAAGACGAAGGAGGTCAGGGCCTTAAAACCCGTCCAGCCGGCCAGCAGGGTCAAGCTCGCGGCGAAGAGGGCTAGCAGCGTCGCCAGGGCGTCCAACCTGTAATGGTCCAGGAGGTTGACGTGGACTATCCGATCCCCGGCGGCGTTGACCACCCCGAAGGCCACGTCCCCCGGGCGAAACTCCTTGTCTATCTCCAGGACCCCCTTGTAGTGGTTGGTGGCCCAGGTCTCGATCCCGGCGAAACGACCGTCGAGGATTTTGGCCCTCACCGCCTGGGTCCCTACGTGGACGAAGCCTATCCGGTGGGCTTGGGAGTCGTCCACCTCCAACACCAGGGCCCTCACCCTCTCGGTCCCCTCGAGCGTCGGGTTTTCCTTGACCGTGGGAAGCAGGATCAAAGCCAGGGACATCAGGAGGGTCACCGCTACCAGGGGTATCTCTCGGGACGGGTTCCTTACAGCCCAAAGCTCCCTCAAAAGCTCCCTCATCTTTGGGTCAGGTCCTCCTCCCTTTGCGCTGGTCTTAAAGCAAGAAGCTGGGGCTACCCCCTGGGGCAGCCCCAGCTCTTAAGGCCTGGGCGCTAGGCAGCTATCTCCTCCAGCTCCTCCCAGGGCAGGGCGGAGATCACGTTCCCCTTGGAGAGGTCTATCTCCATGACCTCAGCGAGCTTTCTGAAGATGTCGGTGTTGTCGTAGTAGCCGGCGAACCTCTCGGCGCCGACCCCTATGGCGTAGACGGGGGTGGGCAAGGCGGTGTGCGCGAAGGAGGACCAGCCTATGCCGGCCTTCTGGTTGAGGATGTGGGTGACCTTGACCACCAGGGGCTCATACCCCCCGTAGACGCGGTAGGTCCGCTCGTCCTTGGGCCTCTCCTCTTTGCCCATCATGCTGAGCTTGAAGGCCTCCTGGAGCTGGGCCACCTCGTCGTCGGTCAGGGCGAGCTGGAGCTCTAAGGCCGCCTCCGCGTCGCCGGCTTTGGACCTCTCCTCCAGAGCCTTCCTCTCCTCGGGCTTGAGGGTCCTGAGGCCGAAGAGCTCGCCTATCTTGGGCATCAGGTCCTCCAGTCTAGCCTTCTCCTTCGGGGTGGACTCCCTGTACTTGGCCACCAGCTTGGCGAACTCGTCGTAGGACATCTTCTGCCTCTCCAAGACCCTGAAGTAGGTCTCGTACCTGGTCCCGGCGAAGCCCATCGACATGCCGCCGCACTCGTGGTCCCCCGTCACTATTATTAGGGTCTCGTCCGGGTGCTTCTCGTAGAACTTGAGGGCCTCCCTGACGGCGGCGTCGAAGTCCAGGAGGTCGTGGATGGCCGAGGCCGCGTCGTTGGCGTGACAGGCCCAGTCCACCTTGCCGCCCTCCACGTGGAGGAAGAAGCCCTCAGGCCCATCGAGCATCTCTATCGCCTTGGCGGTGAACTCGGCCAGGGAGAGCCCCACGTCCATGCCAGACTTCCTGTTTATGGCGTACGGAAGCGCAGCCTCCCTGTCCAGCACCGGGTTTATCGCCACCACCTTGCCGTCAGAGGGCTTTAGGGCCCTTATCTCGTCGGCCTTCTCCACCACCTTGTATCCCCTCTGCCTGAGTATCTCCCTCACGTCGGGTTGGTCGCCGTTCTTGCCCCTGGGCTGTCTGAACCCACCGCCGCCGAAGAAGTGGAAGTCGCTGTCGGGGATCTGGAGGGCTATCTCGTAGTAGAGGTTTCGGCTAGGGCTCCTGGAGTAGAAGCCGGCGGGGGTAGCGTGCTCTATGGAGACGCTGGAGACCACCCCTACCTTCATGCCCTTGTCCCTGGCGAACTCAGCTATGGTCTTGTACTTGACCTTCTTCTGGGGGTCCATGTTGATGACGCCGTCCACCGTCTTGTGGCCGGCGGCTATGGCGGTTATCGCCGAGGCCGAGTCGGTGATGAAGCTGTCCGCGGCGTGAGTCGTGGTCATGCCCTGGTAGGGGAACCTGGTGAAGCTAAGCTCCCCCATGGCGGGCTCCTTGCTCTTGAGCGAACCCAGGTAGATCTGGGCGGCGCTCACCTGCGGGACGCTCGTGCCGTCGCCGATGAAGAGGAAGACGTACTTGGGCGTCTTCGAGGCCGCCTCGGCGCTCCAGGGGACCACGGCGAAGAGCAACGTGGCCGTGGCCAGGAGAGCCCAAAGGACCCTTCTACCTCCGCGCATTCTCTACCACCTCCGCTTGGGGTTCGCCGCCCCCGGGGGCGCTCGGGGCGGCGAAGGCTTCACCAGCTATGGTGCCTTCCCCGAGTGAAGAGCGTTTAAGAGGACGGCTAAGAAGGCCTAAAGCGATGGTTAACCGCCCTCCCTTCCCCAGGTCATCCGGACGTCTCCTGGAGCTTCAGCAGGAGGTGTTTCGGTATGTCCACCCCGGTGGGGGCCACGCTGTTCCTGAACTCGGCCGTGTCGTTGACCTCGTTGACCAGCAGGCGGCCGTCGGCGGTCTTGAACACGTCCATGGCCAAGAAAAAGCCCCCTATGGCCCTTGCGGTCCTCTCGCAGATCTCCACCAGGTCGTCGGTGACCTCGGCGGCCTCGGCCTTGCCTCCTCTGGCGGTGTTGGTGATCCAGTGAGGGCTCCTGCGCTTTATGGCGCAGAGGAACTGGCCCCCCAGGGTGAAGGCCCTTATGTCGAAGCCACCCTTCTCCACGTACTCCTGGAGGTAGATGATCTGATGCTGCGGGCCCAGCCTCTCCTTGTACTCCAGCAGGGAGGAGAGGGCCTCCTCGTCCTCCACCAGCGAGACCATCCTACCCCAGGAGCCCATGACGGGCTTCACCACCAGGGGGTATCCTATCCTCTCGGCGACCTCCATGGCCCCCTCCTCGCTGAAGGCCAGGCCGTACCTGGGCTGAGGTATTCCCGCCTGCGACAGCCTGCAGGAGGTGGCGAACTTGTCCCCGCAGAGGCCTATCACCTCCGGGGGGTTCACCACCCTCACCCCCCTGAGCCCCAGGGCCGTAGAGACCTCCAGGTTCTGGTGGTGGGACACGCACCTGGCGAGGGCCCACGACACCGCGCCGAAGGGGATCAGCTCACCCTGGTGCCATATCCCCTCCTCGAGAAAAGCGCAAGACCGCGCGTTCAAGGCCTTGAGCTCCACGCCGACCTCCCTGGCCGCGTCGATCAGCATGCGTTCCTCCTGCCTCAGCCTGGAGTAGAAGAGCAAGAACAACCTCAAAACCTCCCCTCCCATCCCCCCGACCTTGACGTCGAGCGCCGGGGCGTGTATACTTTGTGCCTAGGTTTTATCATGTGGTGTTGTTATCAGGTGATAAAACCTCCCTTGCTAGCTTCTCCATATTTGGCGAGGTGGAGGGTTTTGTCAAGCGTCTTCGAGGGGAGAAGGCTGAGGCATCAGAGGCTTTTGAAGCTCCTGGAGGAGGATCCGCTCCTCACCGACGAGGAGCTCTCTGAGGCCCTGGGCGTCAGCGTCTCTACCGTCAGGCTGGACAGGATGATGCTGGGCATCCCCGACAGCCGCGAGAGGGCCAAGACCATGGTCCAGAGGGCCCTTTCCAACCTCAGGTCCCTCTCCACGGGAGACCTGGTGGGGGAGCTGATAGAGCTCGAGCCCAACAAGGGGGGGCTATCGGTCCTCCTGGCCACCAGGGAGATGGCCTTCAAGGACAGCGACATCATATGGGATCACTTCATCTACTCCCAGGCCAGCACCCTGGCCATGGCGTGCATAGACGCGGACATGGTGGTCACCGCCTCGGCGAGGGTCCGCTTCAGGTCGCCCGTTCGGGTGGGCGACAAGATGATAGCCAGGGCGAAGGTGGGCAAGAGCAAGGGGAACAAGTTCCTGGTGTCGGTCAGGACGAGGGTGAGGGACGTGGAGGTCTTCGTGGGCAGGTTTATAACCGTGGTCCTGGGCTAGTCGAGCCGTCTTTGGGGGGATCGCTTTGCTTATAGCCGTCGACGCCATGGGCGGTGATCACGCTCCTCTTGAGGTGTGCAAGGGCGCTCTGGAGGCCGTAGGATCCTTCGAGGACCTGGAGATAGTGCTGGTGGGACAGCTTCCCAGGCTCAACGAGGTTTTCCAGAGGGAGCTTCAGGTGGAGGTCCCCTCTCGGGTTCACCTGGAGCACGCCGAGGAGTTCATAGGGATGGACGAGCAGCCGGCCATGGCCTTCAGGAGGAAGAGGCGTTCCAGCCTCAGGGTGGCGGCCGAGATGCTCAAAAGCGGCCAGGTGGACGGGGTGGTCTCGGCGGGCAACACCGGGGCGGTGGTGGCCGCAGGCGTCCTGGTGGTGGGGAGGATCGAAGGGGTGCACAGGCCGGGCCTTGGGATCCCTACCCCCGCCCTGGAGAGGGTCTCCTTCGTCATAGACGTGGGCGCCACGGTCGAGTGCGAGCCCTTAGACCTCTACCAGTTCGCTCTGATGGGAAGCCTGTACATGGAGAACGTGTTCGGCGTCAAGGAGCCCAGCGTGGCCCTGCTCTCCAACGGCGAGGAGGAGATAAAGGGGGGAGAGCTTATCTCTAAGGCCAGGGAGATGCTGGCCTCATCGAGGCTCAACTTCGCCGGGTACGCTGAGGGCAAGGACATCCCCTTCGGCAAGTTCGACGTGGTGGTCTGCGACGGGTTCACCGGGAACGTGCTTTTGAAGTTCGTGGAGGGGGTGGGAGAGGCCCTGCACGCCCTCTTCAAGGCCGAGCTGTTGCGCAGGAAGTTCTCGGCCGCCCTCGGTCTCCTCTTCCTCAAGCCCATTCTGAGGGACGTGCTCGCCAGGCTCGACTACGAGAGGTACGGGGGCGCACCCCTCCTGGGCGTGAAGGGGGCCGTCATAAAGGCCCACGGCAGGTCCAGACACAGGGCCATAGCCAGCGCCATCCGGGTGGCTAGGGAGACCGTGTTGAGAGGTCTTCCGTCCAGGATAGAGGCTGGCCTCGAATGGAGGTAGATCGAGTTGATGTTCCTGGGTCCTAGGAAGGCGAGGGTCGTGGGCAGCGGTGTGTGCCTTCCCAGAAAGGTGCTCACCAACTTCGACCTGGAGAAGATGGTGGACACCTCCGACCAGTGGATCAGGGAGAGGTCTGGTATATCCACCAGACACGTGGTCTCGGAGGACGAGTTCGCCCACACGCTGGCCGCGGAGGCAGCGAGAAGGGCCCTGGAGGACGCGTCCATGTCCCCAGGGGATCTGGACGGGATACTGGTGGCCACCAACTCCCCCGACACGCTCTTTCCCGCCACCGCCTGCAGGGTGCAGGCGGCGATCGGGGCTTCCAGGTGCGGTTGCGTGGACGTCCAGTCGGGCTGCACCGGCAGCGTCTACGCCATGGCGATGGGCGCTGCCATGATCTCCTCGGGGGTGTGGAGGAACTGCCTGGTGGTGGGGGTGGAAGCGCTCTCGCGGTTGGTCAACTGGAGGGACCGCAACACCTGCGTCCTCTTCGGGGACGGCGCTGGGGCTTTGGTCATGACCGGCGAGGGCAGCAGGGGGGGCGAGGTCGTCTCCTCGCTCCTGGAGGGAGACGGGGGGTACGCCGACCTGATAGAGCTCCCGGCGGGCATGTCCATGTTGCCCGCCTCCCACAGGACCGTGGACGAGGGCCTCCACTACGTGAGGATGAAGGGCAACGAGGTCTTCAAGTTCGTAGCCAGGGTGATACCCGAGTTCCTGGGCAGGTTCGTGGAGGGTTCGGGCTACAGGCCGGAGGAGATAGACTGGTGGATACTCCATCAGGCCAACTACAGGATAATGGAGGCCACCATGAGGAGGTTTTCGATCCCCATGGAGAGGGCCATCGTGAACATAGACAAATACGGGAACACCTCCGCCGCCAGCGTCTTCATAGCCCTCCACGAGGCCCTCAAGGACGGCAGGATAGCCGAAGGGCAGAAGGTGGTGATATGCAGCTTCGGGGCGGGGATGACCTGGGGAGCTGTTCTGGTGAGGTGGTAGGGATGGCGCGCAGGTGGGACAACGAGCTCACTAGGCTTTTGGGGATAGACTACCCTGTCATCCAAGGGGGGATGGCCTGGGTGGCCGAGGCGGAGCTGGCGGCGGCGGTCAGCAACGCGGGCGGGCTCGGGATCATAGCGGCCGGCAACATGCCCCCTGAGGAGCTGGAAAGGCAGCTCAGGAGGGTCAGGGAGCTCACCGACAGGCCGTTCGGGCTCAACATAATGCTCATGTCGCCCACCGCCGACGACGCCCTGGAGCTAGCGGCCCAGTACCGGGTCCCTGTGGTCACCACCGGAGCGGGAAGCCCCGGAAAGGTGATAGAGAGGCTGAAACCCCTGGGGACCAAGGTGCTCCCGGTCGTGGCCTCGGTGGCCCACGCCAAGAAGGTGGAGAGGCAGGGGGCGGATGCGGTGATAGCCGAGGGCATGGAGTCGGGCGGGCACATAGGGGAGCTCACCACCCTGGCTCTGGTCCCGCAGGTGGTGGACGCCGTGAGCGTCCCGGTCGTGGCGGCAGGGGGTATAGCCGACGGGAGAGGCATGGCGGCGGCGCTGGCCCTCGGGGCCAAGGGGGTTCAGATGGGCACCCGCTTCGTGTGCTCCCTGGAGTGCAGGGCCCACGAGAACTACAAGAGGGCCATAGTCGAGGCGGGCGACAGGGGTACCACCGTCACGGGACAGTCCACGGGTCATCCCGTGAGATGTCTGAAGAACAAGCTGACCAACAAGTTCAAGGAGCTGGAGAGCAGGTGCGCCCCTCCGGAGGAGATAGAGGCTTTGGGGGTGGGGAGGCTCCGCGCCGCTGTGGTGGAGGGGGACGTGGAGTGGGGTTCCGTCATGGCCGGACAGATAAGCGGCCTGATAAGGGACGTGAGGTCGGTCAGGGAGATCGTGGAGGGGATTTGCGAGGAGGCCTTCGAGGTGCTCAGGAGGTTGGCCGAGGAGGTCTCCATCTCCTTGGGCAGGAGGTGATGGTCTTTGGGCCTGGCTTTGCTGTTCCCGGGGCAGGGCTCGCAGAAGGTGGGCATGGGGCTCGACTTCTACGAGGCCTACCCGGAGAGCCGAGAGGTCTTTCAGGAGGCGGACGAGCAGCTCAGGATGCACCTGTCCAGGCTGATCTTCGAGGGACCCGAGGAGGAGCTCGCCAAGACGGAGTTCACTCAGCCGGCCATGTTCACCGTGTGCACCGCCGTGTGGCGGGCTCTTCAGAGGGAGTTCGGGGAGGCAGTGAAGCCCCTCCTCCTTGCGGGCCACAGCCTGGGCGAGTATACTGCTCTCTGCGCCGCCAGGGTCTTCTCCTTCGCCAAGGGGGTGGAGCTCGTCAGGAACAGGGGCAAGTTCATGCAGGAGGCCGTCCCTCTGGGGGAGGGGAAGATGGCCGCCATAATGGGGCTGAGCGACGAAGAGGTCACCTCCATCTGCCGAGAGGTGGAGGAGAGGAGCGGTCGGGTCTGCGACGCGGCCAACTTCAACGCCCCGTCGCAGGTGGTGATATCCGGCCACGCTGACGCCGTCGACATGGCCATGTCCATGGCGAGGGAGAGGGGTGCCAAGAGGGTGGTGGAGCTCAAGGTGAGCGCTCCGTTCCACTCCAAACTCATGGTCCCCGTGGCGGCGAGGCTCAAGGAGCTCTTCGAGGAGATCAAGTTCTCCGACCCCGCCGTGCCGGTGGTGGCCAACTACACCGCCCTGCCGGTCTCTACGGCGGAGGAGGTCAAAGAGGCCCTCTACCACCAGACCTACAGCCCGGTGCTCTGGACGAGGAGCGTGGAGCACATGGCCAAGAAGGGGGTCTCGACCTACCTGGAGGTGGGTCCGGGGGGGGTTCTCAAGGGGTTGGTTAAGAAGATAGATCCCAGGGGCAAAGCCGTCGGGGTCGAGTCCACCTCGGACCTCAGGGCGCTAGAGCAGCTCCTGTCGGGAGGCGAGGCCAGGTGAACGCCCTGTGGGGGCTTGAGGGCAAGGTGGCCCTGGTCACCGGCGCCAGCCGGGGCATAGGGAGGGCGATAGCTTTGGTCCTCGCCGACCTCGGTTGCCACGTGGCCGTGAACTACAGGAGCCAGAGGGAGATGGCCGAGGCCCTGGTCGAGGAGATCAGGGGGAAGGGCAGGAGGGCCCTGGCGGTGGGGGCCAGCGTGGACGACGAGGAGTCGGTCAGGACCATGTTCGAGGCGGTGAGGAGGGAGCTGGGTCCCGTCGACGTCCTGGTGAACAACGCCGGGATAACCCGCGATGGGTTGATACTGCGCATGAGCTCGGAGGACTGGGACAGGGTTTTGTCGAACAACCTCAGGTCGGCCTTCCTGTGCGCCAGGGAGGCGGCGAAGGACATGGTCAAGCGGCGCTGGGGCAGGATAGTCAACGTCTCCAGCGTGGTCGGGCTCGTCGGCAACGCCGGGCAGTCCAACTACGCCGCCTCCAAGGCCGGCATGGTGGGCTTCTCCAAGAGCCTGGCCCTGGAGCTGGCCTCCCGGGGCATCACCGTCAACGTGGTGGCTCCCGGTTTCATCCAGACCGACATGACGGAGGCCATACCTCAGAGGGCCAAGGAGGCGCTCCTGTCCCAGATACCTTTGGGTAGGCCCGGTAGCCCGGAGGACGTGGCGTGGGCGGTGGCCTTCCTCTGCAGCGAGATGGCTAGCTACATAACGGGTCAGGTCCTGGCCGTGGACGGGGGAATGACCAGGTTTTAAGCTCCGCCTGGAAAGGAGGTGAAAGGGATGACCAAGGAGGAGGTCCTCGAGAGGTTGAAGGAGATAATAATGGAGAAGCTCAACGTGGAGGAGGACCAGATAAAGCCTGAGGCTTCCTTCATAGAGGATCTCGGGGCGGACTCGCTGGACATCGTCGAGCTCGTGATGGGCATAGAGGAGGAGTTCGACATCGAGATACCCGACGAGGAGGCCGAGAAGCTCACCAGCGTGGGGGTGGCCGTGGACTACATCCTCAACAAGCTGGGCATCGAGGAGTAGCGGGTGGGAGGGCGCCCCTCGGGGCGCTCTCACCCTTCGGACAGGGAGTGAAGCGGATTGAGAAGAGTCGTGATAACCGGAATAGGGGTGGTAAGCCCCATAGGCCTGGGGAAAAGGGCCTACTGGGACGCCTTGAAGGCGGGAACGAGCGGGGTGGGTCACATAACCCTGTTCGACGCCTCGGACTATCCGGTGAGGATAGCGGCCGAGGTCAAGGACTTCGACCCCCTGAGGTGGATGGACAAGAAGGAGGCCAGGCGAGCCGACAGGGTCATCCAGTTCGCCGTGGCGGCCGCCGAGATGGCGGTGGAGGACGCCTCCTTGAAGGTGGATTCCCTGGACAAGGAGAGGTTTGGAGTCTATCTGGCCAGCGGGGAAGGGGGCATATCCACCACCTGGGACAACGTCAACGCCCTCATCCAGAAGGGGCCCGAGAGGGTGAGCCCCTTCTTCATCCCCATGATGATAAGCAACATGCCGGCGGCCTACGTGGCCATGCGCTATGGGGCGAAGGGACCTAACATATGCGTGGTCACCGCCTGCGCCTCGGCCAACCACACCATGGGAGAGGCCTTCGAGGCCATAAAGAGGGGCATAGCTGACGTCATACTCACCGGGGGGGCCGAGGCCGCCATAACCCCCATAGGGATAGCGGGCTTCGCCTCCATGAAGGCCCTCTCCACCAGGAACGAGGAGCCCGGCAAGGCCTCCAGGCCCTTCGACGCCCAGCGCGACGGATTCGTGATGGGGGAGGGGGCCGCCGTCTTCGTCTTCGAGGAGCTGGGGCACGCCCTATCCAGAGGGGCCAAGATATACGGCGAGGTCCTGGGATACGGCATGTCCTGCGATGCGTATCACATAACCGCTCCCGATCCGGACGGATACGGCGCAGCCATGGCGATGCGCCTGGCGCTGAAGGAGGCGGGGCTTTCCCCCGAGGCGGTGCAGTACGTCAACGCCCACGGCACTTCCACCCCCCTGAACGACAGGATAGAGACCATGGCCATAAAGAGCGTCTTCGGCGAGCACGCCAGGAGGCTCTACGTTAACTCCACCAAGAGCATGATAGGCCATGGGCTGGGCGCCGCTGGGGCCTTAGAGCTAGCGGCTGCCCTGATGGCCCTGGAGGAGGGCGTGATCCATCCGACCATAAACTACGAGGAGCCCGACCCCGAGTGCGATCTCAACTACGTCCCGAACAGGCCAGTTGAGGCCCAGGTCGAAGCCCTCATAAGCAACAGCTTCGGGTTCGGAGGCCACAACGCCGTGTTGGCAGTGGGCAGATGGAGGGGCTAGGGGTACCCGAAGGGCTCTTGGAGCTAGCCGAGAGGAGGCTGGGGCATCGCTTCAGGGATAGAGGGCTTCTGAGGGAAGCCCTCCTTCATCCCTCCTACTCCTACGAGAGGGGGCTTCCCTCGGACAACGAGAGGCTCGAGTTCCTGGGCGATGCGGTGGTGAACCTCATGGTGTCCCTCCTCCTCTACCGCAGGCTTTCCCAGGCGGACGAGGGGCTTTTGTCCCAGGAGAGGTCGAAGGCGGTCTGCGCAGACCGCATGGCCGCGGTGGCCAGGGCACTTGGCCTTCACGAGCTGGTGATGCTCGGAAACAGCCTCAAAGGGAAGAGGGAAAACCTGTCGGACCGGGTGCTGGCTTCCCTCTTCGAGGCCCTGGTGGGGGCCCTGTACCTGGACGGCGGAGAGGAGGCCGCCTCCAGGTTGGTGGAGCTTCTGCTGGCGCACTAGGTCTTTCTCATGACCGCCTTCAGGCCTCGGTGGACCATTATGGCTAGCTGGGTCCTGTCCCTCAGGCCGAGCTTCTTCAGGATCCTGCTTATGTGGTTTTTCACCGTCTTCTGGGAGATCACCAGCTTCTCCGCTATGTCCCTGTTGGAGTAGCCCTGGGCGACCAGGTCCACTATCTCTCGCTCCCTGGGGGTGAGCTCCTCGAGCGGACGGAGCTCGGTCGACTCCTGGGGGGATGGCATCTTGGCCTCCACCTTGGGATCCAGGTATCTGCCGCCATCCATCACGGTCCTTATGGCGGAGAAGAGCTCCTTGAGCCCAGATGCCTTGAGCACGAACCCATCCAGCCTCATCCTCTCGAACTGCGCCAGGGTGGCGGGGTCGTCGTAGGCGGTCACCGCCACCACCTTGCAGCTGGGGCAGGCCCTTCTCAACCTGTCCGCCAGCTCGGCCCCGGAGACCTCCGGCATGTTCATGTCCACCAGCACCAGGTCCGGATTGCACGAGAGGACCTTCCTGATCGCCTCGTCGCAGGAGGAGGCTTGGCCCACCACCTTGAAGTCCTTCTCCAGCTCCAGCAGCTTAGACAGGCCCTCCCTCACCAGCTTGTGGTCGTCCACCACCATTATCCTTATCTCCTTCAACCTCCATACCTCCCTCCGGACCTTTGGAGGCCGCCGACCCCCTCTCGAAGACCACCTCTGTCCCGACGCCAGGTTCGCTCCTTATCTCGAGCTTTCCGCCCAGGAGCTTGGCCCTCTCCCTCATGCTGTGGAGACCGAAACCTTTGTAATCGCTCCTTTCGATCTCGTCAAGGGAGAAACCCGTGCCGAAGTCTCTTACCGACAGGTGGACCGACTGCCCTCTGACCTGAAGCTCCACCTCGGCCCTATCGGACCTGCTGTGTTTCGCCGCGTTGTTCAGGGCCTCCTGGACTATCCTGTAGAGGTGAAGCTTCTCCTCCCTCGAGAGCTGCTCCTCCTCGCCTTCGAGCCTGTAGGAGAGGCGAATCGAGTGCCTCTGGGAGGTCCTCCCCAGGAGTATCCTTATCGACTCGAACAGCCCTCTGTTGTCCACGTTGTCAGCCCTCAGGTTGAATATTATGTTCCTGAGCTCCAGGGCGCTCTGTCTGAGCTCCGAGGAGATCTGGCCCATCTCGGCGGAGATCTTGGTGGGGTCCATCCTCTCGGTGAGCTCCCTTAGGTAGTCTATCCTCAGGGCGCAGGCTATCAGCTCCTGCGCCAGGCTGTCGTGGAGCTCCCTGGCTATCTTCCTCCTGTCCTCCTCCAGGATAGAGGTCAAAAACCTCAGGAGCCACTCCTTGGAGGACACCTCGCTCATTATCCTCTCCGCCGAGTCCCCCTCCAGCGTAAGGACCTCCATGGCCAGCTTGGCGTTCCTCTCGGCGAGCTCCGCCTTCTGGAGGCTCTTGATCGATACCCTGAGCTGTACCTCTAAGAAATCCCTTTCCCTTCTCAAAAGCTTCTCCCTTTCCTCGGCCCTCGCCAGTTTGACCCTCAGGTCATCTGCCTCCTTGTAGGCCGCTTTTTGCTCCATTTCGGCCTCTTTGTCGCTCTTTCTAGAGGCTTCAGCGAGCTTTTTCCTGGCAAGCGTGTACTTTTTTCTGAGCTCCTCCACCTCTTCAACCGTCTTGGCGTGCTTGCGAGCCACCTCAGCGAGCCTTTGCCTCAAGCTCTTCCCCTGCTCGTCGAGCTCTAGCCTTATCCTCTTGACCTCCGAGAGGACCTCCTCCAGCTTCCTGGCGGCCTGTTGGAGGTAGTCCTTGAGGATCTTCTCGTAGTTGATGGCTTCCTGGTTGGTCATGCGGTCACCTCGTCTGGCTAGCTGTAGCGCGTGGGCTGATTTATTATAATCTTAAGCGAAGGCCATCGAGCCCCGTGGATTGAGGCCGGGGAATGGGGGGTGTGCCCTTTGGGCAGGGACGAGATGGATGCGCTCAGGATGTCTGCCCTCTCGGAGATAGGCAACGTGGGTGCTGGAAACGCCTCGACGGCGCTCTCCTCCCTTCTGGGGGGGAAGCTCGTGGACATAAGCCTAACCGACGCCATGTGGGTGCCCCTCACCGAGGTGGCCGAGGTCCTGGGCGGTGCCGACAGCTTCGTCTACGCCGTTCACTTCGGCGTCGAGGGGGATCTGGAGGGGGATGTCCTCTTCGTCCTCGACGAGAGGGGAGCTGGCACCGCTGCCTCCCTCATGATGGGCCTTCTCCCGGCGGACGTGTCCTCCATAGGCGAGCTGGAGAGGTCGGCGCTCATGGAGATGAGCAACATCATATGCGGCTCCTACGTGAGCGCCATATCCACCATGACGGGCCTGCTGGTGACTATAACCCCCCCTGACCTCATCGCCGACATGCTGGGGGCGATACTGGACACGTCCCTGGGCAGGATAGGGCTTTTGGCCGACGAGCTCATACTCCTTCGGACCTCCATAAAGGTGGAGGAGTTCGACGTAAAGGGTACCTTCCTGTTGCTCCTGGACGAGGAGAGGATGGCCGTACTCCTCAGGGCCTTGGGTTTGCCCCTTTGAGCCTTGAGCGCAGCTAGGGCTGAAGCCCGATGGAGAACATCCTGGTGCTGCTGGTCTTCTCCCTGTCGCCGGCAGTGATGGTGGGAGCCTGGTTCTACTACAAGGACAGGACCAAGGAGCCGGTGCTCCTGGTGTTCGGCGCCTGGCTGGTGGGGATGGTGGCGGTGGTCCCCGCCTCGGTCCTGGAGTCCCTGCTCCTGGGCCTCGTGGGTGGGCGCAGCCACGTGCTGGACGCCTTCGTCGTGGTGGCCGCGCTGGAGGAGGCCTTCAAGTTCCCCGTGACCTGCTTCTTCGTCAGGTACTCCGCGGGGGAGGAGATATACAACGGGATCCTGTACGGAGCCTCGGTGGGGTTGGGCTTCGCCGCTTTGGAGAACGTTTACTACATATCCAGGTTCGGCATGTCGGTGGCTGTGGTTATAGGCAGGGCTCTCACCGCCGTTCCCCTGCACGGTCTCTGCGGGGCCATGATGGGCTTTTACATCTCCAGGGGGCTCAGGTACGGGGAGCGCTACTCGAGGCTCAGGGCTTTCTTGATGCCGGTCCTGTACCACGGATCTTACAACTGGGGTTTGTTCGCCGGCAACCTCTGGGGCCTATTCCTGGTCCCCCTGGTCCTGATATCGCTTTGGAGGAGCATCCTGGCGGAGATAAAGGTCTCCCAGACCATAGACCTGGCTCGATCCATCATGAGGACTAAGGGGGGTAGAGGGCCTTGAGGGGTTTCACCGTGGGTTTGGCCTTGGCTTTAGCCTCCGTCACAACCCTTTTTCTACCGGACGTCTGCTCTGCGTCTGTGCTCTTTTTCCCTCGCAGTAGGGGTTTTGACGCTTCGAGCTTGGAGATCAGGCTTAGCGCTAGGGGACTGGCTCCCGTCAGTTTGAAGCGTCTTCCCAACCTGGGGGCCTGGATGGTGGAGGGGTTGGAAGCGAGGGCCTGCGAGGAGGCCCTCGGGGATCTCGGGGAGGTGGTGGACGGGTCCTTGACCTTGAGGGCATCCTTTAGCCCCTCTTCCCGGGAGCTGTCGGACCCCCTGTCCTCCGACCAGTGGCACCTCGGTTTCTGCCGTTTCCCCGAGGCCTTCGCCTTGGCCTCCTCTCTCGGAGAGGGGGTGGTGGTGGCGGTCATGGACACTGGGGTGGATCTGGGCCACCCCGACCTGGCCGGATCCCTCTGGGTGAACCCCCACGAAGTCCCGGGGAACGGGGTCGACGACGACGGGGACGGGTTCGTCGACGACGTCCATGGGGCTAACGTCCTCTCGGGGGGAGGCGACGTCTCGGACCTCCTTGGTCACGGCACTAGGGTGGCCGGCTTGATAGCTGCCTCCGCCAACGGCGAGGGCGTCCTGGGGTGCGCCCCCCGCTCGAAGCTCATGGTGGTCAAGGCCTCAGAGGGAGGGAGCCTGACCCTCGCGGATTTGGCCAGGGCCTTCGACTACGTGATAGGCAAGAGGCTCAGGGGCATCGACGTCAGGTTGATAAACTTGAGCTTCAACACCTCTCCCTATTCTTCTCCCCAGCGGGACTACGAGGTGGCCATAAGGGGGATGATCGAGAGGGCCTTCGACGCTGGGATCACTTTGGTCTCCTCTGCCGGCAACGACGGGGCTGACCTGGACTCCAGGTACGCTTATCCCACCAGCGTGGTACACCCTGGGCACATCTCCGTGGCCGCGGTGGATTTCGACGGGAAGCTCGCCCAGTTCTCCAACAGGGGCTACGGCGCCGTCTGGACAGCTGCCCCGGGCGTGGAGATGCTTACCACCTCCAGAGGGGGTGGCTACGCGAGGGCTGATGGCACCTCCTTCTCCGCCCCCGTGGTCTGCGGGGCTTTGGCGCTCCTGTTTGGGCTTAAGCCCCACCTGGGTCCGACCGAGGCCAAGGAGGCGCTGATGTCCTCCGTGAGGGAGGGATATCAGGTGCCCTCCGTCCGATCCGGAGGGGTTTTGGACGCCTTGGCTCTTATTTCCACGGAGGCCTCGCCTGCTCCCTCCGGAGGGGGGGGAGGATGCCGCGCAGGAACTTCTTGGCCTGGTCTTCTCCTCGGACCCCTCTCGGCGTCGTTCCTGCTGCTGATATGGCTGGGAAGAGGGTCTTAGGCTACCTGACGATGACCCTAGGCCTCCTCTCCATGGGTTTTGGAGGCCTCGCGGTGGCTGGTGCCTTCTCCTTCCTGGTGGGGGAGGGAAGACCCCAGTGGATCCTCTGGGGAGGGCTCGGAGCTTTGGCGACCCTGGCCCTGGGCCTCTGGACTGGGAGGAAGACCTTCGACTAGGGATTTAAGGCCATCGACAGCTCCGCGGCTAGCCTCTTGATCTCCTGGGCGGAGAGGGAGGAGAAGTTGAGCCTTATGGCGTCTAGGTCCTTCCCCAGGACGTGGAAGGCCTTGGCGGGGCGAACCAGAATCCCCCTTCGGGCTAACCTCCCCGACAGGACGGAGCCCGGGATCCCGAGGTCCTCCAGGAAGATCCCCACCCCGCCGAGGGGCAAGCGCTTGGCCTTCTCCCTGAGACCCCTCTCCTCCAGGGCCTGGAGCAGAAGGTTGAGCTTCGCCGAGAGCGTCCTCCTGGCCCTCGAGAGGAGCTCGTCCACCGCCCCTGTGGAGAGGAGCTTCTTCGCCGCCGCCCATACGGTGTTCTGACCTGTGCCCCCGAGCTTGAGCCTGGCCTTGGATATCTCCTCCGCGAGCCCACGTTCGCAGACCACGTACCCCAGCTTGAGCCCAGGGGTTATGGCCTGGCAGAAGCTCCCCAGGTAGATCACCCGAGGGTCTCCGCCAGAGGAACCCCTGAGGCTCGGCATGACGTGTCCCTCGAACTTGAGCTCCCCGAAGGAGTCGTCCTCTATCAGATATAGCTCCCTCTCTCTGGCCAGCTCCAGCAGGGCCGACCTGGCCCTGGGGCTTATGCACCTGGTGGTGGGGTTGTGGATGCTCGGGATCAGGTAGACCATCTCTCCGGGGATGGCCTCGAGGCTGAGCTTTTCCAGCATCCTCTCTTCGTCCATGGGCAAACGCTTCACCCTGAGCCTCAAGGCCCTGGCCACCTCCAGCACAGCGGGGAAGGTGAGCTCCTCCACCCAGAGGGAGGGCCTCCTGGCGCCTAAGGCCCAGAGGGTCAGGAATATGCCCCTTTGAACCCCCTCCACCGGCGTTATCTCCCCCTCCGAGGCCAGCAGGCTTCGGGTGGCCAGGAAGGAACGGAGCTCGGCCTTCAGGGATGCCTCCAGCTCGTCGAAGCTGGGCGAGCCCGCTGACTCCAGCCAGGTACTGCCCAGGTCCTTGACGGACAGGCCCTCCGGCAGGGACTCCAGGGGCGATGGCTTTATGTGCTCGGCCGTGCAGTCCGCCAGGGCCACGAAGCCCCTGGTCGAGGGTTCCCTGTGTGCTCCCGTCGATGCCTTAGCGTATACGCCGCTCCTTGCCCTCTTCTCCAGTAGCCCGAGGTCCTTGAGCCTCTCGTAGGCCCTCGATATCACACCCCGGCTCACCCCCAGGAAGCTGGCCAGGGTCCTCTCCGAGGGCAGTTTGCTCCCGGGCGGTACGACCCCAGCGCTGAGCAGTTCGCCCAGATAGTCGGCCATCTGCTCGTGCAATGGGATGGGCGAACCCCTCTCGAGCGGGATCTCCAAGAGCCTGCTCTCCGAGCTCATGGACTAAATTTTAGCCTCGGGGCCATCCTTAGGAGAAGGCCTTTGCAATATAATCTTTCTTGCCCCGAGGGGGAGTGGATCTCGAGGAGTTTCGCTCGGGAGGTAGCCCCGTCCGATGGGGCCGATCGCGTGGGGGGGTTAGCTCATGCTCAAGGGGCTATTTTCTAGGCTTTCCGGTTTGACCACGTCGTGGGGGGAAGCCCTTAAGGGGGTTTTCTCCAGGACTTCCCTGGACGAGGGCTTCTTCGACGAGCTGGAGGAGGTCTTGATCTCAGGGGACGTGGGCCTTGAGCTCGCCTCCTCTCTGGTGGAGGACCTGAGGAGGAGGCTTTCCTCGAGGGCCTTCGCTCCCGAGGAGGCCAGGCTCGAGTTCGTCTCGCTCCTGGCGGAAAGGCTATCCACCCCTGGGGCGGGGGAGGAGCTCAGGATCGAGGGCGGTCGCCCCGCGGTGGTCCTCTTCCTGGGGGTTAACGGCAGCGGCAAGACCACCACTGTGGCCAAGCTGGCTAGGCGTTTCTCCGACCTGGGCAAGAGGGTGGTGGTGGCAGCAGCCGACACCTTCAGGGCAGCTGCCTCCGATCAGCTCAAGGTCTGGGCCTCCAGGGTAGGCTTCAGGGTCGTCTCCCAGGGCGAGGGGGCTGATCCGGCCGCGGTGGTCCACGACGCCGTCTCGTCGGCCATCGCCCGGGGGGAGGACCTGGTTTTGGTGGACACGGCGGGGAGGTTGCACACCAGGCACAACCTGATGGAGGAGCTCTCCAAGGTCTTCAGGGTATGTTCCAGGCTCCTGGAGGGCGAACCCAGGGAGAGCTTGCTGGTCCTGGACGCCGTCACAGGCCAGAACGGGTTGAGGCAGGCTCAGACCTTCGCTTCCAGGTTCAGGGTCACGGGGGTGGTGCTCACCAAGTACGACAGCAGCGCCAAGGGAGGGGTGGTGGTGGAGATCGGGACGAAGCTGTCCCTCCCCGTGCGGTACATAGGGGTGGGGGAGGGGGACGACGACCTCATCCCCTTCGATCCTAGGTCCTTCGCCGCCGCTCTGCTGGGGGTGAGGGCTTCTTGACGGGCGAGAGGCCAAAGGGGTCTCCGGTCCTGGTCAGGGAGGTCCTAAGGGTCCTCTTCTGTCAGAAGTCGGACTACCTGGCCGTCTTGGACCAGGGGGGGACGAGGGTCGAGGCCCTCCTGGACAAGGACCTCCTGATGTCCCGCCTCGAGCAGGAGGGGGAGGATGCCCCGTTCTTGCTGGCTCGCGTCCCCATCGACGAGGAGCGCCGAAAGCTCATACTGGGAAAGCTGGTGGTGGACGACAGGGTCAAGAGCCTGCCCGTGTTCCGCTCGGACGGGAGCTTCGTCGGGTTATGGCCCAAGGGGAAGGTGCTGTCGTCGGTGGGCTCACCCCAGGGCGATGTCCCCTCCGATTCGCCCCTGTTGGAGGCGATCTCCCTTATGCCCATGCCGCTCGCCCTGGTGGGCTTGGACGGATCGGTTAGGATGAACCGGGCGTTGATCTCCCTGCTGGGCGGAGATACCGCGGCGGAGGAGGCTGGCCCCCTGCTGGCCAAGGGGGATCCCATCTTCGAGCTGTACGGCAGAAGCTTTTGCGCGGAGGCCTACGAAGTGGGGGAGGGGAGGTTGGTGCTGGTCCAGGACGTCACCGAGTCGATAAGCTCCCTGAAGGACATGGTCCTGTTGGCCAAGGCCTTCGAGGTCCTCTTCTCCGAGATGGTGGCCGACGGCAGGAAGGTGGCGGTGGTGGACGAGGGCGGCAGGGCGGTGAGGGGGCAGTTCTGGGCGCAATCTGAGTCCGACGCTTCTTTCGAGCTGTTCCACGAGGGCAGGAGGATAGGGAGGGTCTTCCTGTCGAGCCCCTCGAGCGAGGTCTTCCCTGTCAACTCCCAGGTCACCACCTTGAAGGAGCTCCTCAGGGACACCGAGCGGGAGGCCATAGTGGAGGCCCTGAGCTCCACCGGCAGCATATCTGGGGCGGCCAAGCTCTTGGGCATACCCAGGCAGACCTTGCAGTATCGGATGAAGAGGCTTGGGATATCCTTCGAGAGGGATGATTGAGCTTGGGCCAGGTGAGAGGACCCTCCCCCGTGAAGCTTTTCTTCGCCATGCTCTATCCATCCCGTGAGGTCTTCGATTGGTCGATCCGCCAGATAGCCAGGTACGTGGGGGAGATCGATCTCCTGAGCGAGGAGTGGCCCTTCACCTGGACCGACTACTACGCCTCGATAGGAGCTCATCTCCTCAGGCGTTTCGCCTCGACGAGAGGTCTTGTGTCGCCCGAGGGTCTCTTCAGGCTCAAGCACCTCTCCAACTTCTTAGAGGAGATCTCCGGCGGCGGGGAGGGGAGGAGGGTCAACCTGGACCCCGGCTACCTGGACGCGGCCAGGGTGGTGCTCTTCACCACCAAGGACAGCGCCCACAGGGTCTACGTGGGAGAAGGGATCTACGCGGAGGTCACCCTTCGCTACAGGAGGGGGCGATGGACCTTCCACGACTACACCTATCCTGACTACCGGGACGCTCGCTACCTGGCCTTCTTCGACGAGCTCAGGAGATCATACCTCGGGGAGATCAAGAAGGGGGGTTTTAGGCCTTGATCGAACGCTACTCCACGGAGGAGATGAGGAGGATATGGAGCCAGGAGAACAGATACAGCAAGTGGCTCGAGGTGGAGATAGCCGCCTGCGAGGCCTGGAACAGGCTCGGTCTGATACCCGACGACTCGCTCGAGAGGATAAGGGAGAGGGCCTCCTTCGACCCCATCAGGATAGCTGAGATAGAGAAGGAGGTGGAGCACGACGTCATAGCCTTCGTGCAGTGCGTGGCCGAGAGGGTGGGCGAGGACGGCAGGTTCGTCCACATGGGGCTCACCTCCTACGACGTGGTGGACACGGCCAACGCGCTGCTCCTGAGGGAGTCCCTGGAGGTGCTGAGGGGGGAGCTCTCATCCCTGCTGGACTGCGCAAGGGATCTCGCCAGGAGATATAAGCACACCCCCTGTGTGGGGAGGACCCACGGCGTCCACGCCGAGCCCATGACCTTCGGCCTCAAAGTCCTCAACTGGTGCTACGAGATGGAGAGGGATCTGGCCAGGCTCAGCTGGGTCGAGGAGGAGATATCGGTGGGCAAGGTCTCAGGAGCTGTGGGCACCTACGCCCACTGCCCGCCCGAGGTGGAGAGCTACGTCTGCGAGAAGCTTGGGCTCAAGCCCGCTAAGGTCTCCAACCAGATACTCCAGAGGGACTCCCACGCGGTCTTGACCTCGGTGTTGGCGGTCCTTATGGGGACCCTGGAGAGGATCGCCACCGAGATAAGGCACCTGCAGCGCACCGAGGTGCTGGAGGCCCTGGAGCCCTTCAAGAAGGGGCAGAAGGGGTCCAGCGCCATGCCCCACAAGAAGAACCCCGTGATGTGCGAGAGGATATGCGGGCTCGCCAGGCTGATGAGGGGTTATGCTGCGGCAGCCCTGGAGAACCAGGCCCTGTGGCACGAGAGGGACATCTCCCACTCCTCGGTGGAGAGGGTCATATGGCCCGATGCTTTCAACCTGGTCCACTACTCCCTGCGGTTGACCAGGAGGGTCTTGGAGGGACTAGTGGTGGACCAGGAGAGGATGGCCAGGAACCTGGATCTAACGAGGGGCTTGCTGTTCTCCCAGAGGGTGATGCTGGCGCTGGTGGAGCGCGGGATGGACAGGAAGGAAGCCTACGAGCTGGTCCAGGGATACTCGATGAGGTGCTGGGAGGAGGGCAAGGACCTGCGGGAGCTGCTAGAGGGGGACGATAGGGTCAGGGCTTTGCTGGGGGAGGACTTGGCCCGTCTGTTCGACGCCTCGTTCTTCCTGCGCCACGTGGACGAGGTCTTCTCCAGGTTCGGCCTGTGAGGCTTATCCCCTCGTCCTCGAGGACCTTAGCGCTGCGGCCACGGCCTGGCCTGCGCTGACGCATTCGTCGCCCGGGGAGAGGTGGCGGTGCGTGAGGACGGTGAGCCCCACCCTCTCGAGCTCGCGGGGCAGGCGTTCGCTCATCACCTTGTTGAAGAAGACGCCGCCCGACAGGCATACCCTTCGCACGCCTAGTTCCTTGGAGGCCTCCAGGACCATATCCCTGAGGGCGCGACAGAGGGTCAGGTGGAAGGAGGAGGAGAGCTTGTCCTTGCCCTCGCCCCTGAGCCTCCTCTCGACGAGGGCTTCGATGGTGGGACGCCAGTCCAGGACGAGGCCCTTGTCCTCCCAGCGCATACCGTAGGGGAGCGGATCCGCCTCCTCGAGGTCGCCGCAGAGGGCTTCTAGCTCCATGGCGGCCTGGGCCTCGTAGGTGATCTGCTCCCTGATCCCCAGGAGGGCGGAGACCCCGTCGAACAGCCTGCCGCAGCTGGTGGTGATGGGACCGAGGTTTCGCTCCAGGATCGCCTTGAGGATCGACAGCTCCCTTTCCCTGCCCTCGAACAGAGCTGAGGCCACCTCTAGCCCTCTTTCGCCCATGGAGGCGTGGAGGTAGGAGACGGCCATCCTGTATGGGTTCTTTATGGCCGCCTCGCCTCCGGGCATCGGCGTTCCCAGCAGGTGCCCCACCCTGATGGAGGAGGAGGCATCTCCCAGGAGCAGCTCCCCCCCCCAGACCGACCCGTCCTCGCCGTAGCCGGTGCCGTCCAGTATAAGGCCCAGCGCCTTCTCCCTCGCCATGCCGTTCTCCGCCAGGCAGGCGGCGAGGTGGGCGTGGTGGTGTTGAACCCTGAAGAGCGGTATGCCGGAGATCCTGGAGAGCTCCTCCCCCAGCTGGGTGGAGACGTACCTGGGGTGCAGGTCGCAGGCCAGGACGTCCGGTTGGACGTCGAAGAGCTTGAGGAAGTGCTCCAGCACCGAGGAGTAGTTGTCCACCGTCCTTTGGTCCTTGAGATCCCCGAGGTATTGGCTGGGGAACAGAAGGCTTCCCTTCAGCAGCGAGAAGGTGGCCTTCTCCTCGGCCCCGAGCCCCAGGACCACCTCGTCGCCCCCTAGCTCGAGCCTGAGGGGGGAGGGCACATATCCCCTGGAACGCCGGACCAGCACCACCTTGCCCCCGGCCTCCAGCTCCACTGAGTCGTCGCACCTCACGTGGATGGGCCTGTCGTGGGAGAGGACGAAGTCCACGAGGCCCCGTAGATGCCTCCATATCTCCTCTTCGTCCTTGGCTATGGGCTCGCCCGAGACGTTGGCGCTGGTCATGACCAGGGCCTCGAAGTCCTCCATCAGGAGGTGGTGGAGGGGCGTGTAAGGCAGCATCACCCCGAAGCGCCTCTGCCCCGGTGCCACCCACGGCCAGAGCGATGGATCGCGTTTTTCGGCCAGGACTATGGGAGCTCGAAACGACAGGAGCTCCCTTTCCTCCAGCGGCGTGATCTTGCAAAGCGCCCGCGCCACCTCGATGGATCGGACCATGAGGGCGAAGGGCTTGTGGGGTCTACCCTTCCTCCTTCGAAGCTCCAGGACTGCCCCCTCCTTGGACGGATCGACGGCCAGGTGAAAGCCCCCAAGCCCCTTTACGGCGCCTATGTTGCCCCTGGCCAGGTAGGACTTGGCCTCGGATAAGGCGTCCTCGCCCTCTGCGACGAGCTTTCCCTCGGCGGAGAGGAGTCGAAGCCTTGGGCCGCACCTGGGACAGGCGTTGGGTTGGGCGTGATATCTTCTGCTGAGCGGATCGTGGTACTCCCCGGAGCAGGCCTCGCACATCTCGAAGGCCGCCATGGTGGTGTTCTTCCTGTCGTAGGGGAGGGACTTGATTATGGTGAATCGCGGGCCGCAGTCGGTGCAGTTGATGAAGGGATATCTGTGCCGCCTGTCCGAGGGGTCCATCATCTCCCTGAGGCAGTCGGAGCATAGGCGAACGTCCGGCGGAGGTATGACCCCTCTGTTACCCTCCCCCCTGCTCTCCCCTATCTCGAAGGGGTGGACGGTTTTCGCCTCGATCTCCCTCGACTCCACCTCCCGCAGGGAGTCTATCCTGGCCAGAGGGGGAAGCTCTTCCCTCAGAAGCTCCAGGAAGAGCTCTATTTGCCGGGGCTTTCCCCTCAGGACCAGCTCCACCCCCTCCGGGACGTTTCTGACCGAGCCTCCGACTCCGACCCTGGCGGCGATCCTGGCGCAGAGGGGCCTAAAGCCCACCCCCTGGACCACGCCTTCGACCAGGAACCTCCTCTCCAGAGCGCGGTTGTCCATCGATCATCCCGTATTGTAGAATACGATGTCCGCTGCGGCAAAGCAAACGACTTGGGGGGTCGATCGGTTTGAATTTGTCCGTAAGGGACAGGGGTTTAGTTCAAATCTACACGGGCAACGGCAAGGGCAAGACCACGGCCGCGCTCGGCCTGGCCCTCAGGGCGGTGGGTCACGGTTTCAAGGTGGTCATGATCCAGTTCCTAAAGGGTTGGGACTTCTACGGGGAGATAGCCTCGAGCGCCTTCTTGCCGGGCTTCAAGCTGGTGAGGACCGGCAGGGCTGAGTTCGTGAACAAGGAGAACCCCCATCCCGAGGACCTCAAGGAGGCCAGGCGCGGGCTGGAGCTGGCCAGGGAGGCCCTGCGGAGCGGAGAGTACGACCTGGTCATCCTGGACGAGGTGAACGTGGCGCTCCACTACGGGCTCATAGGTCTTAAGGAGGTGCTGGAGCTGATAGAGCTCAAGCCCCATGGGGTGGAGCTCGTCCTCACGGGGCGCTACGCGCCCCGGGAGCTTCTCGAGCGGGCCGATCTGGTGAGCGAGGTGGTCGAGGTCAAGCACCCCTACAGGGAGGGCGTGCCCGCGCGGCAGGGCGTGGAGTACTGATCTTCCCCCCATCCGGGGTGGACCTGGAGCGCTCGGGTCGGTGAGGCTTCAGTGGAGGACAGGTCCGTCCTCGTCGCGATGAGCGGGGGTGTGGATAGCTCCGCGGCGGCCCTGATCCTGCTCGAGAGGGGCTTCTGGGTGCTGGGGGCCACCCTGGTGTTCTCGGACCTTCACTGGAGGGTCGCCGAGAGGGCCGCTCGCGTGGCCGAGGCCCTGGGGATCGAGCACTTGGTGGTCGACGCCAGGAGGGCCTTCGAGGAGGAGGTGGTATCTCCCTTCGTCGAGGCTTACCTGTCGGGGAGGACGCCCAACCCGTGTCCTCTGTGCAACGAGCGGGTCAAGTTCAGGTCGTTGCTCGACCTGGCGGAGAAGCGGGGCGTTGATCTTTTGGCCACCGGCCACTACTGCAGGATCTATCCCTCTATGAGAGGCGAGATGGGGCTTCTATCGCACCCCTCCTCCAAGGACCAGAGCTACGTCCTTTACAGGCTGAGCCGAGAGGTGCTTCGGAGGGTCGTCTTCCCCCTTGGATCGACGAGCAAGGGGGAGGTAAGGTCCCTGGTGGCGTCGAGGGGCCTGCCGGTCCCCGAGGACGAAAGCCAGGACCTCTGCTTCGTGGAGGGTGATCTGGCCTGTTTCCTGGAGCTTCGTCTCTCTATGCGCGGCACGAAGGTCGAACCCGGTCCCATACTGGACCTGGAGGGTAGGATCTTGGGGAGCCATCGGGGCTTGCCCTTCTACACGGTCGGCCAGCGGAGGGGCCTGGGTATCTCCTCCGCCCGAGGCCCTATGTACGTGGTGGGGATGGACCCTGAGAGGAACGCCCTGCTGGTGGGAAGCAGAGAGGACGCTAGCTTCCGTGGATGTGCGCTGGTCGGGCTGAACCTCCTCGAGGAAGTCGAGCCCGGTCGCGTATACCTCGCCAGGCACAGGTACAGGGCCGACCCCATCCCCTGCGTAGTGTGCGCCGTCGACGGGGCGACCGGGAGCGCCAGGGTGGAGTTCCTCAGGCCGGCTTTCGCCCTAACCCCAGGCCAGCACCTGGTCCTGTACAGCGGGCCTCTCCTCGTGGGTGGTGGCGAGATCCACGAGGTTTGTTCTAAAATAGCCGAAGCTGCGGGGATACGAGAAGCAAGCGAGGGGAGGAGAGAGCTCGATGGCTAAGGAGAGCCCTGTGGACGCCCTCAGGTTGAAGGCCTCTCAGGTGGCGAGGCTCTGCGACCCCAGGAGCCTGGGGTTCGAGAGCACCGCTGAGCTCGAGCCCATAACTAGTCTTATCGGACAGGAAAGGGCCCTGCGCTCCCTGGACTTCGGCCTTCAGGTGAAGAACAGCGGCTACAACGTGTTCGTGGTGGGAAGGCCCGGCAGCGGTAGGACTACCTACGTCCTCAACAGGTTGGTGGAACTGGCGAAGGGTGAACCAGCTCCCTCGGACTGGTGCTACGTCTTCAACTTCAAGAACCCCGGCTCGCCGCAGGCCCTGGAGCTACCCGCCTCCATGGGGAGGGTCTTCGCCAAGGCCGTGGACGATCTGATCCAGGACCTCAGGAGGCTGATCCCAAGGGCATTCGAGAAGGGGGAGTACGAGGAGGCCAAGGCGGTCTTCATAAGGGAGTTTCAGGAGAAGGTAAACGACATGATGGATGAGCTGAAGAGATGGGCCTTCGAGAGGGGGTTTGCCGTGAAGAGGACCCCTCAGGGCTTCGTGAACGTGCCCTTGCTGGAGGAGGAGATGGACGGCAGGCCCGTCAAGAGGGAGATGAGGCAGGAGGAGTTCGAGGCCCTGAGCGACGAGGAGAAGAGGGCCTTACAGCGCCTCTCCGAGGAGATCTCCAACCGCACCATGGAGGTCCTGAGGGAGATCCGCAACATGGAGAAGGACCTGCAGCTCAAGATAAAGGAGCTGGACAGGGAGATATGCAGGAACGTGGTGGAGCAGCCCATAGCGGAGCTGAAATCTCGCTTCTCCTTCTCGGATAAGATAGGGGCTTGGCTGGACGACCTGATGGAGGACGTCCTGGACAACTTCGGGGCCTTCATAGCCGTCTCCGAGGAGAAGGACGGGGACAAGCTGGAGTTCACCCGCTACAAGGTCAACGTCTTCGTGTCGCGCGAGGAAGGGGAGGGGGCTCCTGTGGTTAGGGAGACCAACCCCACCTACTACAACCTGATGGGCAAGGTGGAGTACGAGAGCAGGATGGGGTTTTTGTACACCGACTTCACCAGGATAATGGCTGGGGCCATACACAGGGCCAACGGCGGCTACCTGGTGCTGGAGGCGGAGGATCTGCTTCGGAACTTCTTCTCCTGGGAGGCCCTCAAGAGGGTCTTGAAGACCGGCGAGATAAGGATAGAGAACCTGGGGGAGCAGCTGGGGTTCATCCCCATGTCCTCCTTGAGGCCGGAGGCCATACCCGTCAAGCTCAAGGTGGTGGTGATAGGTCAGAGGTGGCTCTATCACCTCCTCAGCGTTTACGACCAGGAGTTCCAGAAGCTCTTCAAGGTCAAGGCCGACTTCGACGTGGACATGGAGAGGAACGAGGAGACCGAGAGGGGGATAGCTCGTTTCATAGCGGGGATGGTCAGGAAGGAGGGCCTTCGCCACTTCTCCGCCGAGGCGGTGGCCAAGGTGGTCGACTACGCCTCCCGGCTCGCGTCCCACCAGGGTAGGATGTCCACCCAGTTCAACCGCATATCCGAGGTGGTCATAGAGGCCAACTACTGGGCCACCCGGGATGGCCTGGACGTGGTGATGGGGGAGCACGTGGAGAGGGCCATCCAGGAGAGGACCTTCAGGGTCAGCCTGATAGAGGATAAGATCAAGCAGATGTTCCGGGACGGCCAGATCCTGGTGGACACCGAGGGCAAGAGGGTGGGGCAGATAAACGGCCTCACGGTGATAAACGTGGGCGATCACGTCTTCGGCAGGCCCGTCAGGATAACGGCCAACTGCTTCATGGGGGACGAGGGCGTGGTCCACATAGAGAGGGAGACGAAGCTGGCAGGTCCCATCCACAACAAGGGCGTCATGATCCTCGCCAGCTACATCAGCAACACCTACGGCCAGGACATGCCCATATCCATGTCGGCCAGGCTGACCTTCGAACAGACCTACGAGGAGGTGGAAGGGGACAGCGCCTCCTCGACGGAGCTCTACTGCCTGCTCTCGGCCCTGTCCGGTTTGCCCCTGGACCAGGGGATAGCGGTGACCGGCTCGGTGAACCAGAAGGGGGAGATCCAGCCCATAGGGGGCGTGAACGAGAAGATAGAGGGATTCTTCGACTACTGCTCCATGCGGGGGCTCACCGGCAGGCAAGGAGTGATCATACCGAGGCAGAACGTGTGCAACCTGATGCTCAGGTCTGACGTGAGGAGGGCCATAGAGGAGGGCAAGTTCCACCTGTGGGCGGTCTCCACCGTGGAGGAGGGTATAGAGATACTGACCGGTGTTCCTGCCGGCAGAAGGCTCAGGGGAGGGGGCTGGAGCAAGGGGAGCGTGCACCATCTGGTGAGCCAGAGGCTCAAGGAGTGGGAGAGGATCATCAGGTCCGGCCGCTCTGGGGAGAGGGCGAGGTCGGCCCGTCGTCGTGGGGGGAAGGGGCGCCCTTGAGGCGCGTCGAGGCGCTCGATCCCTGGAGGGATAGGCTTTCCGTCATAGATGAGGTCCTGGAGGGCGAATACGGCGGCTCCGCTCTGCTCGAGAGGATAAGGGCCGATAGGTCGGACCCCCTCGAGGAGCTGATACTGACCGTGCTCTCCCAGAACACCAACGACAAGAACAGCTTCGCCGCTTATTCCAGGTTGAGGGAGAGGTGCGGGGGGGATTGGTCCAAGGCGCTTTCGCTCTCCCTCGAGGAGCTGGAGGAGGCCATAAGACCTGCCGGTTTAGGTAAGATCAAGGCTTTGAGGATCAGGGGGCTGCTCGACAGGGTCCTATCTGATTTCGGGTCCGCCTCGCTGGAGGGGCTCAAGGGACTCGGGGAGGAGGGGGCCTGGCGCTGGCTCTTGTCGCTTAAGGGGGTGGGGAGGAAGACCGCCTCCTGCGTCATGCTCTTCTCCCTCGGTTTTCCGAGGCTGCCCGTGGACACCCACGTGCACCGCGTCTGCTCGAGGTTCGGCCTCTACGGGAGGAGGACGCCGCCCGACAGGGCTCAGGAGATCCTGGAGTCGCTTTTGCCTAGGGAGCGGTACGGGCCTTTCCACCTCAACGTGATCTCCCACGGCAGGAGGATCTGCTCGGCGAGGAGGCCACTTTGCGACGAGTGCCCCGTCCTGCGGCTCTGTGATAGGATTATGTGAGATCCGCGGCCGGATGGCCGCGCAAGGGAGGCGATGTCCTGTGTGCGTGATAAACGCCAGAGGCGAGGGGGAGATCCTCGGGGCCAACTCCATCTCATCGGAGGACGAGATGCTGGAGTTGGTGAGGACCTCCATGGCCGAGGAGCTGGAGTCCATAAACGCCTTGGCCGCGCGCCGCTTCGCGGTGGCCTCGCAGGAGGTGAAGGAGGCCCTGGGCGAGGTCTTGACCTACAAGAAACTGGCGCTCTTGAGCCTCTTCAACCTCATGGTTAGCTTGGACCACGAGGTGCAGCACCTCATAGGCGAGGAACACGACCACGAAGGCTAACCCTTCGCGGCGGATCTAACCTTTGGCGGCGGAGGGCTCCCCTTCGCCGCTTCCTCCCTTCAACCTCTCCAGGACCAACTTGTACCCGTCGGCCCCGTACTCCAGGAACTTCTTCACCCTCGTTATGGTCGCAGTGCTGGTGCCGGTCTTCTGGGCTATTTGGGGGTAAGTGTAGCCCTCGCTCAGCAGGCGCGCCACCTCCAGGCGCTGCGCGAGCGCCCTTATCTCCCCGATGGTGGCCACGTCCTCCAGGAAGCGATACACCTCGTCGATGGTCCTCAGGGAGAGGAAAGCCCTGCACAGCTGATCGGTCAGCTCGTCCTTCCACTTCTCGGCCATCCACCTCAACCCCTTTCCCCGCTGCAGGCCTTCTTTCCCTATTTCCGTTTAAAGCAATGTGAATTATTTATATCATTTGGTTAGCCTTATTTCAACGGGCTAGGCTAGCATGAGGTGCTCGCGGCGGGCGGAGTTGTCCCTCTCCAGCTCCTCGCACAGGGAGACGAAGGCCTCCATCTCCTCCTCTAATCCCACGGTCAGCCTTATCCAGCATCCGTCGGCGAAGGGGTTTTTGAGGACCTTTAGCTTGATATCCTTCTCCTCCGCCTTTCTGAGGATCGCCTCCTCGCCCAGGGGGGTTTCCACCAACACGAAGTTGGCCTGACTTCGGCGCGCCCGGAAGAGGGTGAGGTTCGAGTTTATGGCGTTTACTATCCTGTCCCTCAGGTAGACTATCGACATGACCCTGCTCTCCAGCCACTGTCCGTAGCGCAGCATGATCTCGGCGGCCCTCTGGGAGAAGGCGTTGACGTTGAAGGGTTGTTTCACGCCCTTCACGGCCTCGCATATGGGCTTCTGCGCCAGTAGGTAGCCCACCCTCAGGGCGGCGAGCCCCCACGCCTTGGAGAAGGTGCGCACCACCGCCACGTTCTCGAAGCCCTCTTTGACGAGGGCTATCGCGCTTTTGCCGTAGAACTCACCGTAGGCCTCGTCCACCACGAGGACGGATCCCTTTTCGGCGCAGAGGCTTGCCGCCTCACGAAGGCCCTCCTCGTCCACCACCTGTCCGGTGGGGTTGTTAGGGTTGTCCAGGATGACCAGCCTGGGACGGTGCCTCTCTATCCCCTCCAGGAGGTGCTCCACCTTCAGCTCCAGCTGGGGGTAGGAGAAGTCCACCTTCACCAACTTGGCCCTGAAGGCGAGGGCGTATCTCTCGAACATGGAGAAGGAGGGGTTAGGGATCAGGACGAGGTCGCCCGGGGCGACGAAGGCCAAAAAGAGCATCTGCAACACCTCATCCCCTCCGTTGCCCACCAGCACCCCCTGGGGAGATACCCCCCACCGCTCGGCCAACTTCGTCCTCAGCGACCACGCCTCCGGGTCGGGGTAGCGGTTGTAGGAGATCTCCAGGGCGGCCTTGACCAGCTCGGCCTTCGGACCGGGAGGGAGGTCGAAGGGCAACTCGTTGGCGTCCAGCTTGATCGGCCTGCTGCCTCGGGGCGTTACCCCCTCGGCCAGAGGGCATCTGAGGTCTTCGGCGATACCAGGCAAATCGCTCACGCTCCCCTTTATTTTGTTAAATGGTTAAAGTATTATACACGACCCGGCCCTCTAGTTCAAGCCCAGATTCTGCGAAGTTTTCCTCCCTGCCCGCCCGGAGAGGGCGGTTTCGCCGTTTGTGCTATACTACGGTGGGAGCTCTCTGGGGCGCGGTGAGGGGTGGATGGCGAAGAGGAGCGGGCGTCTTGGGGACATGCTGGTGGAGGAGGGCGTCATAACGGAGGAGCAGCTCTCGGCTGCTCTCGAGAGGCAAAGGCTTTTGGGCAAGAAGAGGCTGGGGGAGATCCTGCTGGAGAGCGGGCTCATCACCGAGGCAAAGCTGGTGGAGGTCCTCTCCAGGCAGCTGGGGATACCCTCTATATCCCTCTCCAAGTACAGGCCCGACCTGGAGGTCTTGAGGGCCGTGCCCGAGGAGCTGGCGCGAAAGTACAGGGTGGTCCCCCTCTTTCGGACGGACTCGGGCGACATAGCTGTGGCGGTGGAGGATCCGTTGAACGTGCTCGCCATGGACGAGCTCAGGCTGATACTGGGAGTGGACCTGAAGGTCTTCATCGCACCCTCCAGCGAGGTGCGAAGGGCGTTGGACGTCTTCTACGGCCTCCTCAGGGTCCAAAAGAGCCTCCCGGAGGGCTCGTCCCCTCGTGCCGGCGGTTGGGAGGGAGGCGTGATAAGCCTCCAGGAGATGAGCGGCGAGGACGCCCCTGCGGTGGGCATCTTGAACTCCATACTGGAGGAGGCCCTTCGAAACCGCGCCTCCGACGTCCACATAGAGCCCCAGGAGGGGTACTGTCGCATCAGGGCCAGGGTGGATGGAACCCTCTACGACATCATGCAGGTTCCCCTCAACGTACATCCCGCCCTGGTCTCCAGGGTCAAGGTGTTGGGGAGGATGGACATAGCTGAGCGCCGGTTGCCCCAGGACGGAAGGGTGGTGGTGGACGTGGGCGGCAAGCAGGTGGACGTCCGCATATCCACCATGCCCACCATATTCGGCGAGAAGCTGGTCATGAGGTTGCTGGACAGGGGGGGATTCGAGCCGGACCTGAAGGCCATCGGGATGGGCCATCAGGAGATGGCGCTGGTGGAGGACGTCCTGAGGTTCCCCTACGGCATGATCCTGATAAGCGGTCCCACCGGCAGCGGCAAGACCACCACCGCCTACGCCATGCTCAAGCGGCTGAACTCCCCTGAGGTGAACATCATCTCCGTGGAGGACCCGGTGGAGTACGTGATAGAGGGGTGCAACCAGGTGCAGGTCAACGAGAGGGCGGGGCTCACCTTCGCCGAGGTCCTGAGGTCCATCCTGAGGCAAGACCCGGACAAGATATTCATAGGGGAGATGAGGGACACCGAGACCGCTGAGCTCGGCATAAGGGCTGCCCTAACAGGGCATCTGGTGATCTCCACCATCCACACTAACGACGCCCCCAGCGTCCCCCTGCGGTTGATGGACATGGGCGTTCAGCCCTTCTTGGTGGCCGCCTCCCTCACCCTGGTGGTAGCCCAGAGGCTGGTGAGGAGGCTTTGCCCATCCTGCAAGAGGGCCTACGAGGTGTCGACGGAGCTCTCCAGGGCCACCGGGCTACCTGCTGGGAGCGTGGTCTACGCCCCTGTGGGGTGTCCCGAGTGCGGGTTCGTGGGGTATCGCGGGAGGACGGGCATATTCGAGGTGATGCCCGTGTCCCAGGAGCTTAGGGAGATAATCATAAGGGGATCTAACTACGCTGCCCTGAAAGAGAAGGCCCTGGAGATGGGGATGCGACCCCTGCGGGAGGCGGGGCTGGAGAAGGTTCTCCAGGGGATAACCAGCCTGGAGGAGGTGCTGCAGGAGACCCTGGTCTGAGGGGGTGCGGTTGGTGTTCTTGAGCGTCAAAGTCCTCCTTGACAGGGCGGTGGAGCTAGGGGCCAGCGACCTGCACCTGTGCCACGGCGATAGGCCCCTGTTCAGGGTCCGGGGAGAGCTGAGCAGGGACGAGACCTTCGACAGGCTGTCGCCGGAGGACACCCGCGCCATGCTCTACGAGATCATGTCGCCGGAACAGCAGGTCTCGTTCGAGGCCAACTGGGAGATGGACTTCTCCTTCACCCACGTCGACCCCCGAGGCGTGTCCCACAGGTGCAGGGTGAACGTCTACATGGACAGAGGCGGTGTATCGGCCGCCATCAGGGTTTTGCCCTCCAGCATAAGGGGCATAGAGGAGCTGGGGCTACCCTCCAAGCTCAAGGAGGTGGCCATGAGGCACAGCGGCCTCTTCTTGGTCACCGGTCCGACCGGAAGCGGAAAGTCCACCACCCTGGCGGCCATGGTGGAGCACGTCAACAGGAACAGGGCCTGCCACATAGTGACCATCGAGGACCCGATAGAGTATCTCTTCTCCTCGAAGAAGTCCGTGATAAACCAGAGGGAGGTGGGCAGCGACACCAGGTCCTTCGCGGAGGCCCTGAGGAGGGTCTTGAGGCAGGACCCGGACGTGATAATGGTGGGCGAGATGAGGGACCTGGAGACCATAGCTGCCGCCATCACGGCGGCGGAGACGGGACATCTGGTCCTGGCTACCCTCCACACCCCCGATGCGCCTCAGAGCGTGGATCGCGTGGTGGACGTGTTTCCCCCTAGCCAGCAGCAGCAGATCAAGGTCCAGCTCTCCAACGTCCTGCTTGGGGTCTGCGCCCAAAGGCTGGTCCCCTCTGCCGACGGCAGGGATAGGGTGTTGGTCACGGAGCTGATGATAGGGACTCCGGCCGTCAGGAACCTGATAAGGGAGGGGAAGACCTATCAGCTCTACAACGTGATACAGACCGGACAGGAGCAGGGCATGCACACCATGGACCAATGTCTGGCCAGGCTCCTCCAGGAGGGGAGGATCTCGCTGGAGGTGGCGAGATCCATGGCCAGAGACCCCGACAGGTTCTACAGGGGCATCCTCTAGCCCGGAGGGTTAGAAGGTGGGTTTTTACAGCTACAGGGCCAGGAGATACAGGGGGGGAGAGCTCGAAAGCGGCGTGCTGGAGGCTAAAAGCCTGGACGAGGCCCTCTCTAAGCTCAGGGAGAAGGGGCTGCTACCCATCTCCCTCGAGGAGGCCTCGGAGAGGTCGGACGGGGTCGGCTCCATCCTGGAGCTTCTGGGTAGGGTCAAGGGGTCCGACCTGATGCTCTTCTTCAAGCACATGGCCGCTATGCTCAAGGCCGGCGTCTCCCTGGCGGAGGCCCTCTCCGTCGCAGCTGCGAGCTCCTCGAGCGGCGTCCTCTCTAAGAAGATAAGGGCGATGAAGGGGGACGTGGAGAGGGGCATATCCCTCTCGGGCAGCATGGAGAGGTCGGGGCTCTTCCCGGACGTGGTGCTCTACACCGTGAGGGCCGGGGAGAGCAGCGGCACCCTGGACAGGTCGTTCGAGCGAATAGCCGCATTCCTCGAGGCCCAGGAGGCCCTGAAGAAGAAGGTAGCCTCAGCCATCACCTACCCCGTAGTGGTCGTGGCCTTCTCCGTGGTGGTTCTGGCGGTCATGTCGGTCTTCGTGGTCCCGAGGTTCGAGGCCGTGTTCGCGGGTCTGGGCGTCAAGGTTCCCTTCGTGACCAGGCTGGTCTTCGACTTCAACCGCTTCCTTCGGGAGAGATGGTTCCTGGTGGTGGGCTTCCTCCTCTCGGCGGTCCTGGCCCTGCTCTTCTTCGTGAGGTCTTCCTCCCTCAAGGAGGTCAGGGACTCCGTGAAGTTCAAGGTCCCCGTCCTCGGAGACCTCCTCTACAGGACGGCCATGATAAGGACCTTCAGGACCCTGTCCACCCTGCTGGAGGCGGGGCTCAGCCTCCTGGAGGCGCTCGAGCTGGCGGGCAAGGTCTCGGGTAGCTCCAGGGTGGAGGAGGCGATGGAGCGCATAGCCAGCAGGGTGAAGGGCGGCATGTCCCTGGGCTTTTCTATGGGCGAGGAGGGGATCTTCCCACTGCTAGTGGTCCAGATGGTCAAGGTGGGGGAGGAGACGGGCGACATAGGGAGGGCCCTGGAGAACGTCTTGGGCTGGTACGAGCTGGAGCTGGAGGAGAAGACGAAGACCCTCGCCTCGGCCCTCGAACCCCTGCTGATAGTCCTGGTGGGCGGAATGGTGGCCATCATCGCCTTCTCCATATTCGTTCCCATAATGAGCGCCATCCAGAGCCTCATATGAGGGGGGTGGGAGCTTGAGGTTCCTCAACAGGTCCAGGGAGCTGGGATACTTCCACAGGCTCATGGAGGTGGAGCCCAACTCCATCGTCTTCTGCGTGGGGCCTAGGTCCTGCGGCAAGAGCACCCTGATAAGGCGCGTGGTGGAGGAGAAGGCCAAGGAGGCAGGGTTCGACAGGCGCTACGCCGTCTACTGGTTCGACTTTCGGGGGCTATGCGCCACCAGCACCTCCAACCCTATCTCCGTCTTCTTCGAGAGGGGAAGGGGCAGAAGAAGGGAGGGTGGGTCCAGGGATCTTCCCCTCTTTCGCGTCGAAGGCGGGGTGTTCGAGGGCTTCGTGGTGGATCCCCGGGTCCTCGAGAGGCTGCAGGAGGGGGATCTCAACCCCTTTCGCTTCCTCCTGGAGAAGCTTCGCTACAACGTCAGGAGGGGGAGGGTCAACCTGGTGGTGCTGGACGAGATCCAGATGCTCCAGAACGCCTACCTCTCGAGGGGCTCACCTCTCAGGCAGTTCGTGGAGGAGCTTTTGAACCTGCTGGTGCTCATGACCAAGGTGGAGCACATAGCCCACTGCTGGGTGGTGAGCAACAACGCCCTCTTCGTGGAGGACCTCTTCATGGAGCTGCACATGGACAGATGTTTCAACTACTACCTGCTGGACCACCTGGAGAAGGGGGAAGCGCTCCGTCTGCTGTCGGAGCTGGGGTTTGAGAACAGGGAGTGCATGATGATATGGGACGTGGTGGGCGGAGACCTATGGGCCTGGAACGAAGTGCTCTCCGGCGTCCAGGTGGGACTACCTCTGCCCACGGTGCTCTCGGACCTCCAGAAGGGCGCCCTGGGGGTGCTGAGGAGGAAGATGCTCTCCCTGAAGGTGGAGGACCCCAAGCTCTACGACAAGGTGAGGGCGATACTCCAGGGTTTCGTCTTCGTGGACAGGGCTCCCCTGGAGGCGCCCTTCATGGAGTGGGGAGGGGTGAGGTGGCTGGTGGAGAACGACGTCCTGTTCTACAATCCTGTGGAGGGGGTGGTCTCCTTCCATTCCCCCCTCACCCTGTCGGCGGCCAGGAACCTGGTGGCGCCCAGCTAGAAAGGAGGGAGAAGGACTGTGGGCAGACTTAGGCTTATCGCGCTGGCCCTTGCGCTCTCGCTTTGGGGTCTTCCCGTCGCCTGGGGTGAGGAGAACCCGAACCTCACGGTTCAGAAGAAGATGGAGATAGTGGAGCTCCAGAACAGGTTGCCCCTTCTGGTCCTGAAGGCCATATGGGTCGACAGGATAGAGGGCTACGGCTTCTACGAGGAGAGGGCCAGGGGCAACCGCTTCTCCCCTGGGGACAGGGGGCTTCTGTACATAGAACCCCTGAACTTCGCCCAGGTGAAGGAGCAGGACGGCAGGTACAGGGTCTCTTTGTCCGTCTCGGCGAGGGTCAAGGACAAGAAGGGGGTGGTCCTCTCCGAGTCCTCCTCCAGCGGCGACGTGGAGACCAAGGAGCTCAGGGTCAGAAACCCCATACTGGACCTGTACGTGGGCTTGAACGTGGACTTCTCCAACTGGCCGCCTGGGGAGTACGTCCTGGAGGTAACGCTTCGGGACAAGATAAAGAACCAGGTCTCGAGCTACGAGGTGCCGGTGGAGGTCGTCGAAAAGAAGAGCTGAGGAGTGATCGCGATGGTGCTCGACCAAGAGGTCTTGGGGGAAGTGCGCTCCCTCCACAGGGAGCTGCACGACAGCTTTTGACCTGGCGGCTATAGAGGGCGAGATATCCGGCATAAACGAGGTCTTATCCTCTCCGGACTTCTGGGAGAGGGAGGACGCCGCGAGGTGGCTCCAGCGCCTCTCGCACCTGGACAGGTTAAGGGAGAGGCTTTCGAAGCTCGAGGAGATCTACCAGGAGATAGAGGCCATAGCCGAGGTGCTCTCCGAGGAGCCCGACCTGGAACTGCAGCAGGAGCTGGCGGCTCACGCGGCCAGCTTCCTGCAGCTGGGGAGAGACCTGCTCCTGGAGCGGCTCCTCAGGGGTGAGTTCGACAGGAACGGGGCGATACTCTCCGTTCACCCGGGCGCCGGAGGGGTGGACTCACAGGATTGGGCCGAGATGCTCCTTCGCATGTATCTGAGGTGGGCCCAGAGGAAGGGCTACTCCGCTAAGGTGACCGAGTACCTGGAGGGGACGGAGGCGGGGATAAGGAGCGCCACGCTGTTGATCGAGGGGGAGAACGCCTACGGCTACCTCAAGGCCGAGAGGGGCGTCCACAGGTTGATAAGGATATCCCCGTTCGACGCGGCCCGCAGGAGGCACACCTCCTTCGCCTCGGTGGACGTAACTCCCCTGGTGGAGGACGACGTGGAGGTGGAGATAAGGGAGGAGGACCTGAAGGTGGAGACCTTCAGGGCCAGCGGCGCTGGAGGACAGTACGTGAACATGACCGACTCGGCGGTGAGGATCACCCACATCCCCACGGGCATAGTGGTCTCTTGCCAGAACGAGAGGTCCCAGCACATGAACAGGCAGATGGCCCTGAAGATCCTCAAGGCCAAGCTGTACGAGCGGATGCTGGAGGAGAGGAGGAAGAAGCTCGCTGAGCTCGAGGGGGAGAAGAGGGAGATAGCCTGGGGAAACCAGATAAGGACCTACGTCCTGCACCCCTACATGAACGTCAAGGACCACAGGACCGGGGTCGAGACCTCCAGCGTCGAGGAGGTCCTGGACGGGGACATAGATGCCTTCATAATGGCCTACTTGAAGCAGACCGCCTCTGGGGTTTGATCCAGCTAAAGTCGGTAGCCCTGACAGTCCTATGGGGAGAGGGGAAATGGCTGATGGGTGAGTTCTCGGTGCGGCGTTGGGCCTTGGCCGTGCAGGTGATGCTCTTGGTTTTGGCCGTTTGCGTTTGCCCGTCGGCCTCCCAGCCGACGGGGTTGCAGATGATGTGGCTCTCGGAGGTCAAGCCGGGCCAAAGCGGCAGGTTGCTCACCGTGGTCAAGGGTAGGGACATCTCCTCCATACCTGTGAGGGTGCTCAGCGTCATAGACCTGGTGGGAAAGCCTGGCAGCCTGATCCTCGTGAAGATAACGGATCCCTCCTTCGTGGCCAGAGAGGGGGGAGTCGCTGCTGGGATGAGCGGAAGTCCCCTCCTGATAGGGGGGAGGATAGCGGGCGCTCTGGGCTACGGATGGGAGATGGCCGACCCTAGCCTGGGGCTGATAACCCCCATCGACGAGCTGGTGCAGGTCCTAAACGGCCTCGTCTACCCCTCTCCTCCCCCTGGAGGCGGACCAAATCCTCCCCCAGAGCCGATCCCCATCCTGTCCCCCTCGTCCGTCTCTGGCTTGAGAGGTCCGTGGGCCTTCGACCCCAGGGGCTTTAAGCCCTTAAGGGGGCTTCTCTCCTTCTCGGGCTTGAGCGACAGGTCCGGGAGGGAGATAGCCTCCAGGCTGGGGTTCGACCCCGCGGAGGTCCTGAGGGTGGCGGGCGGCTCCAGATCGCTTCCGGTGCTGGAGAGGGCTAGCTTGTCCCCTGGCTCTGCGGTGGGAGTCCAGCTCTGCTGGGGCGACGTGAGCCTGGGTGCCACGGGCACCCTCTCCTACGTGGAGGGGGATGGGAGGTTCTTGGCGTTCGCGCACCCCTTCCTGAACAGGGGGGAGGTCTCCTATCCCCTGACCGAGTCTTTCGTGCACGCCACGGTTCCCAGCGTGAGGAGGCCCTTCAAGGTGGGGACACCGCTTCACATGGTGGGCGAGACCACCCTGGACAGGCCTGAGGCCATAGGGGGCTTCTTGGGGAGGTTCCCCAGGGCGTTGTCCGTCAAGATGGAGCTGGAGGACGAGGACAGGGGGGTGAGCTCCGTCAAGCGCTTCCAGGTGGTCTCCGATCCTTTCCTCGCCAGGGTGATACTGCCCAGAGCCCTGATGGGCCTCATGGACGACACCTGGGGGAGGCTGGGCGAGGGCACGGCCTTCGTGGAGGTGCGCGTGGAGGGCCTCGGGATGGACAAGGCCTTCGAGAGGCAAAACGCCCTCTTCTCGGAGTCGGACATATCGAAGGAGGTGGCCATGGACCTAGGGGAGGTGCTGGACGTGCTCCTCTTCAACAGGTTCAGGGAGATCTTCCCGGCAGGACTGGACCTGAGGGTCAGGGTTTCGAAGAGGCCGCTCATAGGCTACATAGAGGACGCGCAGGTGGAGGACAGGGTCTATCGTCCAGGCGAGAGGGTGGAGATAAGGGTCCCCCTCAGGGCCTACAGGGGCGAGGTGGAGGAGGTCAGCCTGACCCTCGAGCTCCCGAAGGACCTGGAGGCCGGTAGGTACACCCTCATGGTGAGAGGTGGGGGTATGGAGAGCCTGTACGGCCAGGAGGAGGTCCCAACCTTCAAGAGCTTGGAGGAGATGTGGGAGTACCTCTCGAAGAAGGAGAGCAACAACCAGGTGGTGGTCGAGATATTGAAGGACTGGTCGGAGGGGGCCGCCGTCGAGGGGGAGATGGCGGAGGACGAAGGCTCGGAGAGGGAAAGTCTCTTCGCAGGGGCCAGGATGAGATCGGGACAGCCCAGGCCCAGCGCTGACGTAGCCCGAGGTAGGGCGAAGGAGCATGGGGAGAAGGGAAAGGGAGCGCCCTCCAAGGGGACTTCGGTCAAGGCCAGCGCCTCCACGTACACCGATCTGTTCGTGGACGGCAGGGTGACCAAGACCATCTCGGTGGAGCGTTAGGGGATGGGAGATGGTCTTCGGAGCCCTCGACCGCGTGTTGGGGCCAGCGATGGCCTTGGTCTCCTCGATGGGTTCCTTCCTCCTGTTCGGCGCCTCCGCCCTGAGGAGGCTCATCGGCCCTCGCTTTTGGAGGCTTCAGGACGTGCTCTCGGCGGTGGAGGAGGTGGGGTCGAACTCCCTGTTCGTGGTGACCATCACCAGCCTCTTCACGGGCATGGTGCTGGCCGTCCAGACCATAGACCAGTTCCTCAGGTTCGGGGCCTCCGAGTACATAGGGGGAGTGATAGCCCTGTCCATGATCCGAGAGATGGGGCCTGTGCTCACCGCGGTGGTGGTGATAGGGAGGGTAGGCTCGGCGATGGCCGCGGAGGTCGCCTCGATGAAGGTCTCCGAACAGATAGACGCCGTGGAGGGCTTCGGGGTGGATCCCATCTCTTACATCGTGGTGCCCAGGTTGCTCGCCAGCCTCGTCGCCATGCCCGCTTTGGTGCTCTACGCGGACGCGGTCGGGATGCTGGGAGGACTCCTCTTCAGCCTGGCCAGGGGCGTGAGCTTCTACATATACCACCGCTCGGTGGAGCTCTTCGTGGAGCCGCTGGACGTCCTGGGTAGCATCCTCAAGGCCCTGGTCTTCGGCCTGTTGATGACCGTGATATCCTGCGAGAGGGGCTTCAGGACCGAGGGCGGTGCCAGGGGGGTGGGGAGGTCCACCACCAGCGCGGTGGTGTGGAGCAACATGGCCGTCTTGGCTTTCAACTATCTGATATCGCTGCTCCTCTTCGGGAGGTGAGGCCTTCCCTTGCCCCCCCTCGCTGTGATCGGGAGGTCCCTGACCAAGCGCTTCGAGGACAAGGTGGCCCTCAGGGGCGTCTCCATCGAGGTGGAGGAGGGGGGGATCTCCTTCGTCATAGGTCCCTCGGGCTGCGGCAAGACCACCCTCCTCAAGGTCCTGTCGGGCTTTCTGCGGCCCGACGAGGGTGAAGTGGAGGTATTGGGTTTCAGGTTGTTTCGCGGCGAGGGAGCGGAGACCTCGCTGGCCGAGGCGAGGAGGCAGATGGGCATAGTTTTCCAGGCCAACGCCCTCTTCGACTCCATGAACGTCCTGGACAACGTGCTTTTCCCCCTGAGGTACGGCTTCTCGGTTGAGATGACCCGCTCCGAGGAGGTGGACCTCGCTGTCGAGATGTTGAGGAACGTGGAGCTGGGTCCGGAGGTGCTCTTCAAGTATCCCTCGGAGCTTTCAGGGGGCATGCGCAAGAGGGTAGCCATAGCCAGGGCCCTCATACGTCGCCCCAGGTTGATCCTCTACGACGAACCCACCACGGGCCTGGACCCCATCACCTCCTCGGCCATAGGGGAGCTCATAGCCAGCTTGAGCGAGAGGTTTAAGACGACCTCCGTCGTGGTGAGCCATGATATCATGTTGGTGAAGAGGGTGGCGAAGCGGGTGATGCTCCTGATGGCTGGCTCCAAGGTCTGGGAGGGCAGCAAGGAGGAGCTCCTCGGCTCGGAGGACCCCTACGTGGTGGCCTTCTTGAGCGGCAGGAGGGATCTCCTGCCGGAGGGAGGTGTGCTGGATTGACCAGAGAGCTCAAGGTCGGCGCCACCTTCCTGGTGGGCATGTTCATATTGTTTTACCTGCTCTCCGTCGGTGGGGTGAGGTTCTTGAGGTTTTACTCCCCCCAGAGGGAGCTGGCCGTGGTCTTCGACAACGTCAGCGGCCTCAAGCGGGGCTCGCCCGTCTTCATGCTGGGGGTGGAGGTGGGCGAGGTGAAGGGGATAAGGCTCAAGGAGGGCAAGGTTTGGGTCGAGGTCCTGGTGGACAGGGGTCTTTTCGTCCCCGCCGATAGCACCGCCGTGATAGGTCTTAGCAGCCTTTTGGGGGAGAGGTTTTTGGAGATAAGGCCGGGGAGCTCCTCCGAGCCTCTGGAGAGGGGTGTCCCCATAAGGGGCAGCTCCTCCAAGGGTTTGGAGGAGGTTTCGGTAGCCCTCGAGGAGAGCCTGGAGGAGGTGAAAAGGACCTTCGCTCACCTCAACGACGTCTTGGGCTCGGAGGACGTGAAGCTGGCGATCTCCAGGTTCGTAAGGGATCTTCCGAGGATCTCCGACAGTATGGCCGGTTTGGCGAGGAACCTGGAGGAGCTGTCCTCCTCACTGAGCGGGGACGTGAGGGAGCTGAAGGAGGAGCTTTTGAGGACCATGAGTTCCGTGAGGAGGGCTGCCGACGCCCTGGGACAAGCTGCCTCCGGCTATGGGAGGCTGGCCGAGGAGAACAGATCCTCTGTGAGGGAGCTTTTGTCCAACCTGGAGCGCTCGGTCTATCGCCTTAGGACGGTGATCTCTGAGTTCGACCGCGATGGGAGAGCCGGCGCAGAGCTCAGGGAAGCGGTGGGCAAGGTGAGGGAGGCCGCCTCTTCCATAAAGAACCTAGCCGAAAGGGCCTCAGCGCTCCTGGAGGGAGATGGGTTCGCCTCGGATCTGAGGGGGGCCGTCGCAGGGGTGAGGCGGGTGGTCGAGCTGGGCAAGGGCTTCGACTCCTCCTTGAAGGTGGGGATCAGGGTCGACGAGGGGGCGCTGAGAGGGGACGCCTGGTTCGACTGGCGGTACAGGGACCAACTCTACGGCAGGGTGGGGTTTTGGGGTTTGGGCGGGAGCGATAGTTTGGAGTTCACCCTGGGAA
>CAYRKT010000007.1:0-6379 GCA_964425005.1 uncultured Synergistia bacterium
CACCAGGACCCAGCCCTCCCCCCTGAGGGAGGAGAGGAGGGACCTGGCCAGGGCCCCGTGGGGACAGGCGCAGCCCTCGCCGGCGGCCTCCACCTTCCCCACCACCACCAGGCGGATCCCCTCCCTGGAGGAGACGCACTCGCCGGGAAGGCCCTCCAGCGAGGGAAGCTCCAGCTCGCCGAAGGGGAACCTGCCGGAGGCGAGCTGGTCCTTCAGCGCCCCTCTTCCTCCTAGCCAGGAGGTCAAGGAGCGCGGGGAGGGAAGGCCCAGCATCCTGGGCAAGCCCTCGTTGGACTCGTCTGCGTCCACCACCAAAACGCCAACCCCTTTAAGCCTTAGGGCGAGCAGGGACACCAGGGTGCTCTTGCCGCCCCCCCCTCTGCCGCAGAACAGGAGCTTAGGCAAAGCTTCCACCTCCCGGGGGATCCTCGATCGCCTTTCCCGAGCACATACCCGCGCGTATACTATATTCTAAACGGGGAGGGAGATGGTCCGAAAAGGAGGCGATGCCCCTTTGATCAGCGACAAGGAGAGGGTGCTCAGGAGGCTTCGCAGGGTGGAGGGACAGCTCCGGGGGGTCCAGAGGATGATAGAGGAGGACAAGCCCTGCGAGGAGGTGCTGGTCCAGCTGGAGGCCACCAGGAGGGCTCTGTCGAGCGCCTGCGCGCAGGTCATAACCTGCTACCTCCAGGAGAGGATCGGGGCCGACGAAGGGTGCACGGAGGCCATGAGGAGGATAGTGGAGCTTCTGGTGGAGATAAACCCCGTCGCCAGGCCCGAGGAAACCTAGATCAGCTCCAGCAGCAGCAGCAAATTCCCCCTGTTGTCCGGGTAGAACTCGACCAGCCTAAAGCGGTCGGAGGCCAGGACCACCCGAGAGGCCTCGCCGAAGCCCTTCAGGAAGAGCAGCCTGTAGCGCCTTCCCATCGGGCCCCTTAGCTCCAGCTCGCCTCGCCTCTCGACCAGCTCCAGGTACTCCTCCAGGCAAAGCCCCATCTCCCTCATGGCCGAGGCGTGAACTTCCCCCACGTACCTGAGGTGCCAGGGCTCGTGCTGAAAGCCGGTGATCTGCTCCCTGTCCTTCGGATACCTCACCACGAAGCCGAAGCGATGCGCGTTCTCCCGAAGCCACCTCCCCTCGAGGGTCCTGCCGAAGTCGCCCACCAGCCCCCTGCTCAGAAAACCCCTGGAGAGCACGTCCACGGCGAGACCCAGCTGGTGCTCGCTCCTGCCCGGAGGGGCCACCAGGCTCGAGGCCAGCTCCCTGGCCCTGGAAGGAGGATGACCCCTCCTGGAGTTGAGCTCCACCTCCTTCTCGAAGAGGTAGCTCTGGAGCTCCCAGGTCCTGTGGGCGCTCACCAGGACCAGGTCGAACCCAGCCGCCCTGGCGGCCTCGAAGAGGTCCACCAGGGCCAGCAAGGCCTCCCTGCAAAGCCTCATCCCCGGCTTGTTGGTCCTGAGGCGCCCCTCCACCGAGGCCAAATCCGGCGGGACGAAGGACCTGGGGAGGCCGAAGGCCTTGTTCACCAGGAAGAGGTTCAGGGAGCGCCTCCCCTCCCACGCCGAACCCCCTCCGCGGCAGGGGCGAACCGTCAGGAAGAGCTCCTCTCCCACCCGAACGGGGGATAGCTTCGAGGCGAGGGAGCGCGCGGGAAGATATATCCTGCCCCCCCTGGAGGAGGCCCTGCCCTCGGCGAAGGAGGAGCCCACCCTCACCTGGAGGGCCTTGAGGTCCACCTCCACCTCGAGGGGGGGTGGGACGAAGGCCCTCCTCCCGTCGGGGCTGAGGCTAACCCCAAGACCCCAAAGCCCCGCCAGGTCCCTCAGGGGGAGGAGCGACGAGGGGGAAAAGCCCAGGACGACCTCCCCTCCCTCGTCGCAGACGAGGACCTCCAGGCCAAAGGCGCTGGAGGCCAAAGCCAGCGGGAGGAGGAAGGCTAAGGCCAAACGCCTCAGGACCTTCACCTTTTAGCCCCCTTCATCTCGTACATGGCCCTGTCTATCTCCCGGTATATCTCGTCGAAGCCCTTGCCCGAGAGCTCCCTGCCGCAGAGCATCCCCCAGGAGAACCTTATGTCCTTTTGGGCAAGCCTCTCCTCGAGCCTCCTCAGAATCTGTTTGGCCACCCCCTCGTCGACCCCGCAGAGGACCAGGAGGAACTCGTCCCCGCCCATCCTCACCAGGAAGTCTTTTCCCTCCCTTATCTGCCCCATCACCTCGGAGGCGAAGGTCCTCAGGACCTCGTCCCCCCTGGCGTGGCCGAACTTGTCGTTGATGGCCTTGAAGCCGTCCAGGTCCATTATGACGTAGACGACCCTATCCAGGTCGGGCTCGACAAAGCACAGCCTCCTCAGGAGCTCCTCGCTCAGGTAGCGCCGGTTGTAGGCCCCCGTCAGGGGGTCCCTGTTGGCGAGCTCCTCGGTCTCGCGCTGCTTGATGGCTATACCCCTGAGGAGGGCGGATAGCTCTAAAGCCACATCGGAGATCTGCTTTATGAGCCGCTCGTTGTTCTCCTTGAGCTCCGCCAGGGTGGCGCTCATCTGCCTTATGTGGTTGGCGAGCTCCGTGTTGAGCTTGATTATCTCGCTGTAGGGTTCGGGGAGGCGCTTTACGTGGACCAGCGAGGAGTCGCTCCCCCTCTCCCTCACCATGAGCATCTCCAGGGAGTGCTCAGGGTCCTCCAGGTATTCCCTGATCGACAGGATCCTGAAGGGCTCATCTCCCCTCAGGAAGGAGAGGACCAGGGCCGAGAGGTAGGGGCTTTGGAGCAGGGAGGAGAGCAGGGCCTCGGGCAACCCCTCGTTCAGTACGACCTCCCAGGAGATGGCCTCCCCAGACGCTATCAGGGCTCTGAGGATAACCGTCATCCCAGCCTCGCCTCCAGGAAGGCGAGCACGGGGTCCACCTCGAAGCTCACCAGGTCCGCCTCCACCTTAGATGCCAGGGACCCGTAGGCGAAGGCTAGGCCTCCCAGGACCACGAGGCTCCTGGGCCTTCTGCGCCTCGCCAGACTCGCCAGCTCCAGGGCGGAGAGCACGTTCCTCACCATGGAAGCGGATATGAGCACGGCGAAGTAGTCGTTGGCCGAGAGGAAGTCGGCCACGTCCCTTATGGGCACGCTGGAGCCCAGGTAGTCGGACCTGAAGCCCCTCTGCTCCAACAGGTCCGCGACCATCCTGCTACCCAGCTCGTGCTCCTCCCCCTGGGCGCAGAGAACGAGGACCCTCGCCCTGGGCCTAACGGCGAAGGGCATGCGCTTCAGGTATATGTAGGCCATAAGGTACTGCACCATGGCGGTGGAGTAGTGCTCCACCGAGACCGACACCGTCCCGGAAAGCCAAAGGTCCCCTACCCTGTAGAGGACGGGCCTGAAAACCTCCTGGTATATCCTGTCCATGGGTAAGCCCCTTTCCAGAAGCCCATCCACCATGGCCTTGGCCCCGTCCTTGTCGAAGGCCCTGAGCTTGCCCAGAAGATCCTCGCAAAGGCTCCCTCGAGGGCAGGGGGGGAAGACCCCTTCCGAGGGCGCCTCCTTCTCCACCGAGCTCTCGGCCTCCCACATATCCCTCATCCCAGAGAGGGACCCGTCCCTGGGCTCCAGCTCCTCCATCGCCGAGAGCAAGACGACCTCGAAGGGCTCGAAGGGCATCCTCCTGCCCAGGCAGTAGGCCCTAAGCCACCTCCTCCCCATCGAGATCACCTCCGCGTCCTCGAAGAGCCGCCCCACCATCGCGTGCTCCAGGGCCACGGAGAGGACGTCCTCCATCTCCCCGGGGTAGAAACCGCTGAAGCGCTCCCTAAGGAGCGCATCTCCCTCCCCCAGCAACCTCCTGAGGGAAGCCCTGCCCGCCTCCACCAGGGAGGAGAACTCCCCGTACCTCATCCCTAAGGTCACCCCCCTTCGGGCCTCCTGGGTAAATTATAAACCCGAAGCCACAAAAGCCCACGTCTTCGGACAAAAAATAAAGGCGTTGACCCTTGACGTCGAGCAAAAACAAACATCTCGGAATAAAAAATGGGGGAATAAGATGAGGCCAGATGTGACTATGCTTTCGAAAGCCAGAGGGATATGGCTTCGAGGCCCACCTCCACGTCCTGGGCGACGGTACCCCCGCTCACGCCCAGGGCGCCCACCGTTTGGCCCGAGATCTCCAGGGGGAAGCCGCCGCCGAAGGGGCAGAGCTCCTCGTAGAAGAGGCCAAAGAGCCTTCCCCCCGGCTGGACCAGCTCGAAGACCTGGTGGGTGGGCCTTCTGAAGAGGGCTGAGGTCCTGGCCTTCTTAAGGGCCAGCTCGACGCTTATGGGGGTGGCCCCGTCCATCCTGTGCAGGGCCACCGGGAGGCCGGATGGGTCCACCACGGCGAAGGTCATGGAAAGCCCCCTGGAGGCCGCTGAGCCCTCGCACAGATGGAGCAGCCTGAGGCTTTCCTCCAGGGATACGCTGTAAACGGAGGTGGGCAAGGTCATCCCCTCCGGGGGCTACTACTCCCTCGAAGCCCAGGCCTCCAGGGCCGCCATGGCCTGCTTGACCGCCGCCACGTCCCCCCAGAAGACCACGGTGTTGAGCTGCTGGGGGCAGTTCCCCACCAGCTCAGCCCCTCCCACAGCGGCCGCCTTGGTGGCCACGTCCAGCGCCGCTACGGCGTCCACCACCTGGCCCTGGACCAGCAACACCGCCCCCACCTCGGCCCCCTCCATGGCCCCGGCGGGCCTGACCCTGGCTCTGACCACGTCCAGGAAGGCCTTCGAGGGCCTCACCACCAGCCTCATGGAAAGGCGCACGGCGCACCTCTACCCCCTTCCCCTCCGCGATGGACTTCAACGCCGCACAGGGCAATTATAGACCTAAAGGAGCGGGGGGCAAAGCAGTCCTCGCCCCCCGGTCGGCCGAAAACAAAAGGGCCAAGAGAGCCTAGAAGACCTACACTTCAATACCCCTCTCCTTCAGGAAGCGCCTCCCTATGGCGTCGGCGGCCCATATGGCGTCCATCACCATCTCGGGATAGACCTTGAAAGGCATGTTGTGGACCATCATCCCGGGCTCGCAGGTCTTCTCGGCTACCCTCCTTATCCTCTCGGGGGTGGGCTCGGACACCCCTATCTGGGCCATGGTGATGGGGAGGCCCACCTTGGCGCAGAAGTCCATCACCTCTACGACCTCGTCCCAGTCCCTGTTCTCCAGCACCAGCTGGCAAAGGGTCCCGAAGGAGACCTTCTCCCCGTGGTACACGTGATGGGTCTCAGGCAGGACGGTGAACCCGTCGTGTATGGCGTGGGCGGCCGCAAGGCCGGAGCTCTCGAACCCTATGCCCGACAGGAGCGTGTTGGCCTCGACTATCCTCTCCACCGCCAACGTGACAGCGCCCTTCTCGGCGGCGAGCTTCGCGCTGAGCCCGTACTCCAGAAGGGTCTCGTAGCACAGCCTGGCCGCGTTGAGCGCGGTCGCCGTGGAAAGGCCTCCCGGGAGGTTCTTGGCGGACGACCTGGCGCAGGCGTCCGCCTCGAACCAGGTGGCCAGCGCGTCCCCCATGCCAGCCACCAGGAACCTGACCGGCGACTGAACTATCACCCGCGTGTCCACCAGGACCACGTCGGGGTTCTTGGGCAGGACGAAGTACCTCTCGAAGACGCCGTCCTCGGTGTAGATGACCGAGAGGGCGCTGCAGGGGGCGTCGGTGGCCGCTATGGTGGGGACGACCACCACCGGCACCTTCATCATGGCGGCTATGGCCTTCCCCGTGTCTATCGCTTTGCCGCCTCCCATTGCCACCACGAACTCGGCCCCCTCCCTCTCGGCGATGGCCTTGAGCCTGTTTATCTCCTTGTCGCAGCACTCCCCGCCGAAGACCTCGAAGACCGCGCTCACCCCGGCAGCAGCTAGGCTCGAGCTAACCGTCTCCTTGGCCACCGCTAGGGCAGTCTTGCCCCCTATCGCGAATGCCCTCTTGCCCAGGTGCCTGGTCTGCTCCCCTATCCGGGACAGAGCGCCCGCGCCCTGCACGTACCTGCTGGGCGATATCAGTATCCTGACCTCCGACATCTCGATCCCTCCCCTCAAGTTTGTGCCGCGAAGACCCCCCGATCGAACGAGGGACTGAAGCCTACAGGACGAACCTCAACACGGGGGCGAGCGGCCTCTTCATGTGGACCGCGTCCACCAGCAGGCCCCTGCCGGAAAGTAGCTCCACCCCCACTCTGAGGCCCCTCTCCACGTCGGCGCTATCCCCGGCAAAGCTGACGAAGCTCTTGGCACCCATGCCCCTGCCGAGCCTTATCTCCACCAGCCTCACCGAGCAGCCCTTGGCTATGGCGTCGGCGGCCTCGAAGACCGCAGGAGCGGCCATGGACTCCAAAACCCCCAGGTCCACCACACCCTCGG
>CAYRKT010000007.1:6479-11703 GCA_964425005.1 uncultured Synergistia bacterium
AAGACCGCAGGAGCGGCCATGGACTCCAAAACCCCCAGGTCCACCACACCCTCGGCGGAGACGCAGGAGGAAGCGGAGAGCGCCGGGAAGACGTCGGGATGGACGTTGGGGATAAAGGTCCTATCGCTTATCATCTCCCTGCCCACCTCCACAGCCGCCTCGAGGGCGACCCTGACCGCGCTCACGCCACCTCCCACCACGACCAGGAACTTGCCCGGACAGGTGGTGGCTGCGAAGTAGAGCTCCACAGGAGCCCTCTTGACCGCCGCATCCGCCATGGCCATGCCCCTCGCCACGCTCACGCTCTCTAAGACAGCTATAGCCCTATCCACGGCAGCTCACGCCCTCCTCACGACCACCTTCGCCCCGTCGACCCCCTCAACCACGCCGCTCACGGGCGAGTGAAGGGGTACGCCCAACGCGCCCTCGGGGGGCGAAGCCAGGACCTGCCCCTTCTCCACCGCCTGTCCCACCTCGACCACCGGAGATGCCGGCTCGCCGAGGCCCTGCCTCAAGGACAACTCCAGGCGATCGAAGTCGTCGAAAACCCCCCGGAAGGGGACGTCCTCCGGATACCTGTCCAGGCCCAGCCTGGCCTTGAGTCTCCCGGTGGGCAAAAGCCTGCAGTCCCTCATCGGATCCAGCGCCAGATCCCTCCCACCGCCCTCGAACCTGACCCCCCTCTCCCTCAAGACCCTCTTGAGGTACTGGTTCACCCTCCTGGGAGAGAGCCCCATGGGGCAGGCGTGGAGGGAGCTGCATATGTTGCACTCCGAGCACAGAAGAGCGCCTCTGAGCACCGCATAGCTCACCTGGGGGCCGTAGGCCATGGCCCGCATTATCCTGTGGGGCTCCAGGTCGTAGCCCACGAGCCTCCTCGAGCAAACCAGCGTGCACTGGTAGCACTGGACGCAGGCGATCCTCGCCTGCTTGAGTATCCACTCCAGAGGACGTCTCTCCATCTCCGCGAGGAGCGAGTCCCTGGGCAAAACCAGCAGACCAGCTGTGGTCTTGCTCACCGAGAAATCCGGCGAATCCCTGTAGGAGCCGGTCATCGGCCCACCCTCCACGAAGACCACGTCCTCCCTCCTCAAGCCCCCGCAGGCCCTTACGAGGTCGATAGCCCTGACCCCGATGGGCACAAGCCACAACCCCGGCTCCACGACCTCGCCGTTGACCGTGACGAACTTGTAGAGCACCGGTTCGCCCTCCAAAGCCCTACCCACGTTGAGGATCGTCTCCGCGTTGTGCACCAACACCCCCACTCTGGCGGGAATGGACCCCTCCGGGACCGCCAACCCCAGGACCTCCCTCACCAGGATCACCTCGTCCCCAGCCGGGTAGTAGTCCCGAAGCTCGACCACCTCGCCCCCAGCCTCCCTTAAAGCCCTCACCTCCTCGGCGTGCTTCCCTTTCACCGCGAAGATGGCCCTCTTCGCCCCTAAAGAGCCTACCACGACGCGGACCGTCTCCACAAGGACCCGAGAAAAATTTCTCATTATATGCCGGTCCTTGTTGAGGAGGGGCTCGCACTCCGCGCCGTTGACCACCAGGAAGCTTATGCCCTTGCTGGAGAGCTTGACGTGGGTGGGGAAGCCCGCTCCCCCTGCCCCCACGACCCCTGCGGAGAAGACCCTTGAGACCAGCTCCCCCTGGTCCATGGTGGCTACACCCTCACACTATCCTGAAGGCTCCCCACAGGACGCACCTCCTGGTCCTGCAGAAGGAGAGAGGTGTGGTGGGGCCCTCCCCGGTCGAAGGAAGCGCCCGTGGCTATGTCCGAAGCGGCTTTCTCCAGGTGGGCCGTCTCGTCCACCACCACCGGTGGGTTGCCAGGACCGGCCCCTATAGCGGGCTTGCCCGAGCTCAGGGCAGCCCTCACCACCCCCGGCCCCCCCGTGGCCACCACCATCTTAACCTTGGGATGCTGCATCAGCCTGTTGGCGTTCTCCAGGCTCACGTTGGAGAGGACGCTAACCAACGCGGGGGGTACCCCCACCGAGGACAGGAAGGTGGATATCAGCTCAACCGCCCTCAAGCTGCACCTCACGGCAGATGGGTGAGGGGCGAACACCACCGCGTTCCCCGAGGAAAGCATGCATATGGCGTTGTTTATGACGGTGGCCGTGGGGTTGGTGGAGGGGGTGAGGGACGCTATCACCCCGAAGGGGGCAAGCTCCTCCAGGGTAAGCCCGCTGTCCCCCGATATGGCCCTCGTCTCCAGGTACTCGGGACCCGGAGTTTTGTCTATGGCCAGCTGGTTCTTGGCGATCTTGTCCGAGACGTTGCCCATCCCCGTCTCCTCGGCGGCCATCCTAGCGAGCTCCTCGGCGTAGCCCCTGAGGAAGGCCCTGAGCTCGGACAAGATCTTCTTTCGCCTCTCCAGGGGGAAGTCCCACTGCCAGGCCCTCTGGGCCTTCCAGGCCTCCTCCACAGCCCTGTCCACGTCGCCGTAGCAGAAGGAGGAGGCGGACATCCCCCTCAACCTGGAGATCACCCTGGCGACGACCTCTTCCACCAAATCCTCCCCCACCAAAGCCATCACCCCCCGAAGGACGAAAGGGCAAAGTAGGCCACGTCCACGTCCTGCTCCACGGTGCCGCCGCTAACCCCTATGCCGCCGACCACCTTCCCACCCCTCTCCACCGGAAGCCCTCCGCCGAAGGAGCAGAAATCCTCGTAGGAGGCGAAACCGTAGAGCATGGCACCGGGTTGGACCAGCTCCGCCACCACGTGGGTGGGTTTCCTGATCAGGGCGGCGGTCTTGGCCTTCTTGACGGCCAGGTCGCAGCTCACCAGCAAAGCACCGTCCATCCTCTGGAAGGCCAACAGAAACCCGGCCCCGTCGACCACCGCGATCACCATGGGAACCCCCAGCTCCTCAGCCCTCCGCCTGGCCGAGGCTATCAGCCTCATGGCCTCCTCCAGGCTCAACGACCCGCACCCCATCTCCTTTCGCACCTCCCCTACCAGCTCCTGGATCAAACAGGAGGACAAAACCCGGGCGAATCGCCTTATCCAAGCTTCCACGGAGAGGGCTAAACCCAGCACGAACAGGAGGTCGGATAGGCGGTTGATCAACGGCACCAGCCCGGCCAACCCATCCTCCGACTTGCTAGCTCCCACCAGCTCCCTCTCCGCCCGCCTCAACAAGGCCCTGGCCAGCTGAAGAGCGGACCCCGCTGGATCCTCCCCGAAGAGCCAAAAACCCCTCTCCCTGCCGAGGAGCAGGCCGGCCACTTCTTGCTCGAACTCGAGATCGTCTATCCATCCCTCCACCTCAGCCACCCGCTCCTCAGGGCGAAGGGGGGTGGCGAACCCCGCCACGGAGGACATGATCTCCACCAGCACCGCCTGGACCTTGGCCACGACCTCGGCCCTCTCACCCACGCCGCACAGACTCCTGGCGAGCCCCAGGCAGGAGAAAGCCTCGTCCAGAGCGCCCAAGACCTCGATCCTGGGGTGGTCCTTGGGCACCCTCCTACCGCCCGCCAGGGAGGTCTCCCCCTTATCTCCCGTCCTGGTGTAGACCCTCAAGGCCAGGACACCTCCGCGCCAGCTCACCCCACGTCCACCCAGTCCACTATCCCCACGATCGCGTCGTCCACCGGGACGGCGTCATCCCCCAGCGCCGCCCTAGCAGAGCTACCGGAGCAGAGCAGGACCAGCTCGCCGACCCCAGCTCCCACCACGTCCACCGCCACGCAGTAGGAGCCATCGCCAGAGGCATCGCGAAGCCCTCCATCGACGGGCTCCAACAGCTTGACCACCAAGAGCTTCTGGCCCACCAGGCGCTCGTCCTTCTTGGTGGAGACCACGTTGCCCACCACCCTGCCAAGTCTCATCCGAGCTCCCCCCGGAATCAAAGGACCAAAACGACTCCCATCCTCTCGAGGGTCCTCAGGGCGTCCAGGAAAACCCCCTTAACCCTGCCCCTCCAGCCGTAGAGCCCACGAAGTCGAGATGCCTCCATCACCACGGGCTTCCCCTCGTCGAGCATCCAGGCCACCAGCTGCCCCTTTCTCGTGGCGGGCATTCCCCAAAGCAGGTCCAACGCCAGGTCGGGCCCCACCCCCACGACGGCCAGCGCGTCCAGCGTGGAAGCCTCGGACCTCAGGTCCTCCAGCGCAGAAAGCAGATACACGGGCCTGATCCCCGACCTCGCGGAAGCCTCGTCCCACACGTAGTGGACCACCGAGACGGGGAGGCGAAGGGAGACCCCCCCTGGAGGCGGATCCACCTCCCACAGGAGGCCGACCCTCGGCAAAGAAAGCCTCCTCAAGACCTCATCTGCCAGCGAGCATATCGTCTCGCGGGATGCCTCCACAGAGCACCATCCCCTCGAAGAGGGAAAGGGCTATCCCCAAAGCGGTCATGAGGAGAGGGTAAGGAGCCATCTCGGCTCGCCCCAGCACCTCCTCGAAGACCCCGAGCGCCCCCTCGAAGAGCACCCCACCACCCGTGAGGAGCACAGGGCCCTCGCCACTCCAGCCGCGAGCCAAGGCCCCGTCCCTCGCGATGGCGGCCATCCTCTCGAAGACGGGCCTCACCGCCGGGAAGAGGGACCTCTGACGCCCCGGGTCCCTCTTGAGGGCCTCGGCCTCCTCGAAGGAGATACCCATCCTGCCGGCTATGACCAGCGTGACGTGCCTGCCGCCCGTGGGCTCGTCGAAGGCCCACCTCATAGACCCGCCCTCCACGAGGGCGACCCCGGTGGTCCCCCCTCCCACGTCCACCACCAGCCCGTCCTCCACCCCCAGCGCCACAGCGGCCGCCACGGGCTCCTCGTAGAGGGCGACGCAGTCCAACCCACATGCCTCCAGGACGTGGGCGCAGACCCTCTTGCTGGCCTCGCGGACGCCCGGAGGGTAGGCGGAGGCACCCACCGCCACACGCCCCAAGAGCTCGAGATCGAGGCCCAACCGCTCGCAGGCCTCAGCCAGGGCCTCCCTCACCCTGGCCACAGCCCCCAGGTAGTCCAGCACCACCCCATCTCTGACCGAGTCCTCGGAGGAGACCATGGAGACGGCTACCGGCAGGCCCTCCTCGTTGAGGAAGACCACCGTGGTGTTGGTGGTCCCTATGTCCACCCCCACGAAGAGCCTTCGCCAGCTCGCCGAAGGGTCACCTCCCAAGAGCCCGGCACACTCCCGGAGCACGACCGACACGTCTGAGCTCACCCTATCACCCTCTCCACCAGCAAATCCACCCGATCGCCGGTCTT
>CAYRKT010000007.1:11803-20411 GCA_964425005.1 uncultured Synergistia bacterium
GGAGAGGAGAGCTCCACCCTGGAGCCACTCCTGACGAGCGGGATCTCCACTCCTAGCCTCCGAGCGTCTGAGGGGGAGAGCTCCACCTGGGTCTCCTCCCTGAGGGGCCCCAAGACCCTAACCCCCTCTAGAACGCCGAACGGGGAGGCCAAAAGCACCTTCTCCTCGCAGGCGAACTGTCCTGGCTGTCGGAGATCCCGAAGCCTCCTGAGCTCGTAGCCCCTCCCGAAGAGGGACTCCAGGTGCTCGCGGCTCAGATGGACGTGCCTGTTGCTTACCCCGGCCACCACGGAGCCCACCCTGAGAAGCCACCTGCTCCCCCTCATCTCCGCCAGGAGAGCCTCTCGCACGACCCCCTCAAGCCCATCCAAGGCGGGCTCACCTCTTGCGATACCTCTTGCCCTGGGCCGGCCTGGCCTCGGAGGCGTTGGGCTCGCCCTCCTGCGGCCTCACCGCTGAGCCCGAACCCCTATCCCCTTCGGCATCCGTCGCTCCGACGGAAGAGCCCTCCTCCAGGAGGACGGATTCCCCCTCCGTCGAGGAGACGGCGACCTTCGCTTCCTCCCCATTACAGCTCCCCTCGACCTCGCCGCGCGGCCCGGACTCTGGGTACGGGCTGGAAACGCCCACCTCCGCGGAGAGGAAGGTGTCCCGTCCCCTCCCCATGGCCGCGGCCACCTCCTCGTCCGGCCTGGCTATGACGGACCAGGACACCACCTTGCCCACCCTGGAGGCCTCCGCCACGGCCGCCTGGACCGAGGCCTGCACGGAGGCCACGTCCCCCGCGAACTTGACCACCATCATCCCCCCGCCGCGCGGGTTCTCCCTGCCCAGTAGCACGACCCTAGCGGCCTTGCAGCCCGCGTCCGCCGCAGCTACGGCCGCCACAAGCCCTATGGTCTCGACGCTACCAATCGCAGAGCCCTTGAACTCCATCGCAGATCACCTCAAACCCATGGCCTTCAGCACCTCCGCGACGATCGTCCTCACCAACGAAGGGTCCAGCTCGAGGATCCCCTCCGCACGACCACCTCCGCCCCCGGAGCCGGTGGGGGCGCGGAGGACCAGAGGGACCCCCTTGGCAAGCCTGGCGGCGTTCTGTCCCACCCACCTCAGGTCGGCACAGCCGCCGACCGTACCGGCCATGTAGGGCGGCCTCCCCTTCATGGAGGAGAGCGCTATGGCCCAACCGGCGCCGTCGAAACCCACGCCCACTCCGAGCCTCGAGGCCTCCGACGCCAACCCCGCCAGCTCGGCGGCCCTCCCAGACCTGAGGTCCCAGCTCAAGGGCACGCCCTCCTCCTCGCAACCAGCCCCCACCGCCCTAACGACGCCCTCCAGATCCCTCACCCCTGGATCCACCAGGAGCGCTATCGAAGGCCTATCCGACGAGATGCCCCGCAACAAGGGCTCAACCCCTCCCTAGCTCCACCCGAGGTCACGGCCGGCGAGCTTCCTCGCGGCGGAGAGGACCAGCCCCGTGGCCACGGCGTTCCTGGGCCCCTCAACCCCCCTGATGTTGCCCCTGCCCGCCACCACGCCGTGGCGAGCCAGCACCTCGGTGATCATGTTGGGGACCTCGAAGTCCAGGGCCGATCCCCCAACCAGCACCACGTGGTCGAGCATCCTGACGTTTCCCGCCGGAGAGACCCTCTCCAGGGCCCGAAGGCAGTTGGTCACGAAGACCTCCCTCTTGGCCCTCCTCCTCACCTCTCTCACCCTCTCCATGGGGAGGTCCAGCTCGAGGGGTATGAGATCCCCTTCGTCCGCCATCAGCGCGAGCCTGCCGAAGAGCCTCGGCTCGAGGGGATCCTCGAAGAAGGTCACCTTCCCGTCCTCCTGACGCACGTGAAAGGGGCTTTCCACCTTGCAGAGGGGATAGCGCTTTATCCTCTCGGCCACCATGGGGTCCTCGATCCCCAGCTCGCTGGCTATGATCATGTTCACCATGTCGCCGGCGCCGGCCATGTGGATCAGCTCCACCGAACCGTCCTCCCTCATGAAGGAAGCGTCGGTGCTGCCGGCCCCCAGGTCCAGTATCGCCAGCGGCAGCGCCGTCCCCGGGGTGGTCAAGGCCCCCAGGACCGCCATGTGGGCCTCGACCCCCTCCACCAGGACCTCCGCCGGCACCTCCTCCTTCAGGACTTTGGCCAGCATCTCCATTGGGATGCGGCTTGCCTCCACCATGACGGCGAGGGCGACGCCGCTCTCCAGGGACATCTCGCCGGCTATGCCCCCCACCACCCTCTGGGGGACCAGGACATCCACGGCCAACATGTCCTTTATGTGGACCTCGTTTATGGGCAGACCCGTCAGGTCGGACATCGTCCTCCTGACCCGCTCCATCATCCCGCCCACGTTGGTACCGGGTTGACCGAAGACGTCCCTGATGGGGAAGCTCCTCCTCACGAGTTCCATGATGGCCGAGGCCCCCTCCTCCACCCTGCAGGTGAGCCTGCCGGAGGCCCCCTCCACGTAGATCTCTCCCGCTGGGATTCGGCGCTCCTTAACCTCACCAGCTGGAGTCCTTACGACCACCGCGGACCTGTTGCCTATCAGCGCCTTGGCCACGGGCACCACGTAGCGGGTCTCCTGGGGTGAGAGCCCGAAGACGCTCGCTATGCCGTAGGGGTTGGAGAGGACCTCCACGGATCTGCCGGGCGGAGCCACTTCCACGCAGGCGAGCATCCCGAGCGGCACCCTGTCTATCATCGCCACCTCGTCCACTATGGGGATCTTCCTGCTGAGCCTGTTGGCGATGAGGACTCCGTCGTCCCCCTGACAGATGGCGCCCTTTACCTCCACTCCCCTGGAGATGGCCTCGTTGATGACCGAGGAGGCCTCCTCGTAATCGAAGGAAGACGGGACCACCGCTATCACCTCGGCGCCCTGCGGGACAAAGGGTAGGTCCCCGAGCAGGACGGTCCTCCCCACTCCTACCCCCAAGCCACCAGGGGTGGAGGGGTTGTGTCCTATCATCGTCGACTCCGTCACCACCGTCTCGGTAACCGCCTCCATGGCCACGTCCCCTATCACCGGTGCGGCCTCGTTGAGGCAGATCAACCCCAGCTCATCGAGAGAACGCCTGGCCCTCTCCAGGGCCCTGGAGAGGGCCAGGACTATGCCACGAACGTTCTGGGGGGTACCCTTTATGCCGGTGGTGGAGACGAGGGCGGAGCCCAAAAAATGCACCTCCGTCCCCTTCACCTCGGCCAGGGCGACCTCGGTGGTGGCGTTGCCCACGTCCACTCCAGCCAGCAGGCCCAAGCTCCGTCTCCCCCTTGAGTCTCAGAGGGCGGGTATGTCGCCCTTGAGCAGCTTCCTCCTCTGGTAGACCTCGGCGGCTTCCCTCACGAAGGCGGCACAGGTCCTCGCCCCGTACCTGCCCTCTAGCTCGTCGGCTATGGCTAGCAGCTCCTCCTTGGTGGAGCGATGAGGCCTGAGCGCGTTGTATATCTGGAGTAGGCGCTCGTCCGGTACCTTGACGAGCTCTGCAGCCCTGCGGAGGTTGGCCGCCACCTGGGGATAGCCGGCCGACTCGGCGATCTGGGCCTGCCACTCCAGAGCCTCGGGGGTTATCCTGAGGTCCTCGTAGCCCACCTTCCCGGAGAGCAGGTTGTCCAGGGTCACCTCGTGCAGGCCCTTGCCGGTCGGGGTTCTGAGCATCTCCGGCCTCCTCTCCGCCAACGGGTAGTCGGAAGGGGAGAGCTTGCCCGGACGACCCTGGCCTGGTGCTTGCCTCCCCTCCTCGAGGGGACGAGCGCACCCCTCAGCCAGCATCTCCCGCAGGACCCTTCTCACCAGCTCTCCCACCATCTTCTCGTTGAGCTCCAAGGCCATAGGAAATCACCCTCCTACTCGATCTCCACCCGCAGCTCCACCGGGGCCTTTCCCTTGTCGACGAAGCGCATCTCCTTGTTGTGGAGCAAGGCCGCGAGCCCCTGATACCTCGGCCTGGCCATGGGATCGTTTTTGGTCGGCACCGGGACGGGGTTCTCCCCCTTGGCGTACTTGGCCGCGTTTCGGCCTATGGCCCTGTAGGTCTCGGCGTCCAGCAGGGGCGACTGGGGGAAGAGCTCCAGGTTGCCCAGGGGGGGCAGGTCCTTGTGGTGTATCACACAGGTGCCACGGGAGAGGATACCTACCCCTATTCCAGACCCCGACATGTTGGCCGCTATCTTGCCTATGAAGGCCACGTCGCAGGTGTGATAGACCTTCACGATCCTGGCGCTGAGGCCCTCCTCCTCTATCCCGGCCATGAGCTGCCTCAGGACCTCCGAGTGCGGGACCCCAACTATGGTCTTGTCGAAGCCCACGCCGAAGCCCGGCGAGAGCCCTATCACGACTTCTCTGACGTTGGTCCCCTTGGAGGCAGGCCCCAGCTCCACCAGCCTGAGCTTCCTAGGGACAACTCCGGCGGGGGCGGGCGCCTTACCCCCCTCCGCGGACGCGACGGCGTTCCCCGAGCCCCCCAGGACCTCGGCCACCACCTCAGCCACGATCCTCCTGATGAGCTCCTCGTTCATCTCGTACCCCTCCTACACGTCCTCGGGTCTGACGGCCCAGGGGATGTTCTTTATCTCCTCCCAGCGTTGGGGCGTGAGCCTGTAACCCGTGCCGGGACCGCAGTAATCGTTGGGATCGTTTATGGCGCTGTAAACCCTGCCGTCTTTGTCTATCCAGGCGGAGGGCTGGAGGTAGTCCCCCGAGATCCTCTGCTTCATCATCATCAGGATGGCCTCCGCCACGTCCCTGAAGCCCCTCTTGGCCAGGGCCTTTATCACGTCCACCGCGGTGATGCCCTCCTTCATGATCCGATCGCCCGCCTTGAGGTCCTCGGGGATGTTGCGGGGCGGCACGTCCTTGCTCCCGTGGGCGTAGGTGGCCGCCTCGACCTCCTCGTCCGTTATGGGGGGAAAGCCGAGCTCTTCGTAGACCGCCTGCAGCGCCCTGGCCGCCTTGTTCCTGACGGCCAACACCTCCTCCTCCGAGACGGGCCTCACGCCCCCGTCCACCTGGAAGTCGCGCTGCAGCGCCAGGTAGTCGTCCATGTCCTCTATGTCCCAGTTGGAGCCGGCGAACATGTTGTCGTAGTTGGGCACCGCCGAATACCCGGAGAAGATGAGGTCTGTGCCCGGGAAGAACTGCGGGAGGGTCCTAGCGCACCTGCGCAGGTCGGAGTGGGAGAAGGTCTGGTCGTTGCCCGAGGCCACCTCCAAGCCGCAGGCCATGGTGAGCAGGTTCTCCGCCGCCACGGTCCTGAGCCCGTTTGGCACAGCCCCAGGAACTCCTATGCAGGATATGGAGCCGTTCTGAAGCCCCTGTACGCCGGCCCCCTTGGTGATCAGTATGCAGCGAGCCTCCAAGTAGAGCATGCTCTTGCCCTCAGCAGCCCCCATCTGGACCTCGCTGCCCGTGCCACTGGTGAAGCGCATCTTTATGCCCCGGCTGGCGTAGCAGGAGGCCAAAAAGGCCTTGGACCAGGGGGTATCGTCCCCGTCCACGAAGACGCTCTCCGTGCCTTAGACGGAGACCGTCTCGGCGTAGGCCGTGAATCCCTTCATCCCTATCTGGAGTTCGAAGGACTCCTCCAACGCGTCCTGGGTCAGCACCCCGGGTCTGCCCACCTGGGAACCTATCAGAAGCGAGAGGGCGTTGAGGGGAGCGTATCTGTTCACCGCCACGGTGGTCTCTATCTCGGCGAAGCCACGAAGGGCGGCCTCCGCCGCGTCGCAGGCGAGCATCACCGGGTTGGAGGTGTCTATGGCGTAGTCGGCTATGAACTGATCTATCATGTCGAAGCCCTCGCGCCTGCGACCGTCCATCTCCACGACCCTGCCGCCGCTGATCCTTATGGAGGGCTTGGGGTCGTTGGGGCTGGCCATGGCCACTAGCCCCACGTCCACCCACTCAGCGATGAACCCGTCCCTGTGGACTGGCCTGCTCTCCAGCACCGCGAAGCGCTTGCTCCTCCTCTTCTCCGCCATAGCTAGACCACCCCTCCGCAGACGCCTATATGTAGGGCTTGCCGCTCACCGAGCTGGGCTTGGAACCCATGGCGGAGAGGAGCTTCAAACCAACCTCCCTGGCCGCTATCACGGCCTGCCTCACCGCGCCCGAGTCGCCGGTGAAGCCCATGACCACCTCGTTGGTGTAGGTGCAACCCTTGGTGGGGGTGCTGTAGAACAACATCTCCACCTCAGCGGACTTGAGGGCTATGTCGGTCATCACCACCCCTATACCAGCGGGAGCCCCGACTATCAGGCCGAAGGCCTTGTGGCAGGCGTAGCTCGCCCTGGCGGTGTACTGGAACTCCAGGTGCCCCGCCTCGTCGGCGTAGACGTCACCGAAGGTCCTCTCTAGGTCCTTCAGGGCCACCTCGACGGCCCTCCTGGCGTCCGAGACGTCCTCGGCACCCAGAAGGATCAGACACCCGTGTCCAGCGCCACCCTTGGTGTCCCTGGGGAGCTCAAGCAACACCACCTCGGTGTTGGTGGCCTTCACCGCCTCGTCGGCCGCCATTATCTGGGGACCGGCTCCCACCCTGTCGGATATGATCCCCACCGACCTGAACCTAGGATCCCAGCCCAGCTTCTCCACTATCCTGGGCTCCAAGTTGGCTATCACCAGGCCTATGGTGTCCCCTATCGCGGTGCCCACGAACTCCGTGACCCCAATCCCAGCGAGACCGCTGCCGGGGACCGCGGCGGAGGAGGCGCCGCCGAGCCTCCTCATCACCTCCTCCATCACCCTGTTCATGACCTCCTGCTCCATCTGCGCTACCCCCTCAGGGCGTCAATCAGCCCAGCTTGGGAAGTATCTTCTCCGTGTCCGTGTGGGGCCTGGGGATGACGTGGACCGACACGACCTCGCCCACCTTCTTGGCGGCGGCGAAGCCCGCGTCCACAGCAGCCTTGACCGCGCCCACGTCCCCCCTGACCATCACCGTCACGTAGGCCGAACCTACTAAGCAGGGTGGTCTTCCCGCTCCCGGAGGGACCAACCACCATGACCCTGCTCAAGAGGCCGTCACCTCTGCCACGTAAAAGCCCAACGCCTCCCCCATGAAGCGGACGACCGCCCTGAGGGCGGTCTCTACCGACGACACGTCGCCGCTTATAAGGACGCATCCGGTAAAACGATCCACGAACTCCACCCTCACCGAGGCAGCCTTGGAGGCCACGTCGGCCGCTATGATGGAGCCCTCACCAGGGGTGATGGTCAATATGCCCAGGGCACCAGCCCCATCCACCCCAATGCTCTGGCACAGGCTCCTCCTCGGGTTCCTGAGCAGGTGGGCCAGGGTGATCTGCTTGCCCGGAACGTACTCCTGAACGATCCGCCCCTTCGCTAGCTCCAAGGACCCCTCCCCTCCCGCCAGAAGTATCGAACGAAGGCCCAAAGCGGGACAATCCCGGAGGGGGCCCAGGTTTTTGATCAAAAGCAACCAATATAACTGATAAAAAATTTACGAGATGGAATGTCGATTTCTTGATCCCACAGGGCGGTTTTCTTGACCGGAGGGCAGCTCGCGGGCCTCGAGGGTGTCAGGCTTGACCCCTGGAGGCGGCGTACTCGGATGGGCTCATGCCCGTGAGGCTTTTGAACATCAGGCTGAAGTGGGAGATGTTGCCGTAGCCCACGTGGAGGGCCACGTCCTTGACGGAGAGGCCCTGCTTCAGCAGTACCTTGGCTCTCTCGACCCTTTCCTCCTTGACCACGTCTATGAACCTCTTCCTCAGGACCCTCCTGAAGAGCCTGCTCAGGTGGGCGGGGCTCACGTGGACGTGCTCCGCCACGCTCTGAAGCGTGGCGGTGTCGCAGTTGGACTTTATGAAGGAGACCGCCTGGTACACCAGCGAGGCGTCGGCGTCGGTGGCGCTGGCCCTGACGGTCCAGGCCCTGCTCAGGTCCTTGTACAGCACCCTCTGAGCCTCCACCGGGGACAGCGGGGCCACGGCATCCAGGAGGACCCGCTGAGCCCAGCCCCTCATGAGGTTTAGATCGCAGCCCATGTTCACGAAGGTCCTGGCCAGGGCCCCGAACACCCCAAGCATCAGGAGCTTGCCCAGGGCCTCGTCCTTCGCCATCACCCCGGCTATGAGGTTGCCCAGCTCGGACACCGCTTCGGAAACCACGGCGGTATCCCCCGCCAGGAAGCCCTCCTCCAACCTCCCCATCAAGCGCCCCAGCCTGTCCTGCGGGAGGGAGAAACCCTCCTCGAAGCCCACCCCCACCCTGGACCTGGCGGAGGCGAACTCCTCGTAGATCACCACCCTCCCGAACCCTTGGAGGACGCTTTCTTCTGCCACCTCCTCAAGGCTGGGCAGAAGGGGCACCAGCTCCTCCACGTCGCCGAGGGAGCCCACCCAGATGACGTTCCCCTTCACACCCCTCCCGGAGATCAGGCTCAGGGCTCGAAGCGAGATCTCCTCCTGGTTGCCCTCGCCGACAGAGGGCACCAAGAGGAGCAACATCTGGTCGTTCCATGGGATGACCAGCGCGCCGCAGAGCTCCTTCTGGAGGATCTGCCAGGCACAAAGGACGTCCTTCACCTCGGGCCCCCCCTCCAGGGCCACCACGAGGAGGTAGAAGGGGGCCTTGCCGA
>CAYRKT010000007.1:20511-40835 GCA_964425005.1 uncultured Synergistia bacterium
GTCCTCGACGATAAGAACCCTGCAGATCCGACTATCTGGCGACCCCTCCACCCCTCACCACCGGCAGACGCACCTTCACCTCAGTGCCCAAGCCAGGGCAGCTGGACAGTTCCAGCGAAGCCCTTTCGCCGAAGTGAAGCCATATCCTCTCCTTGACGTTCTGGATGCCCAGCCCCTCGGCTGAGCTTATGTTCTCGCAGCCGGCTCCGTCGTCCTTTATCCTTATCTCCACCGCCTCGTCCACCAACCTAACCGAGACCTCGAGCCTGACCGGCCTGGAGACCGGCTCTACCCCGTGGACGATGGCGTTCTCCACCAGGGGCTGCAGCATCAAGAAGGGGACCATCACGTCCTCCGCCTCGGGCTCGCACACTATGGAATAGCTGAAGCGCTCGCCGAACCTCAGCTTGTAGATGTCGCAGAAGTAGCCCACATGCCTGAGCTACTCGGAGAGGCTCACCAGGTTGGAGCGACGTTGCTTGCCCAGGACGTACCTGAGATACTCGGAGAACTTGAGGGTGAGGTCCCTGGTCTGGGTGGCCCCCTCCAGCATGGCGAGCCGATATATGACGTTCAAAGTGTTGAATATGAAGTGGGGGTTGAGCTGCCTCTGAAGGGACCTCAGCTGCGCGGCCTTGAGGCTCTTCTCCAGGAGCTCCCTGTCCACCATCTTCCTCATCCGGACCATGCCCCTCTCCCAGAAGCTCTTCTCCGTTATGTACCTCTCGCAGAGGTTGACTATGTGGGAGGCGACGAGCTTCAGGAGAGAGGCGCTCCTGTGGATCTCCTCCTCATCCACCACCGGTATCCGCAGGAAGAGGTCGACGAACTCGTCCATCTCCTCCTCCGGGAGGAAGTCCCAGTGAAACCTCGCCATCTCCAGCACGTCGTCGCGATCGTAGGAGCTGAGGTGAACCTGCCCCATGAGGAGTATCCCTATGACCCGGCCGTCCGCCAGGCTTATGGGGACAGCCATGTCTATGAGGCCGCAGTGGCAGCGGTAGATCTTAACGTCGCCGGAGTCGAGGGCCATCTTGCCGCCCCTGGCGTCGCTCTTCCAGCACCTGTCCCTGCCCTCGGGGATGGCCCTCACGCGCTTGCAGAACTCGGAGAAGTTGGAGGGGGCGGTGACGGACTCGCCGTTGAGGGTCGTGAGGATAGCGGCGAAGCTCTGGGAGCAGGCGAACCTGTCTATGATGTCCTGCAGGACCCCTACGTCCACCACCCTCCTCCACCAGTCCACCGACCCTTCAGGAGCCAGAGGAACCACACCGGATCACCTCGTCCCCGTGCTCCCGAACCCCCCCTCGCTCCTCCCGGTGGAAGAGAGCTCCTCCACCTCCGCCAGATCCACCTGGACGCAGGGGGAGATCACCAGCTGGGCTATCCTGTCACCTCTCCTCACCTCGAAGGGGGCCTTCCCCAGGTTCACCAGCAGAACCTTCACCTCCCCCCTGTAGTCCGAGTCCACAGTCCCAGGGGCGTTGAGCACCGTGACCCCGTGCCTCAGCGCCAGCCCGCTCCTGGGCCTTATCTGCCCCTCGAAGCCCGGAGGGATCTCCAGGAAAAGCCCCGTGGAGATCGCCCTGAAGGAGCCAGGCTCTAAGACCACATCCTCCGCCGAGCGAAGGTCCAGGCCGGCCGAGCCCCGGGTGGCGTACTCCGGCAGGGGAAGGTCCAGGGCCCACTCGGCCCGCCTCACCCTCAGGACGGGGCGCAAGGGAGGGCTACCTCCTCTGAGGCCTCTGGGCGGGAGCCTTACCGGGCGAAGGCCTGGAGGACCTGGGGGCGGACTTCCGCTCTATCAGCTCCTCCCTCTCCCTCTCCTTCGCCAGGAACTCCTCGAAGTCGGCCAGCTTCTCCGCAGGCAGGTCGAAGACCCTCCTGCGGGAGAGGTTTATCCTCCCCAGGTCGTCCACGTCGCGGACCACCACCAGCACCTCGTCGCCCACCTGGAATATCTCCTCGGGGCTCGGGATCCTCCTGGAGGAGACCTCGGAGATGTGCATGAGCCCCTCCTTGCCGGGCGAGACCTCGAGGAAGACGCCGAAGCTAACTATCCTGGTGACCTTGCCCAGCAGGACCTCCCCAGGCTCCAGGGACCTGGTTATGGCGTGGATCATCGACAGGGCCTTCTTGGCCGAGGCCACGTCGCTCGAGGCCACGAAGACCGATCCGTCGTCCTCCACCGAGATCTTGGCCCCCGTCTCCTGGATGATCCCCCTTATGGTCTTGCCCCCAGGGCCTATGAGGTCCCTTATCCTGTCCACCGGTATCTCGGTGCGGAAGATCCTCGGGGCGTAGGGGGAGATGTCGGGCCTGGGCCTCTCTATGGCCTCGGCCATCCTGGAGAGGATGAAGAGCCTGGCCTCCCTCGCCTGCTTCAAGGCCCTCTCCAGGACCTCCCTGGGCACGCCCCCCAGCTTGTTGTCCAGCTGCAGGGCGGTTATGCCGTCGGCGGTGCCCGCCACCTTGAAGTCCATGTCCCCGAAGTGGTCCTCCATGCCGGCTATGTCGGTGAGCACCACGAAGCGCCCGTCCTTCTCCACCAACCCCATGGCCACCCCGGCCACGGGCTTCCTTATGGGGACCCCGGCGTCCATCAGGGCCAGGCTGCCGCCGCACACGGTCGCCATGGAGCTCGATCCGTTGGACTCCAGTATCTCCGAGACCACCCGGATGATGTAGGGGAACTCCTCCTCAGGGGGTATCACGCACTTCAAGGCCCTCTCGGCCAGGGCGCCGTGCCCTATCTCGCGCCTGCCGGGCCCCCTCATGGGCCTAACCTCGCCCACCGAGAAGGGCGGGAAGTTGTAGTGGAGCATGAACCTCTTGGGGGGCTCCTCCAGCTTGAGCCCGTCTATTATCTGCTCGTCCTCCCCCTTCATCCCCAGGGTGACCACCACCAACGCCTGGGTCTGACCCCTGGTGAAGAGGGCGGAACCGTGGGTCCTCGGCAGGACCCCGACCTCGCAGGTTATGGGCCTTATCTCCCCGTACGCCCTCCCGTCGGGACGCCTCCCCTCCTCCACTATGAGCCTCCGCATCGCCTTCTTGGCGAGCCCATCCACCAGCTCCTTGAGGAAGGACGCCACCTTCGGATCGGTGCCCTCTGGGGCGAAGCGCGAGACCACCTCCTCCCTGACCGAGTCCAGCGCCTCGTTCCTACCCTCCTTGGAGGGCACCTGCACCGCCTCGTAGATGCGGCCGAAGAACTCCTCCTCCACCGCCCCGGCCAGCGCCTCGTCGAAGTAAGGAGGCTCCACCTCCTTGCGGGGCTTGCCCAGCTCGGAGGCCACCTCCCGCTGGAAGGCCACTATCCTCTTGATCTCCTCGTGGGCCAGGCTCAAGGCCTCCACCATCAGCTCCTCGGAGACCTCGCAGGCGCCGGCCTCCACCATGCATATGCCCTCCTCGTGGCCGGCCACCACCAGGTCCAGGAGGCTCCTATCGGCCTGGTCCTCCGTGAGGTTGACCACGAGGGCTCCGTCCACGTAGCCGATCCTGACGGCCCCCACGGGACCGTTCCACGGGATGCCCGACAGGGCCAGCGCCATGGAGGCCCCGTTTATGGCCACCACCGAGGGAGGGTTCTTCTGGTCCACGCAAAGCACCGTGGCCACCACCTGCACCTCGTTCCTCAGGTGGTCTGGAAAGAGCGACCTTATCGACCTGTCCACCAGCCTGGCGCTCAAGATGGCCTGCTCGGAGGGCTTGCCCTCCCTCTTTATGAAGCCCCCGGGGATCTTCCCGGCCGCGTAGAACTTCTCCTCGAAGTCGACCACCAGCGGGAAGAAGTCTATGCCCTCCCTCACCGAGTCGGACATGCAGGCGGTCACCAGCACGACCGTGTCGCCGTAGGAGGCCAGCACCGCCCCGTCGGCCTGCTTGGCCACCCTGCCCACCTCGAAGGAGAGCTTCCTCCCCGCCACCTCGATCTCCCTTACCCATACCCCTTCGCTCATCCTTTCACCCTTCACCTCACACGCTGCGACTTCCCCAAAGCTAAAGCGGGGTGGCCCCTCGACCACCCCGGTCCTCTCTACCGCCTGAGCCCCAACCTGCTGATCAAGCCTCTGTACCTCTCGAAGTCCTTCCGCCTGAGGTACTCCAGCAACCTCCTCCTCTTGCCCACCATCTTCATGAGGCCTCGCCTGGAATGGTGGTCCTTGGGGTGCAACTTCAAGTGCTCCGTGAGCCGCTCGATCCTCTCCGTCAACAGGGCCACCTGCACCTCAGGGGAGCCCGTGTCCGAGGCGTGCACCTTGAAAGCCTCGATGATCTGCTGCTTCTCCTCCCTGTCGAGCATCAGACATCACCTCTCGCTACGATGTCCCCAAACCAAGGGCCCCGAGAAGGGAGCCCCTAGTAAAGGGTCAGCTTCAAATTATACCAGAAAAGCGGCGAAGACCAAAGCAAAACCCGCACGCCCCTCACCCCACGGCGCCCTCGACGGCGGAGGACGGAAGGGACGCCCCTCAAGCTACTGTGATAATATATAGCCAAAAGCCCACCAAGGGGGAGGGGTGGTGCCTTGTCGAGCTCGGATCTGATACCGCCCAGGGTCAGACGGATGGAGAGGGTGAGCGCCCCCAGGCTATCTCCCGCCCACGGACCCCTCTCGGGGCTCAGGGTCCTCTTCACCGGGACGGTGATAGCCGGTCCCTTCATAGCCACGCTGCTCGCCGACTACGGGGCCGAGGTGATCCACGTGGAACGGCCGGGCCAGGGGGACACCTTCAGGGGGCTTGGGCCCTTCTACAGGGAGGAGGGGAAGGTCCTGAGCGCCCCCTTCGCCAACGACTCCAGGAACAAGCTCTCGGTCACCCTGGACCTGAGGATCGACAGATCGCCCGAGGCCAAAGAGGTCTTCCTGGGGCTGATAAAGCAGTCGGACATATGGGTGGAGAACCTGGTCTGGATAGAGAAGAGGTACGGGATAACCGAGGAGCTCGTCTTCGAGGCCAACCCCAGGATAGTGATAGTGCGGGTGAGCGGTTACGGCAACGCCCGCTTCGGCGGAGACCCCGACAGGTGCGATCGAGCCGCCTACGACCTGATAGGCCAGGCCTACGCGGGCTGGCCCAACGTAGTGGGTACGGAGGACATGCCGCCCACCAGGGTGGGGCTTTGGGCCTGCGACTACATCACCTCCATGATGGGGACCATAGGGGCTCTGGCCGCCTACGTGGAGGCCCAAAGGAGCGGCATAGGACAGGTGGTGGACGTGGCCCAGTACGAGGCGGTGGCCAGGATCATGGAGTCCTACTTCGTGGCCTACCTCAACGCCGGCATAGAGAGGAAGCGCGAGGGGAACAAGGCCAGGTCCTTCCAGCCCTACGGCATCTTCAGGGCCAGGGACGGCTACGTGGCGCTGGGGGCCTTCGGCCCGGGCGTGTACGAGAGGTTCCTGGAGGCCTTCTGCGCCGCCACCGGAATCCCGAAGGAGGAGTTCCCGTACGAGAGGTGCGCCGCCACCCCCGAGGCGGTGTCCTCCCCAGACGGCAGGAAGCTCGACGAGGCTTTGACCCGGTTCGTCTCGGAGAGGACCTGTCAGGAGCTGGAGGACCTCTTCAACTCCTACTCGGTGCCGTGCTCCAGGATAACCACCCCGAAGGACGCCGCCCAGGACCCCCACTGGATCTCGAGGGAGCTCTTCGTCAAGGCCTTCGACGGGGTCCTGGAGAGGGAGATCTTCTACTTCGGCGTGGTGCCCAAGTTCTCGCGGACCCCCGGAAGGGTGTGGAGGGGGACGCCGAAGGTGGGGCAGGACACGGAGGCGGTGCTAAAGGAGATACTGGGCTACTCCGAGGAGGAGATAGAGTCCCTTCGCGCCAAGGGCGTGATCTGAGGAGGTATGGCTCATCATGTCCAGATATCCCTTCGTGTCGGAGGAACACGAGGAGGTAAGGCGTCTGGCCGCCGAGGCGGCCAGGGAGTTCGCCGCCACCGCCGCCGAGGCGGACAGGAGGGCGGACCACTCGATCGTGGAGAGGAACCTCAAGAGGCTCGGCGAGCTCGACCTCCTGGGCATAAGGATCGAGGAGCGATACGGGGGGGTGGGGATGGGGGCCCTGGCCTACGCCCTGGCCCTGGAGGAGATAGCCAAGTCCTGCGCCTCGACCTCCCTCTCCTTCGACGCCCACGTGCTCGCCACCGACTGCATATCCATCGGGGGCTCGGAGGAGCTGAAGGGACGCGTCCTCCCCCTCATGGCGAAGGAGGCCATAGGGGCCTTCGCCCTCTCCGAGCCAGAGGCGGGAAGCGACGCGGCCAACCTCAAGACCAAGGCCGTGAGGAAGGGGAGCTCCTACGTGCTCACCGGGGAGAAGCACTACATCACCAACGGGGCCATAGCCGACTTCCTGGTGGTCTTCGCCAAGACCGATCCCGAGAAGGGGGCAAAGGGGATCTCGGCCTTCCTGGTGGAGAGGGGGACCCCTGGCCTTCGGATCGGGAAGATAGAGGAGAAGATGGGGGTTCGGGCCTCCCCCACCACCCAGATCTTCCTGGAGGAGGTGGAGGTCCCCGAGGGTAACAGGCTGGGGGGCGAGGGGGAGGGCTTCAGGATAGCCATGGCCGCCCTGGACGTGGGCAGGGTTGCGGTGGCGGCCCAATCCCTCGGGATATCCAAGGCGGCCCTCTCCACGGCGGTCTCCTACGCCAGGGAGAGGGTCCAGTTCGGAAAGCCCATCGCCTCCTTCCAGGCCATCCAGTTCTACGTGGCCGACATGGCCATCGCCATCGAGGCCGCCGAGGCCCTGACCTACTACGCCGCCCACCTCATCGACCAGGGAAGGCCCGCCTCCAAGGAGGCCTCGATGGCGAAGCTCTTCGCCTCCGAGTCGGCGGTATGGATCACCGACAGGGCCATCCAGATCATGGGCGGGGCGGGGTATCTGAGCGACTATCCCGTCGAGAGGTATCACCGCGACGCCAAGGTCATGACCATAGGGGAGGGGACTTCGGAGATCCAGAGGCTGATCATAGCCAGACACGTCCTCGGGAAGATCGAATAGGGCGCTGAAGAGGTGAGACGATGCTTCCCTATTTCAAAGAGGAGCACGAGGAGGTAAGGAGGCTCGCCGCGGAGGTGGCCAGGGAGTTCGAACCCCTGGCGCCGGAGGTGGACAGGCGCGAGGACTACGAGCAGACGAGGAGAAACCTCCTCCGGCTCGGGGAGCTGGACCTCCTGGGGATCAGGGTCCCCGAGGAGCACGGCGGATCCGGCATGGACACCACAAGCTACCTGCTGGTGCTGGAGGAGCTCTCTAAGGTATGCGGCTCCACCGCCACCTCCTACGACGCCCACAACCTGGCGATAGACGCCATATCCATAGGCGGCAGCGAGGAGCAAAAGGGGAGGTTTTTGCCCAGGCTCGCCAGGGAGGCCATAGGTGCCTTCGCCCTCACCGAGCCCCAGGCCGGGACGGACGCCGCCTCCATCAGGACACGGGCGGTCAAGAGGGGAAGCTCCTACGTCATCACGGGGGAGAAGCACTACATCACCAACGGGGGGATAGCCGACCTCTTCGTGGTCTTCGCCAAGACCAACCCGGAGAAGGGGGCCAGGGGGATATCGGCCTTCGTGGTGGAGAGGGAGACCCCTGGGCTTCGGATCGGGAAGATAGAGGAGAAGATGGGCATAAGGGGGTCCTCCACCGCCCAGATCTTCCTCGAGGAGGTGGAGGTGCCCGAGGGAAACCTCCTCCGCAGGGAGGGCATGGGCTTCCCCATAGCCATGAAGGCCCTGGACGTGGGGAGGCTCGCCGTGGGGGGGATATCGGTGGGGACTTCCAAGAAGGCCCTCGAGATAGCCGTCTCCTACGCCAGGGAGAGGGTCCAGTTCGGAAAGCCCATCGCCTCCTTCCAGGCGATCCAGCACTACCTGGCGGAGATGGCCACGAGGACGCTCGCCGCCGAGATAATGACCTACAACGCCGCATGGCTCCACGACCAGGGAAGGCCCATAACCAGGGAGGCCGCGATGGTGAAGGTCTTCGCCTCCGAGACGGCCCTCTACGTGACGGACAGGGCCATCCAGATCCTGGGCGGAGCGGGGTACATGAGCGAGTACCCCATCGAGAGGGGGTACAGAGACAGCCGCATAGGGACGATAGCCGAGGGAACCTCCGAGATCCTGAGGCTAATAGTGGCCAGGGAGATAGTGGGCGCCCTCAGAGGAGGTGATGAGGCTTGAGGATGGCTGTCCTGTTGAAGGCCGTCCCGCCTGCGGAGGAAAACCCCTACGACGTGGGCTCCATGAGGATGGTGAGGGACCAGCTCGAGGTCAACCCCTTCGACCTGGTGGCGCTGGAGGGGGCGGTCCAGCTGAAGGAGAGGCATGGGGGCGAGGTGGTGGTCCTCTCCATGGGTCCGCAGGGGGCCGAGGGGGCCCTGCGGGAGGCGATGGCCAGGGGTGCCGACAGGGCGGTGCTGATAAGCGACGAAGCCCTATCGGGATCGGACCTCAGGAACACCGCCATGGCCCTGGAATCGGCCCTGAGGAGGCTTGGCCCCTTCGACCTGATCCTCTCGGGGGAGAGGAGCAGCGACGGGAACATGGGGGTCCTGGGGGCTTATCTCGCCGCGAGGCTCGGCCTTCCCCTCCTGCCCCAGGCGGTGTCCCTGCCGGAGGTGGAAGGGGGGCACGTGGTGGCCCCGTGCGACGCGGGGGAGGTGCTGGTGCTGAAGGCTCCCCTACCCGCGGTGGTGGTGGCCTCCAGGGAGATGGCCAAGCCCAGGCTGCCCTCCTTAAAGGACAAGATGAGGGCCAAGAAGAGCCCGATCGAGAGGCTGGACTGCGCCTCCCTGGGCTTTTCTCCCCTCCCCAACCTGAGGCTCGTGGGGGTCGATCCCATGCCGCAAAAGCCCAGGGAGAGGAGGATCTTAAAGGGGATGGATTCCTTCGACGAGTTCTTCGAGGCGCTCAGGGGGGTGATGGGCTCGTGAGCTGGCAGATAGCCGCGATAGGAGAGGTCAGGGGCGGAAGGGTCCACCCCTCCTCGACGGAGGTCCTCTCCAGGGCCAGGGAGCTCGGGCTCGAGGCCAGGCTGTTCGCGGTGGCCGAGCGGGGCGAGGAGGTCCTGGCCCTCCCGAAGGGCTCGGTCCTCCTCAAGACCGCAGCTAACCCCATATCCTCGCTGATCCCCCTGGCCAGGGTCATCTCCGCCCGGACGTCCCCCTCGGGGGAGATCCTGGCCCTGCCCTCCACGCCCTTCGGCAAGGCGCTCGCCGGGACCCTGTCCGCCGTCCTGGGCCTTCCCCTGGTCGCCGACTGCACGGGGCTCGAGGTGGACGGGGAGAGGGCCCTTCTGCTTAAGCCCTCGCTGGGGGATAGGTTCTCCTCGCGGGTGGAGCTGGAGGGGACCACCGTGGCCACCTTCAGGCCCAGGAGCTTCAAGCCCATGGAGCTGGAGGAGGTGGAGCCCGAGGAGGTGGTGGAGGTAGAGGGAGCACTCGTGGAGGTCCTGGGGAGGAGGGAGAAAGAGGGGGTGGACGTGAAGGAGGCGGACGTGGTCCTGGTGGCGGGAAGGGGCTGCCGGGGCGAGGGGGAGCTGAGGCTCCTCGAGGAGGCGGCCAGGCTTTTAGGGGGCGTGGTGGGGGCCTCCAGGCCCCTGGTGGACGAGGGCATCTTCGGCAGGGAGCGCCAGGTGGGCTTCAGCGGCAACGTGATAAAGCCCAGGCTCTACGTCTCCTTCGGGGTCTCGGGAAGCCCCCAGCACCAGGCGGGCATGAGGGAGTCGGGCAAGGTGGTGGCCATAAACTCCGACCCCACGGCCCCCATCTTCGAGATATGCGACCTGGGGCTGGTGGCCGACTGCAGGGAGGTCCTGCCGAGGCTGCTGGAGAAGCTGAAGGGGAGGTGATGACCTTTGTCCTGGAGGGATCTCATCCCGAGGCTTCGGGAGATAACGGGGCCCGACTTCGTGGTGGACGACCCGGAGGTGGTGGTCTCATACCTGGAGGACGAGACGGAGCCGGAGGCCAAGCCAAGGCCCTGCAGGGACGTGGCGGTGGTCAAGCCCGGCAGCGCCGAGGAGATATCCCAGATACTCAAGCTCTGCAACGAGACGCTCACCCCGGTCTTCGTCCGAGGGGGAGCGACGGGCCTCGCCGGAGGCTGCGTCCCCAACAGGCCGGGGCTGGTGCTCTCGATGGAGCGCCTGAAGGGGGTAGAGGTGGACAAGGACGCCCTGATGGCGGAAGCGGGGGCCGGAGCCACCCTGGCGGACCTCATCAAGGCGGCCGAGGAGGCAGGGCTCTTCTTCCCGCCGCACCCGGGCGACGAGGGGGCGCAGATCGGGGGTCTGATAGCCTGCAACGCCGTGGGCGCCAGGGCAGTGAGGACGGGCCCCATAAGGAACTTCGTGCTGGGGCTAGAGGTGGTGACCCCCACGGGGAGGATACTGCACCTGGGGGGCAAGCTGGTCAAGGACAACACCACGGGCGGCAAGCTCATGCACGTCTTCATAGGGACGGAGGGGATAATGGGGGTCATAACCAGGGCGGTACTGAGGCTTTGGCCCAGGTTCAAGGCCACGGCCACCCTGCTCGCCCCCTTCGAGGACAAGAAGGCGTGCCTGGGCACGGTCCCCAAGATATTGAGGAGCGGCGTGATCCCCCTGGGGATCGAGTACATGGAGAGGGAGGAGACGCTCGCCACGGCCGAGAGGCTGGGGATAGGCTGGCCGGTGAAGGAGGGGACGTGTTACCTCCTGCTGATGCTCGCCGACTACTCGGAGGACGCCATATACTCCCAGATGGAGGAGCTTTCCGAGCTCTGCTCCCAGAACGGCGCCCTCGAGGTCTTCGTGGCCGACTCACCCAGGGACCAGGCGAACCTGCTCAAGGTGAGGAGCGAGCTCTACCCCACCCTTAAGCCCAACGCCTACGACTCGGTCGACGTGGCGGTGCCCCCCTCCAGGATCATAGAGCTGATGGAGGGCTTCGAGGGGCTTGAGGCGAAGTACGGCCTTCGCATCTCCGTGCTGGGACACGCCGGCGACGGCAACCTGCACCCCTCCGTCATGATCAGGCCGGACATGCCGGTGGAGACCCATCGGGACCTGTACGAGAGGGCGAAGATGGGGATATACGAGCTCTGCAGGTCCCTGGGGGGTACCATAACGGGAGAGCACGGCATAGGGGAGGCGAGGAAGAAGCCGGCCCTGCTCAACTTCGGGCCCGACGAGATAGCCACCCTGAAGGCCATAAAGGCGGCTCTCGACCCCAACGGAATACTGAACCCGGGCAAGGTCATACCCGAGCCCACTTCCTGAGCTGGGGTAAAACCGGGGGTTAGCGCGAAGGGGGTAGATGGGGTCATGAGGTTCCTCTCCAGCCCCGCCTTCGTGGTGGCGGCCGTATGGTTTTCCGCCCACTTCGGCGGCGGCTTCTCCTCGGGCAGGCAGATAGTGGAGTTCTACGTGAGGTACGGACACTACAGCCTCTTCATGCCCTTCATCGCCATGGCGCTTCTCTCCTGGGCCTTCTACTACGCCTTCTCCATAGCGGTCTCCCATAGGGCCTTCGACTACAGGAGCTGGGCCTTGAAGCTCTACCAGCCCTTCGAGGCGGTGGGCTCGGTCGTCTACGAGGTCATGTACCTCACCATACTGTTCCTGGCCACCGCCGTGGCCTTCGCCACCGGCGGATCGGTCCTGCAGGCCAACCTGGGGATGGACTACCACCTGGCCACGGCGGTGGTGGCCGCCTTCATCTTCGTGGTCACCGTCCTGGGCGCCGAGTCGGTGAGGCGCTTCTCGGTGGCCATAGCCACGGTGGGGGTGGCGATGCTCATCGGGATATACCTGCTGGTGATAGCCAAGAACCTGAGCTCCCTGCAGAGGGCCCTGGAGATCTCCAGGAGCTCCCCCGGCGCGGACCTGACGAGCGCCCTCTGGCAGGCGGTCCTGTACGCCGCCTTTCAGTCGGTGGCGGTGGGATCCTACATATCCATAGCCGACGTCCTGAGGACTAAAGAGGACTGCCTCAAGGCGGCCCTGTGGGGGTTCGTCCTAAACAGCGCCACCCTGTGGGCTTCGGCCGCCGGCATATTCGCCTTCTACCCGGAGGTGGTAAAGGAGACCGTCCCGGCCCTCCTGGTGATGCGCTCGGGCCTGGGGGAGGCGGCCAGATGGATAATCTCCTTCCTGATCTTCATAGGGGTGGTGTCGACGGGGGTCCCGCTGGTGTACGGCGGGGTGAAGAGGATCTTAAAGATCTTCGGCAGGAGCGGCTCCGGGTCCGATCCGGTAAACGTGGCGGCCACCGCCTTCTTCACCCTCTCCACCTGGGCGGTGGCGCTCATGGGGCTCATCCCGCTGATAGCCAGAGGCTACAGGGGGATGGGGTACGCGGCCTTGCCCCTCCTGCTCATAGCCCTCATAGCGAAGGGGCTTTCTTCCTCCGGAAGCTGGTGGAACGAGAGGGGGTAGAGGTGGACCATGGCTAAGAAAACCGTACTGGACCTGTGGCAGATGAAGAGGGAGGGGAAGCAGGCGGTCTGGATCACCGCCTACGACTACCTGATGGCCTCCTACGCCGAGCAGGCGGGGATGGACATGATACTGGTGGGAGACTCCCTGGGCATGGTGGTGATGGGATACAAGGGGACCGTCCCGGTGACCATGGAGGAGAGCATCATCATGACCAAGGCGGCCAGGAGAGGAGCCCCCAACACCTTCCTCATAGGGGACATGCCCTTCATGTCCTACCAGAAGTCCGACGAGGACGCGGTCCACAACGCCGGGCGCTTCTTCAAGGAGGCCGAGGTGGACTGCGTCAAGCTGGAGGGGGGCAGGCGGGTGGCCAGCCGCATAAGGGCCATAGCCGAGGCCGGCATGGTGGTCATGGGCCACATAGGGCTGACCCCTCAGAGCTCCGGACAGCTGGGGGGCTTCAAGGCCCAGGGGCTCTACGTGGACAGCGCCAGAGAGCTCATAAAGGACGCTTTGGCGGTGCAGGAGGCCGGCGCCTTCGCCATCCTGCTGGAGGCCGTCCCACCGGAGGTCACCGCTTTCATCAGGAAGAAGCTGACCATCCCCGTCTACTCCATCGGGGCCGGGCCCTCCGACGGGCAGCTCCTGATATGCGCCGACATGCTGGGGATGTTCCAGGCCTTCACCCCCAAGTTCGTGAAGAAGTACGCCCACGTGGCGGAGGTCATCGTCAACGCCTTCAAGACCTACATAGAGGAGGTCCGAAGCGGCGCCTTCCCCTCGGAGGAGCACTACTACAGGATAAAGGAGCCCATCGAGAAGTTCGAGGAGATGTTCAAGGAGTTCGAATAAGGGCGCAGGGCAGGGGGGGCGCGAGGGGACCCCTCGCGCCCCCCGAGATCCTCGAAGGGGGGTGATAGCTTGATCATGCCCTGGGACGAGAGGCTAAACTGGTCCTTCCTGGAGGAATACCTGGACGAGGACCTGGTCGAGCTCGCCTCGAACCCCGAGGATGACCCGCTGCCTCAGCTCCTCGGCGCCTTCTCCGCCCTGGCCATGAGCCAGATCCACTGCCTCAGGGGCGCTAAAGAGGTAGAAAGGGCCTGCGAGAACGCCCTCTTGCTCTTCTATCGAAGCGCCCTGGGGAGGGACCCGGATCCCGACGAGGTGGAGGAGTTCAAAGCCTCCTTCGAGGAGGTGTGGGGGAGGATCGCGCCCCTCTCGGCGGAGATGGGAAACCCCATCTCCCCCTTCCTGGACTACCTGGCGGGACCGGAGGAGACGGAGGAGGGCCCGACGCCCTAAGCCGATCTCCTCCTGTGGGACACCCTTATGGTTATGGAGCAGCTCTCGTCCTCGTAGACGTACTCCGCCTCGTCGGAGGGCTCAAGCTTCCCGGTCCTGACCGCCCTGGTTATCACCTCGTAGAGCCCCTTCGGCATCAGGAAGACCAGGTCCTCGGAGCCTAAGCTCAACGCCGCAAAGCGCCGATGGCCGGGGTCGAGGGGGATGGGGGCAGAGGCTTTCTCCTCCTCCCAGGACCCATCGGAGCTAAGCTCCTCCGCGTAGTCGAGCACCTCAGGGCCCTCGTCCTCCTCCTGCTCCTCGTCCTCGTCGTCGTACTCCTCCTCCCCGTAGACCAGGAGCAGGTCGCCGAAGAACTCCTCCAGGGCCGACAGCTTCCTGTCGTAGCCCGAGTCCCTCTTCAGACCCTCCAGGGCTATGGGGATCATCTTGGTTATGATCCCCAGCTCTATCATCTTCCTGACGTTCAAGCCGTCGTAGGCGCTCTGGGCGAGCACCACCTCCAGCTGATCGTCGATCAGCTCGGAGGCCTTGGACTCGATGTTCAAAAGGTCTATCTCTCCCAGGTCCACGTCGAAGACCACGTAGACCTTCTTCCTGAGATCCTCCCAGAAGGAGAGGATCGCGTTTCTCTCCAGCTCGGTGAGGTTCCTCCTGCCCATGCGCTCGACCTCCTGGCTCTATTTTAGGGCCAAAGAGGCCTTTTTTCCAGCTCGTCCCGAGGCTACCTGGAGAGCCACCCTCCGTCCACCGGCAAAACCGCCCCGGTGACGTAGTCCGAGGCCGGGGAGGCCAGGAACAGAAGCGCGCCCTTCACGTCCTCGGGCCTGCCCCACCTGCCCATGGGTATCCGGGAGGTTATGGACTCGAACCTAGCACCGTCCAGCCTTATCCCCTCCGTGAGCTCCGTCTCCATGTAGCCGGGGGCTATGGCGTTGACGCATATGCCGTAGGGGGCCAGCTCGTTGGCCATCGCCCTGGTGAGCCCCAGCACGCCGTGCTTGGAGGCCGCGTAGGAGACCACGTGGATGCCACCCTGGAAGGAGAGCAAGGACGCCACGTTGACTATCTTGCCCCTCCTCCCCTTCTCCACCAGAAGGGCGGCGAAGGCCCTGGAGAGGACGAAGGTCGACCTCAGGTTGAGGGACAAGACCTCGTCGAAGTCCTCGACGGAGTGCTCCAGGAAGGGCTTCCTCCTTATAGTGCCGGCGTTGTTGACCAGGACGCAAAGCTCCCCCATCGACTCCGCCTCCTCCATCGCCCTCCTGGCCCCCTCCTCGTCCAGGGAGGAGAGGTCCAGGGATAGGTGCCTGTAGAGGGAGCCGCACCCGCGCACCATCCTCTCCGTCTCGGGGGCGGATGGGGAAGAGGAGATGCCCAGGACATAAGCTCCCGCCTCAGCGAGCGCCACCGCCATGGCCTGCCCCAGCCCCCTGGAGGAACCGGTGACCACTGACACCTTGCCGTCCAGCCTGAAGAGCTCCAATATCCCCAACCCCTCGCACCTCCCGTCCCGTCTCTAAGGGATCAAAGGGTTTGGGACGACCCGCCGGGGGTCGTCCCAAACCCAGATCCAGCCCGAAGGTCCCAGGGCGTCACCGCCGAGGACCCACACCTCTGGCTACTTCAGCACCTCGTCCACGGGCTTGTAGAGGCTTTCCATACCGAAGGCCTCGGCCACGGCCTTATAGGTGATGACGCCCTTGTACATGTTGAGCCCCTTCTTGATGGCCGGGTTCTCCCTGCAGGCCCTCTCCACGCCCTTGGAGACTATCTCCAGCCCGTACTTGATGGTGACGTTGTTCAGCGCGAAGGTGGAGGTGCGGGAGTAGGCCCCGGGCATGTTGGCCACGCAGTAGTGGATTATGCCCTCCTCCACGTAGACCGGATCGGCGTGGGTGGTGGGACGGGAGGTCTCGGCGCAGCCGCCCTGGTCTATGGCCACGTCCACTATGACGCTCCCGGGCTTCATGGTCCTGAGGTGCTCCCTCTTTATGATCTTGGGGGCCTTGGCTCCGGGTATCAGGACCGCTCCCACCACTATGTCGGCCTCCCTCAGGCCGTACTCCAGGCTTATGGCGTCGCTGTAGGTGGGAAAGACGTTGGGAGGCATTATCTCCCCTAGCCTCTCCAGCACGGAGGGCTTCTTGTCCAACACTATCACCCTGGCCCCGAGCCCGGCGGCCACCCTGGCGGCGTTGCTCCCCACGGTACCCCCGCCTATCACCAGGACGGTGGCGGGCATGACGCCGGGGACGCCGGTGGGCAAAAGGCCCCTGCCCCCGTTGGGCCTGGCCAGGAAGTAGGCACCCATCAACGGGGCCATCCTGCCGGCCACCTCGCTCATGGGCTTAAGCAGCGGCAAGGACCCATCCGCCTCCTCCACCGTCTCGTAGGCCACCGCCACTATCTTCCTCTCCACGCAGGCCCTGGTGAGGTGCTCGTCGGCGGCGAAGTGGAAGTAGGTGTAGATCACCTGTCCCTCCTTCATCAGAGAATACTCCTGAGGCAGGGGCTCCTTGACCTTCACTATCATGTCGGCCACGCCCCAGACCTCGGCGGCGGTGTCCAGGATCCTGGCCCCCGCGGCCACGTACTCCTCGTCGGAGATCCCGGAGCCGAGCCCGGCCCCCCTCTGGACGTACACCTCGCAGCCCGCGTCCACGTAGGCCCTCACGGAGGCCGGTATCAGGCCCACCCGGTACTCGTGGTTCTTGATCTCCTTGGGACACCCTATCTTGAGCCTCACAGCCAAGCACCTCCTGAAAGAACACACCTCGTGATTTTTTTAACATCCAGGCCGAAGCCCGGTGGAAGTCGAAGCCTAAGGGCTCATACGTAGACCCTTGGGACTCGCTTCTTGAACAGATGGGGCACCTCGTAGTTTATGGTCCCAAGCCTCGAGGCTATCTCCTCGGGGCTTATGCGCTCGCCCCCCTGGGAGCCCAGTATCACCACCTCGTCGCCCACCTGGGCGTCCGGTATCCCCTTGAGGCTTATCATCGTCTGGTCCATGCATATGTTCCCCACCACCGGGGCCCTCTTGCCCCTCACCAGGACGCAGGCCCCCTTGCCCGAGAGCACCCTGGTGAAGCCGTCGGCGTAGCCTATGGGCAAAACCCCTATCCTCTCCCCGTCCTCCTCCACCCTGTACCTCCTGCCGTAGCCTATGGAGTCCCCCTCCCCGAAGGGCTTGATCGAGGCGAGGACGGTCTTGACCGCGAAGCAGGGCTTGAGCTGGACGTACCTCTCGAAGCCCGGGGCCGGGTACATACCGTAGAGGACGAGTCCGGGCCTCACCATGTCCAGGTGGTACTGGGGGAAGGCCAGGGTGGCGGGGCTGTTGCAGCAGTGCCTGATCCTGAACCTTATCCCCCTCCCCTCGAGCTCGGCTATGACCTTGACGAAGCTGTCGAACTGCCAGGCGGTGTACTCCGGGTCCTCGTCGGCCACGGAGAAGTGGGTGAAGATGCCCTCCACCTCGAGCCCCGGCATCCTGCAGGCCTCGACCATGGCCTCCACCTCCCGGGGGAAGAAGCCAAGCCTCCCCATCCCCGTGTCCACCTTGAGGTGGGCCCTTATCTTCTTGCCGAAGGAGAGGGCGGCCCTGGAGGCGTCCCTGGCCTGGGAGAGGCTGTAGAGGGCGAAGGAGACGTCCAGCGCCAGGTACTCCGGGTAGGCCTCCGGGGAGGAGGGCCCCATGACCAGCATGGCACCCTCCGCACCGCCCTCCCTCAGGGAGACCGCCTCGTCGGGGGTTGCCACCGCGAAGCGCTGACAGCCCGCCTCCCGAAGCACCCTGTGGACCTCTAAAGCCCCCATGTTGTAGGCGTCCGCCTTTATCACCGCCATCACGTGGCCTTTGCCCCCGACCAGTCCCTCCACCTGAAGGTAGTTGTGCTTTATCGCCGAGAGGTCTATCTCCATCCTGGTGGGTCTCAGGAAATCCCGCATGATCCGATCGCCTCCGCTCGATCCAGGAGGTTGGGGGCGGTCCGGGCCGCCCCCAACCGCGCCTTCGCCCCCAGGGGCTCTAACTTACCTTGCCCCCTCTCCTCTTTTCGTCGAAGTCCTTCACCAGCTCCCTGAGCTTGCCGCTGAGGAGCAACAGGGCTATCAGGTTGGGTATGGCCATGAGCCCGTTCATGGTGTCGGCCATGTCCCAGATGTCCCTCAGGAACTGGGAGCCGCCCCAGGCTCCGAGCACTATGGCCACGATCCAGAGCGCCTTGTATATGGGTATGATCCCGTCGCCGAAGATGTAGACGGCACCGGTCTCGCCGTACCAGTACCAGCCGAGTATCGTGGAGAAGGCGAAGAGCGAGAGCCCCACGGACACTATGACCACGCCCAGGTCGCCCAGGACCGCCCTGAAGCCGGCCATGATGAGCTGAGCGCCGGTGAGGTCAGGATGCTGGGTGAGGACGCCGGTGGATAGCACCACGGTGGCGGTGAGGACGCATATCACTATGGTGTCCATGAAGACCTCGAACAGGCCGTAGACGCCCTGCCTGATCGGGTGGTCGGTGACGGCGGTGGCGTGCACCATCGGGGCAGAGCCCAGGCCGGCCTCGTTGGAGAAAACGCCCCTGGCGACGCCCCTCCTCATGGCGGCGGCCACGCTCCAGCCGGCTATGGCGCCGGGCATGGCCATCGGGTCGTTGAAGGCGTAGTAGATAGCGTTGGCTATGGCGGAGGGCACGTTGGAGATGTTGACCACCACGACTATCAAAGCGCCCACTATGTAGAAGATGGCCATGAAGGGCACCAGATAGGTGGTGACGTTGGCTATGCTCCTAAGCCCTCCCCATATCACCAGGGCCGTGAGGATCGCAGCGCCAAAACCCGTGGCCAGGTGAGGTATCCCGAAGCCCATCTTCAAACCCTCGGCGGTGGAGTTGGCCTGCACCATGTTCCCTATGCCGAAGGCGGCGAACATGGTGAAGAAGGCGAAGAGCCAGGCCATCCACTTCCAGCCGAGGGCCTTCTCTATGATGTACATGGTCCCGCCCCTGTAGACCCCCGTCACCGGGTCCTTCTCCCTGTAGTGGACCGCCAAGGCCACCTCGCAGAACTTGGTGGTCATCCCGAAGACGGCCGAGACGAACATCCAGAACAGCGCCCCGGGGCCTCCCAGGTGAAGGGCGGTGGCCACGCCGGCCACGTTGCCGGTCCCCACCGTGGAGGCCAGGGCGGTGGCCAAAGCGGCGAAGGAGGATATGCTGCCCTCTCCCTCCTTCTTCTGACCTATCTTGCCCAGGACCTCCTTGAACATGAAACCGAAGTACCTAATCTGAGGAAAACCGAGGATCAAGGTCAAGTAGACGCCGGTCCCGACCAAGAGCACCAGCATCCAGGGCCCCCAGACCCAGCTGTTCACCACGCTGTTTATCTTCACCAGAGTCTCCATTCTCCTGAGCACCCCCCCTAGCTGTTTTTGCCCCCTTTAGGACGACGCCATGTGCCCTAAAAGCCCCAAGACCACCTCCCTCCGACGCGCCGCAGAGCGCAAAAGTAGAAGGAGGGGCTCAAGCACCCCTCCCTTCCAGGCCCCTACACGAAGGCCCCCTCCCTCAACACCCTCATGGCCGCCTCGAAGTTGGCCTGGGACACCTTCACCACCGGGCCGGTGCAACCCATCCCGGACTCGGCGTATATCCCAGCCCTCCAAAGGGCCTTGACCGCCCGCTCTATCTCCAGCACGTCCACCCCCGAGATCTCGGCGGTCACGGGCTCCGCCGGAGGGGCCTTGACCTCCTCGAGCTGGGGTTTGACCTCCTCGAAGGAGGACAGGACCTCGTCCAGGCCGGCCCTCCTCGCCGTCTCAAGCTCCCGTTCGAAGAGCCTCGGGAGCCCTGCCCTGGCGCAGACGGCCGCGTACTCCAGGGCAGCGGCTATCACGGGGGCTCCGGAGGCCCGGGAGATTATGTTCACCACGTAGGGATACCCGGGCCCCACCGAGGGACCGTAACCGTAGCCCAGGGCCTCGTAGAGCCCGCCCGTGTGGAAGGCGGAGAAGAGCTTCATCAAGACGTTGCCCGTGAGGGTGTCGCAGACGCACACGTCCACAGAGCCGGCTATCAGGTCGTTCCCCCGAAGGACCACCCCTCCGTCGCTCCTGGAGGAGGCCCCGAAGCGGATCGGATAACCCCCCTCCCTGAGCCTGGAGAGGGCCCTCGAGACGGCCCTGGCCCCCTCCACGTTCAACACCCCAACGGTGGGCTCCTCTATCCCGCAGGCCTTCGCCACGGCGATCCCCGCCACGGCGTTGAGCACCATGGCCTTAACCCTGTTGGGATCCGACGTGCCCGTGCTGGTGGAGATGAACATCTCCTTCCCCCGGGCGGGGGTTATCACCCTTCCCACCGTGGCGACCCCGAGGGGGAAGTCGTAGTGCAGGGCCACCGCAGCGTCCACCTCTTTCGAGGCCAAAGCCCCCTCCATCGCCGCCCTTATATCCCCCTCGGAGGGACCGCTCTCTATCCAGGGGAGGTCGAAGCCCTCCGTCCTGGGCCCTATCATCACCACCTCGACCCCACGGGAGAGCCCCAGAAGCCCACCCCTGGCGAGCTCCTC
>CAYRKT010000008.1:0-38116 GCA_964425005.1 uncultured Synergistia bacterium
CTCTGAGAATATATCCTGGAGGATAGTGTCAGCCATACCAATAACAATGATACAAGAAGAAGGCAGAGGCGAGAAACTTCGCCTCTGCTCAAAACTATCTGCCGAGCGCTAGACCTTTGGCTTAGGCAGACCACGGAACTTGGAGGCGTAGGTGTAGTAGGCTTCCAAGAGGTCCTTCAGGACGAGTTTGGGGTCCTCCTCCCTGTTGCCCATGAGGTAGTCCACGGACCTCTGCAACTGGTTGGCGAGGTTCAGGTACTCAGGAGAAATCTTGCGAGGTGCAGGCTCAGAAGACTTGGGCTCCCCAAACCTCACGCCGAAGTACTGCGTTGCGTTCCGGATGACGTCCTGGAGCAGATGGTTGTCCACCACGTAGAAATTAGGCACATGGTGGGGCTTGGTGAAGGGAGGTTCCATCCCGTACGCCTTGCGGAACACGTCGTTCAGATCGATGGAAAGCTCGGATGGGTTAGAGGGGGGAACGATGGTCAGGTAACCCTCGTTGGCAAGGCGACGAAGGCCGTCGTAAATCCCAACGATCCGGTAGTAAGCGTTGCGCAAGGCAACGGTACCACCGTGCTTCCTCAACTGAAGGCGAGGACGAAGCGACGTGGCAAGAAGCTCAGAAACTGGGATGAGGCGCTGATGAGTCTGAGTCTGGATGCCGCCGGAGGTTCCTCCAGTCACCCCAGGCAGGATGCTACCCTGGCTGGCCTCCACAAGCCCCTCAAAAACTTCCTTCTCCTTCCCAATCATGGTCTCTTCTCCTTTCTGAAGCTCCCTAGAGCTTCAACTTGAATATAGCAAGTGGAGGTGCATTTGTCAACACCTTCGGGATAAGGAGAGGAAAGGTTGCGTTCCCAAGGCTACAGAGAAGACCTTATGCCTGAGATTATTGAGTTTATAACATCCTGTTTAAGCGAAAGGGCTTGATAAACACGCTCGTCAATGGTGTCTTTGGCAACGAGGTGATAGTATATCAACTTTCTGGTCTGCCCCGGCCTCCTGAGGCGGGCCAAAGACTGCAAGTAGTCTCCCAGACTGTACCCCAGGGAGTAGTAGATGGCATACCTAGACCGGGTAAGGTCCACACCAGTCCCCCCGGACCTTATCTGGACCCCCAGGACGTCTAGCTTGCCCTCCTTAAACGCCTGGAGGTCGTTCCGTCTGCCAGAAAGCTCGCCGTAGGTCCTCCCAAGTTTGAGAGCTACGGAGTGGATGACATCCAGATCGTCGTGGAAGTAGGCGAAGACGACAACGGGCTCAGGGGGGCCAATGGCCTCCAGCAGGTCTGCCAAAGCCTCCTCCTTAGAGTGGTCGATCCTTACCCTAGTGCCGTCCGGGTTGACCAGGAACCCTCCAGTAACCTGTTGCATACGGATAATGGCCGTGGCCGCCGTCTGCAAGTTAAGCTCTTCGGCCTTAGCATAGTCCCATAATGAACGCCAAAACTCGTCGTGCTTAGTGTAGGCTTCTTTGGAAAGATATACAGGAACCTCAAGGAACACCTGGTCAGGTAGCTCAAGAACGTCGTCTATGGATACTCTTAACATGAACTTAGAAGTCTTTCTAGAAAGCCTCTCTGTGTTTTTGTACCCCACTATCCTCTTGTTCTTGTAGCCGCCCTTGATGGTGTAGGTGTTCACGTAGGCGTAGTAGTTGCTCCCAAGAAAAGACGGGTCCAAGAGATACGCCTGAGACCAGAGGTCTTGCGGGCCTTGGACCATGGGAGTACCAGAGAGGGCGATGGTGAACTTGCGCTTGAGTTTTGATAGAGTGCTAAACCTCTTGGAACGAGGATTCTTAACAAAGTGGGCCTCATCTAGTATGAGAATGTCCCAACCCACCTCTTTAGCGGCTGAGGCAAGGTCGTCCTGTATCAAGGACTCATAGTTGATCACCACTAGGGCAGGAGTTGATTGAGAAGATATTCTCAAGTGTTCAGCCTTCACCCTAGTAGGGCCAAGGTCCTCAGAAAGGGGAGTTATGGAGGCAAAGTAGTTTCCAAACCACTTCTCTGCTTCCGAGGACCAGGTGGGAATGACCGATTTGGGGCACACCACCAGAGTTCTCTGGGACTCTACGGCCCGAACGAAGGACAGGGAAGTAAGGGTCTTGCCCGCTCCCATGTCAAAAGCGAGGTAGCCCCCTCCGTATCCCTCCTTGGCTAGCCTTAGGAGAAAGCCTACGCCCCTTTTCTGATGTTGCCAAAGACCCTCAGGAATGGGTAGCCCATCGGTAACGAAAGCGTCATAGGAATCGTAGGCTAGGGCCTTTTTTAAGTCTTCCCCTAGGGATTGTAGGGCGTCCTCTCGTATTAGGAGGTAGGAGGGAACGTCCCTGTGGGACAAAAAGCCGCCACTAGAAATGATTTCTAGCACCTCCTGGGTAGACAGGGAAACCCGCCCCATTCCCACGTGGGGATATAAGTCCCCCAGCACGTAAGACCAGTCAGGGTCCATAACCAGGCTGAAGGTTCCTTGGCTATTTGGGATGAGGGTGGAAGGGAAGAGGGAGCCCCGGTAGTAAGAAGAAACGGCTTTAGGAAAAGACTTTGGCTCAAAAGGCAGGAACTTGTGTAGTTGCTCGTCATTAGGAAACTTAGAAGTGCCAAAAATCTCAAGCTCCTTGTCAAAAGCTTCTTTAGCTTCGGGGGAGAGATCAACTCTCCCAAAATCGCCGGATGGTGTTAGGAAGCGGATAACCAGGGATATAAGAGGAAAGTGGTAGGCAGAAACGAATCGGTCCTCGCCGGGAACTCTGGTGAACTCCAGGAGTTGTAGGGAGTAAGCCTGGACAGGGTTATCTGGCCTAACGGCTAATAGTTTCTGCTTAGGGTGGTGTACAAGCTCCACAGAAGCCATGTCCCCAGCTTGATAGTAGCTGGGGCTTGTAGACTTGTCAAGAGAGGAAGGGCTTGCTGACAGGATAGATAGGGGAGGATATTGACGGGTAATAGGCATACGGGTTATAATCCCCATCGTAGGCTTCGGCTTGGTTGTGGGCCGTTAGCTCAATCGGTGAGAGCGCCCGCCTCATAAGCGGTTGGTTGTGGGTTCGAGTCCCACACGGCCCACCATTGTTAAATGCATTAAGTAAGAAAGAAAAGACAGGAGAAGCCATTGGAAGGCTTCTCCTTATTAACCTTGAAGTGGCCTACTCTCCAGTAACGTACCTCGCCACACCAGGAAGGTCGTCCAGATTCATACCGCTCTCAACAAGCAGGTCCAAGTTGACCACGGTGGCGGGAACCCACTTCACGACAGGGACGGCCTTGGAGGGGTCTTTACGAATACCCTTCCCAGTCCAATAGAGGTGCCAATGAGCCCTCCTTATGTGAGGAGAAACCCGCTTTCCGGAGGGCAGGTATTCCTCCTCATTGCCACGGACCGTTTCAATCACTTTGCGGTAGCGGCGAACGGCTTCACCCCACCTCCATCCAACAGGGACGACAACAGGCTGGGAAGGGATGTGGGCGGGGGTAAACTTTTCCCTTTCACCTAACGCCTTAGGCTTAGGGGGCTGAACGTTTCCTAAGTCAGGCTCCTCCTGGGTAAGGTAGAGGGTTAAGTTGAAGGCCAAAGACAAGAGCTTGTGGTAGGAACGGACAATCTCGTCATGAAGCCCCTCCTTGTGAGGAGAAGAGAAGTAGTGACGAACCTCCTGTAGAATCAGGTTTTTTATAGCCTTGACGAGATGAGTACCAGAAGGGAGAGGAAGGGCAATGTTCATTATGTGGGTTGGAGCTTCCAGGTTTGCCTGGTTAGCCGGAGATTCGCCTTCACCACTACCAATTTCGGAAACGAAGAAGGAGAAGGTAAATAACACCTGATGTGGAGGGTCATGGTCCGGAGGCAGGCCGTAAGTGACACCAAACCCGTGAACCAGGACACGCTTTGCAGAAACCCCCTTTGAATAGGAAAGGTAGACAGTAGCAGGAATAGGTTTAGGGAGCATTATCAGGGGTGCCGGGTCTGGGATTCTAAGGAGAGCGTCTATGGGAACCAAATCGAGCTGGGTTTCCGCCAGCTCTTCCACCAAGATTTCATCAAACACATAAACAGACTTGCACGCCCTCCACCGGGAGAAGTAGATGAACTCAAAGGAGGCAACCTTAGCCGTGTAGAGTAGCGCATTAAAGATTTCTTTCATCTTCTTTAGCTCGCTACTTTCGAAGAAGGGGTTTTGGGCTTCAAGGTTGACTATGCGGGCAGAAACAAAGTTCAACTGGTTAACAACAGGAATGATCTCTTTGTGGCCCGCACGGAAGAGGGCTTCTACGACATCCAAGTAAGTGATGGGCTTTTTGCGCAAGAAAGTTTCGGTTCCCCAAGAAAGAACCCTACGAAGATCAGGATGGCTCTTGTAGGAATCTAAGTTAGACGCAACGGCCTTGTAGAACGACTCAACCCTAGAACCCATCTCCCTCTGCTTCTCCCTGATTGCCTTGCTACTCAACATCTCTTATCACCTCAAGGGGGATTATAGCCAAACAACATTGACTTGTCAAGAGGGAGAAGCCGGGTATAAGAGATATTGACCTTTAGAGAAAAAGTGCTATATTGGTATTTGCGTGTGAGGCGGGCCTGGCTGGGCTCAAGCTCTAACGGGGAGGGTTGGCCGAGTGGTTGAAGGCGGCGGTCTTGAAAACCGCTAGGAGTCTGGACGGCTCCTCGGGGGTTCGAATCCCTCACCCTCCGCCAATATTCTTATGGAGAGGTGGCCGAGTGGTCGAAGGCGGCACCCTGCTAAGGTGCTGTGCCACTAGTTGGCACCGCAGGTTCGAATCCTGCCCTCTCCGCCATGTACACAAAAACAAACAAAAAGCACTCTCCAGGCAAATGTATCAGGGTAGAGAAGAAACACCCGAGAAAGCCCAGGCCAACCGAAGTAGCTCTACCCAGCGTCTCTGGAGAGTGCCTTTCCTTTTAAGAACAAGTGGTAGGTAGAGTGGCTACCCACCACGGATTTGATTATAGCAAACCTATGAGGTAATGTCAACAAGGTCGAACCAGAAAATAGGAAAGGAAAAAACGACCAGCTTTGATAGTGCCAGAGCTGGTCGTTTCGTTTGGTGTGCAGGACTCAGAGGAGATTGTACCTGGAGAGGGCCTGACGCACCCCAGCAACGGGGTCCCTGAAAGCCTCCTCAAGGGTGTCTATGAAGTCCAAGAGGCGATCGGAGTAACCAGAGAGGCGTACAATCTGCCCGTCAATCTCAGGAAAGGCAGAAACCATGTAGCCCCCTACGTTGATGACGTAAGCACGGCGCTCCGGGTGAGAAGAAAGCCACTTCGTCAAAGGAGAGTACGAATCGTCGTGGGCCTGCTCATCGGTGATGATGATGACCCTCTTGGCTCCCTCAGCCTGCTGGAGGGAAACTGATAGGGCCTTCCCCAGATAGGTGCCGTTAGCCCGAGAAACGAGGTAGTCGTAAAGCTCAGAAAGTGAGTAGGGATTAACAGTCCTCCCCCCATTGGAGAGCCTGTCAATCCTATATACGTCGTTGGAGAAGGCGTAAACGGTAGCGCCCCGTAGGAAGAGAGAGTAAGCCAACGAAGTAGCCACAAGGAGAAGCGTGGCCTTGGAGTTGGCGCTAATCGGGCTGACCATAGAGCCAGAGTAGTCCAGGAGAACCACAGTATCCAAAGCCAGCCTCTCAGGTACAAACATGGCAGACTTGTGAATGGCCTCCTCCAGAGTACGAACGATGGGAGGGGGAAGGGTAGAGGAGGAATCTGCTTCTTTTGCGTAGATGATGGGCAGGACGTAGTGGTAAGGGAGGATGAAAGGATCGCTGACCGTTTCCGTGATGCCACGGACGACGGCGCTCACAACTTCGGGATCGTTGAGAAGGCCGTGCTTAAGAAGGTTGTTAAGGTTGCGAAGAAGAGAGAGCCCCCGAAGGTGCGGAACAGCTTCCCTCCACGCCTCAGCAGTAGAACCCTTAAGGCTCAGGATACGTTCCCAGGTAGGACGCTCATTGAACATGAGGTTGCGAACGTACACGGTAGCCTTCTCCCACTCCTCGGGTAAGCGCCTACGGGTGTTAGAGTTCTGCCAGGACAGGTATCGGTAGACCATGGAGTGGGCCTCGTCCTTGGGCTTCGGGTGGGTAAGGCGAACGGCATCGGCCTGGGAAACGTCACAGTTCCGGCAAGCGTACTTGACCAGGGCGAATGGGCTGAGGCTGTTCATCCTGTTGGCTACCGCCCTCTTGAGGGAAGACTTTACCTTCCACCCGTTAGCCAGGGTGTAGGCCAGGGTTTCAAGGTGTTCATCGCCCCGTACCCATACTCCACGGGAGGCCCGAGTAGCCTCCTCCTTGGGTCCACTCCAGAACAAGTGGGCTACCATAGCGCTAGGGCCAGAACGAAGACCCAGAACCCTACGGGCGTAGATGGCTAGGTCGGCCACGTAAGACGGGTTCCTAGAAATCACCTCTTCAACGAGGGAGTAGAAGCGGCCCTTGCGCTCTTCATCACCCTCGTAGTAAGAGTCCCCGGAGAAGAGGGAAGCACCTACGAGAACAAAAAGCTCAAGCTCGGGGGTCATGAAGTACCCAGGACCTCCCTCGTAGGTGGTGGTCTCCGGAACATAGCCTGGAGATACCGTGTTCCTCTTGCTCTTGTTGAAACCCATAACCCTATGCCTCCTTTCTTCCACAAGATTACTGCTTCGCTAAATAGCGGCAGTAATCATCGTCTACATAGTAGAACAAGGAAATAAAAAAGTCAAGGGGTTGGGTTAGCTATTCATAAAAAGAAAAATCCCCAGGCAAACAAAGGGCTGGGACAGAAAACCTCTTACCCACTTTAAGTGGAAGAGCGTGGTGTTCACACACCCGAAGTAACCCAACCCAGCGGCTCTGGGGAATGGTGATGCTTGGGGAAACTCAGGTTAGGGTTTGTCTCCACCCAGGAAGTAACCCTAACCAACACCTCCAAGCACAACCCCATGGTAGCAAATAGGCCACCCTATGTCAAGTGGTCTTCACCCGGAGCCTTGGTAAGGAAGGAAGGAAGGCGCAAGGAAGGGATATTTTGAGAACCTGTGTCCAACTGACCGCTCTCACCCAAAATACCCAAAGATTCTTCCTCCTCCTCAGAGTAGGAATCGTCCAGAGGGGTGCTGGGAGAGGTGAGCGCAAGACGGAGAACAGACTGACGCATCTCCTCAAGGGCTTCTGGCTGGCTGGAAAGATGCTCAGCAAGTTTGGCTAAGCCTTGAAACTTTTCCGTTCCGTAGGCTACCCAGGCCCCAGACTGCTGTATCAGCCCAAAATCCTTGGCGATCTCAAGCAGATGGGAAACCTTATCAAACCCCTTGCCGTAGTACAGGTCCACCTGGAAGCTCCTTGGGGGACCAAATTTACTCTTTTCGACTTTCACATTAACCTTGTGCCCTACCACTTTTTCATCCTTACCTGACCCCTGCTTAATCAGGCTACTACGGCGAACAGAAAGACGGAGTGAGGCAAAGTGCTTGATCGCATGTCCTCCAGGGGTAACCTCGTTAAGGCCGTACCTGGGAGCAGAGGCCCCTACCTGCTCACGCACCTGATTAATGAAGATGATGGTCACGTTGTTGCGGGTGAGGTAAGCATTGAGAAAACGGGTGAACTGGGTCATGTAGCGGGCAAGCAAGGCCACATGCTGGTCTTCAGTAGAACCATCTAGCTCCCTTTGGAAAACAAGCGCCGGGACGCTGTCTAACACTATAAGGTCCATAACCCCCTCAGAAACCACGTCCCGGATCAGGTTCAGGGCCACTTCGCCACTAGGAGGTTGGGCCACGTAGAAACCCTCACGCTCTACACCCATAGATAATGCATGGTCCAGACTGAGAGAGTTTTCGGCATCAACGTAGAGGACACTTTTCCCCGCCTTTTGGAAAGCGGCGGCCACGGCAAGGGCGAGGGTGGTCTTTCCACCGGAAGCTGGTCCGTAAAACTCAATAGCCCTGCCAACAGGTATTCCTCCGAGGTTTGTGGCTATATCCAGACCCACTATTCCGGTGGGGATAGCTTGGGGAACAAGATACCTCTCTCCTTCCTCTAGAGAAAAGAAAAAGAAGTCCTCACCGTGGTTCTTCTTCAACTTCTGAGCGATCTTCTCAAGGGCCTGAAGCTTCTTCGGATCGGGCATGTCAACCTCCCCGCAACCAGAGTATCACGGGGCTAGAGGGTTTGACAAGTACCGAAGCCTGGGAGGTGTTCCCAGGCTTTTCGGAAAAGAAAGTAGGCAAATAAAGTTGTGTGTTCTCAGTTAGAAGAAGTTCTCAAGACTGAGGAGTAGAAATCAACAAACACCTTTGCGGTTTTCTCCGAGTAGCCGTGATCGGAAACGAGGCGGGAAAGAATGCGCTCATAAGTCCTATCCGCCTCTTCAGAGATACCTCTGGTGGTGAGGGCCGCACGGAGAATGGGGCGGTTGTCCTCAGAAATCTTTTTGAGGATGGCCTTCTCCAGCTTGGGGTGAGAACGCCAGTCAATAGGCTCTCCCCGCTCGGCCTTAGAGCCAAGGAAGATAAGCAGTTCCGTCCTGAAGGCGGCGGCCTCGGAGGGGGAGCTTATGCCCATCAGGGACTCTATGGACTCCAGGAAACGGAGGTCAGGTTGTTCCCACTCCCCGGTAACCGGGTTGAAAACTCGCTCGTTGGTCTTGTGAGCCCTGGCAATCTCCTTGTAACGGTTGAAGTAGTCTTGGGCAACGGAGGAGAAATCGGAAACCACAACCTCACTCATGAGAGATTCGGCATACTCTTTGTACATTGACCCGGCGATAGAGAGGAGAAGGGAAACCGATTCCTCCTCCACTACCTCAGTAAGGTTTTCCCTGAGAACTTGCATCAGATCAGGCGTTGCCACATACCCCTTTTTGACCTGGAGAAGGCTTATCTGGTCCACCATCCAGCGGGGAGAAATTCCGGAACGGCCATCGGCATCAGCAAACTTCTTCTTAGCCATGGAAACGGCGTACTCAGAGAGGCCGTAAACTTTTTCCCCAGCGTACATTTTCAGGCGAAGCTGGGCCGGGTACTCGCCGTCGTTAGGCTCAGCTAACCTGGACACTACAGCCACGATGGAGGCAAACTTGAGCGCCCAGGGGTCAATGTCATACTCCTTGATATTGGGGATCATCAAGCGGTAGACATTCTCCTCGTCTTTCCAGTTAAGGTTGTACCTCCACTCGACCACACGGGTACGGTCCCGTATAGCCTCGTTACCTGGCTCATTACAAAACTTGTTGTACTCAGAATAGTTGGTGTGGGCGATGATTACGGTGTCTACGAAGACCAAGGCGTGGCGTCCGGGCTTGACGTGCCTCTCCTGTGCAAGCGTGAGAAGGGCGTTCAAAAGCTCCCGCTTGGCCTTGTACAACTCAATCATCTCAAGGATGCCCCGGTTGGCCTGGAAGACGGCCCCGTTGAAGCTCCATCCAAGGGGGTGCCCCTCAGCCTCGTCGTATTTCTGCAACCTGAGGTAGTTAGGACCGCCAACCAGGTCAGATATGTCCTGGGAATTGGGGTCTCCAGGGGCAAAAGTGGCTATCCCGGTACGGCTCCCCTCATCTAGGTAGATGCGCTTCACAGGTACATCCAGGATAGTCTTCCCCTCCTTAAGCATCTCGTCAACGTAGTAGCGGGAAACTGGGGAGAGTGAACCTTCGACAACAATCCCGTACTCTTTCTGTAGCTTCTCCCTGCTTTCCTGGGAGAGAAGGAGGAGAGGGGATTCGTGAAGGGGAGAAAACGATATGGCCCAGAGCTGTCCCTCTTCCGTCCGGGAATAGGCTTCCAGGGCACGCTTAAGCCAGTAGACAGTCGTGCTTTTGGCCGTACCCACGGGACCGAGGAGGAGGATAATCCTCCTCTTCACATCATTGCCCATGGCGGCAGACTCGAGTATGGACATAAGTTCAGAAAGTTGCTCGTCCACACCAAAAAGCTTGCCCTCAAAAAACTTGTACTTTCCGTCCTCGTATCCAAAACTACGCACGGCGTCTACCAAATACTTGTGAGCGGGGCGTGCGTGCAGGTGGGGGTTTTCGGAAAAGACTTTGGAGAGCCACTCTCCAAAAGTCATCTCCTTTACCCCAGCAAGCTCCTTTGACTTTTCCTCCTCAAGCCGGATGAGGTCTCCAATAAATGTTTCTTTCATCTTACCCTCCTCCAAGAAGCAGGCGGGTTAGGAAGTATAAGCAGAAGGTCGGTAGAGTATCCTCTCCTGGTCATGTTCATAAAACGCCTTATCAGCAAGGATATTTCAAAAGCGTAGCCAAAGTCAAGAGTTGTGTCAGAGGTAAGGGCAATAGTTGGTCTGCCAGAAAGGGGAAGTCCAGAGGAACTTTCCAGGGTAGACACTTTTACCTTTGGAAGCGAAGGGGACTTAGCTCCTGAGTAGTTAGAATATCGTTCCAGGTAAGGCATAAGGTAAGAGTTGGTGTTAACCTCAAACTGCCTTTCGTGGTGGAAGTAAACATTTACAACCATATTAGAAGGCTCCGTGGAAGCCGGGGATACACGGATGTAAACGTTGTGCTTTTCTATCTCTTCTGGAGAACGGCCAAGGGAAGCGGCCAAAGACTTCCATGGGGGGCTCTTATAGATTATCCACTGGAAGTCAGGGCCGTATGACATGTCTATAGCGTAGACGTCCGGGGGCTCGTAAAGCCGTCCAAGTAGCTTGTGGTGGGTATAGGAGCTTATAGCTTTCTCCAGATCGGAAGCGCTATAGGGGTCATAACCTTCCTCTAAACAAAATGCGGCGAGGTCAACAAGAAAATGATAGTACCAGCCAGCGCCTTGACGGTAGGACTCCCTTATGATCAGCCCGGTGTAGTAAGCTATTTCCTCCTTTTCAAGAGAAGCGAGGTAGTTGTATATCCTGTAAAAGTCCTCGTGGTCCCCAGTAGGGGGAAGAATAGGGGAAAGGTTCCTGTCAGGATGGAAAGGAGGAGGGGCGTTCAAGCGGGCGAACCCGAACCAAAACTCAGGAGTGGAGTATTTTGAAAAGAGACCGTAATCGCTAAAGGTAAGGACTTCTTTGGCTACGTCAACCCCAAGGTACTCAAGGTAGCGCATGAAAAGAAGTCCAACGCCATAAGGGTTGGGGTATATGTCAAGAACTTCTTCCCCAGAAACATGTACCGGATAGACGTGGAAAGGGCGGGTAACTTTTGACGACAAAATAGCGTAGTCCACCTTCCACTCATCGGGGACTGGGGCAACAGAAAGAACCTTTGTATGGGTCCAAGAGGCAAAGCCCTCATGGACAAACGCTAAACGAGTTTCCTGGCTATAAGTGTGTTCGTATATAGTAGACTCCATGCGAAGGATATCGTTTACCCAGTCCGGGAATAAAGACCTTTCTATGAAAAAGGAAACCAAATCGGTATCTATGGCATCAAGGTAAGTTTCCTTTGGAGTCTTAATGGAAGAAGCTTGCATCTTGTGCCTTATGCGCACGGACCCAGGCTCCTCGGGAAAAATCTCGGCCAAGAGGTGGTCGTACTCGTTTACCTCTTCCTCCTCCAAATCATTGAGAATAAGCTTTTTCATCTTCCTGCCAGAGGAAGACGGGATGATGGCGAGGGCCAGGTCTATAGCACTCTCAACCTCTAACGGACCGTACTCCTTCTCGTACTCCTCCACCCGGTCAGAGTAAGAACGAAGAATAATATCAAGTCCTTTTTCCGCCTTTTTGTTGAAAGGAGAGTTTTTGAATATGTGCCCGTGGCCGTAAACGTGGGGAACGGTAAGGCTTTTGAGGGAATCAGAATACTCTTTGGCTACATAAGCCAGGGCAGGGTCCAGGTTGAAGACGATTTCGTATATCCTGGAGCCCTGCTCGTGGGAAGACTGCTGTTTTATGAAAGAGCGGCCCCGTGACCAATGTTGAGGAACGTAAGGAAGCAACTGGGCCGCAAGGCGGTTTATGACTCTTGAGGGCACTTCCTCAAAAACTACCTCCCTAGAGTCAACCCCAAAGTCTTTGGCTATTTCCAAAAACTCCTTCAAGTAGTCTTTCCAGGAAGGCATCTTAGCTATAAGAGTAGCACGGACGGGACTAATCAGTCAACAGGTACTATCCAGAGGGTAATCGCCGCCAAGGTAGTCCTTGGCGTAATAAGGACAAAAGATGGGCTCGCCGTTGCCAACCAATCGCTGAGTGATAGAAAAGCTGACCAAGCAAAGCTCTCCCAACGGACCCAGGGAAACGAGGAAGCCAAAGTAGTAAGAAGGGTCGTAGTACCAGGAGTTAGCGGGAACAGAGTTTTGGGGAAACTGCTTAGAAAAAAGAGAGAAAAGGGGTTCTTCGGAGGGAGGAAAAATAGGAGCTTCCTCCAGGCCAGCCGCCTTAGCGTAGGAGTAGAGGGAGCGGGAGGCTAAGGACTTGTTGGGTTTTTCGGGGTCGTAGCTGAAGAGTGATCTCCTAAGAGAACCAAGGGCAGATGAGATTTCATCACGGCCAAAGACAAAGGTTCCAGACTTGGGAAAAAAGTTGGTGTTGAAATGGTGAATGAAGGGCTCACCGTCCTCATCCTCCATGATGAGGTAGGGAAGGGGGTTTGAAGGGTGAAAAAACTGGGCTACCCGAATCTCGTCGTCCTCTTCTACCTCCTCATTGCCGGAAAAAACTCCAAGGGGAGAAAGGTAGGGCCAAAGCTCATGATCCTTTAGCAACATCTTGTTCACCATAAAGGCTCACCACCTGAACCGGAACCCCGGTGCGCAAGGACCTAAAGTAGTCCCTACGGAGAGAAGAAAGGTCCAGACCCGTTTCGTATATGAAGTCGTAAAACATCTCTAGCTCAATAATCCTCCTCATTAGGACCATAAGAAACGACGGGCGGAAGGGACTAACCTTCTTAGACGAAGCGTCTAGTTCCTCAGCTATTGCCTCCGGCTCAATGTAAAGAGAAAAAACCAGGTAGGCACGGTAGGACCAGTAGACGAACAAAAAGAGGTAGAGGAGGAGAGGAAGAGCAAGGGCGGAAACAGCTAACCAGACCCAGACACCCACGCTCCCTCACCTCCTCAAAAAGCACCAAGGTTGCTAGTTGCTGGCGACAGCATCGCTAGCTCCAGTAGCGGGCTGGTGTTGATTAGGGAAGAACTCCTCGTAATCAAAGATAGAATCCCTCAGGCTACGCATCGATTTAAGCAACCTCCTGTAAGTATACGAGATGCGGGCCATGTCAATATCCCCGTAAGGAGTAGGAGAATGCTCGTAAGAAACAGACAGAGTCCTTCTGATTTTTGAGGTTATTTCTTTGCATAGGTTCAACGATTTATCAAACTTGTTCCTGTCCTTAATCTTGGGGTTGATTTGATCAGACAGGCTTTGGACGGCGCTAAAGTAATCCTCTAACCTGAGTAGGAAAGAAAAGAGAGCGTGGAGGAACCTGGTACGCTCGTACCCACTCTTCTCCCCGCCAAAAGCCACCTTCCGGGAATGCCTTACCAAGTCCTCAGAAAACCGGATAAGTGCGTTTATACCCAAATGGTGTTCTATGTGCCTGGCAACGGCAGAGGCTAAAAAGGAAGCTATAACCGTTCTTGCCCTAATGACCGAAGCGTGGGTTTTTTCATCTGAGGACTCAGAAACCTCATCAAGGATGCTTTCAATGCTCTCCACCGTAGAAAGCGTTCTCATAGCTCATCTCCTCCATCAACTATCAAGCTACCAAGAACCCGGCTTCTTGGAGTTGGGCAACGAGCTTAGAGCCGGGCACAAGGCAAGGATAGCAAAAGGAAAACAAAAATGTCAACAGTAGGGTCGTTGAAAAAGATTTACACAAGAGGTTCAATAAATAATAAGGTGGAAGGAAAGTTTGTCAAGAAAGAGGGCAAGGAGTCATCACTAAAACCTGTGCCTAGTAATGGTAGAGGTTTTTCTGGGCGGCGCTCACCATACACCAAACATAATACTAAGCAACATAGTTCCAGCTAAAAGAAACTTCGTTAGTTTGCGATACTTCATGGAAAAACAACCTTTTCTCACCAGAAGGGTGAAATATTCCTACTGAGAAAGAGGGAACCTTCCCAATGATTATGGGAACGACTCTCTTGACAGCTCCAGAAGAATCCATGTCAACGAAAACCGCCCGGTGAGTTCCATCCCCAAACGGGCAGAAATGATATCCTACGCTATAAGACATACTCAGGCTTTTAAAAACACCAACTCTGTGGGATACGCCGTTAATTTCCCGCATTTTTCTCATGAACCAGGAAATGTATTGGTGGAGGAATAAAGAGCCAGCGTATTTGGAAAGAAGTTCTTCCAAAGGCTCGGTATCTTCAGAATCTTCATACAGAAAAACGGAGTAAGCTGGAACAGGAAACCCATTAAGGCAGAGGCTAGTGCCGTCATCGGAAGATGAGGCTTGATCTTGGGAATAAGAAGAATGCACAGAACTAGAAATCCTCAAAAACACAGGGTTCAGCACGCTCTTGAGGTACGAATAAAACATTTCTTGAAAGAGCTTGTAATCTCCAGAATCATAAGAAACTTCTTTTTTGGCAAGAATATCCTTGAGAAGAACACCAGTCTGCAAAAGCTTTTGGTAAAAAGTAGGCAAGTCTGAGGGCTCGGCCACTCCTGAGGAAAGGGAGCTAACCAAAAAGAGGACTAGCTTGGGAATCCTAAACAAAAAACGGTTTTTATCCTTGTCAGGAGATAATGGGCGGATATACCCCTTCCAGAGGTAAAGGTTGTCCTTGAGGTAGTTGTCCTGCTCTTCTCCCTTATGGGAGATTAATACATACTCGTAGTAAGGGTCAAGCACTCTCAAGCGTTCACTATATTGAGGGCCAGGACGGTTATCAGAAATAGAGTTGCGTTTTTCGGAAATGTAGGTAGTATAGTACTCAACAGCTTTTTCCAAAAATCCGTCTAAAATAGGTGGAAGCAGGCTTTGAGAGTTTTCATCAGCCAAGAAAAGAGGAACTTCACTATTTTGTTTGGCTATATAATCCTCAAGGTTTATGACTCTATGTTCGAACTGGAAACCCCGATAGACCGAAAAACCTGGGTTCCCAAGGTCTTTAGCGTGGTCAGAGGAGAAGGCGTATACGCCGTAAGACAGCTTCCTATAGATTTTGGGAAGGAAAGCTATCTTTCCCAAAGAGGAGGATAGATTAACAAACTCATGCTTTTCCTCACCCTGACTAGTTTTACCTAGGAAGTCATTGAAAGAAATTTCACTTTCATAAGACCTTGAAGACAGAATACCCACTACAGGAACTTCTTCAATTTTGACGAAAGAAATATCCTTCTCTCTAACGGACCTCTCAAAAGCTTTCCTAAAATCCTCAAAACTCACTTTAAAAATGAAAAACAGGTTCAGAGACCTAACCTTATACTTGAGCAGGTAGTCACCAAAGTTTTTACCATCAGAAAGAAACACCTCTCTCTTCCGAAAGGGAGTAGAACGAGAGCGGCTACTGGGAACAACCTGATTCAACCAAAAGGAAAACAGCACATAGCTACCGGGACCGCTACCCCCGGAGAAAAAGTAGATGCTTTTTTCATAATCCTGGCGATTTACTCCTCCTCCAAGGCTGGAAGTGAAGGTGATCCATAAATGCTTCAACACTCTTTCAAATTCCTCTTTATCACCAGAAAGGAGCCGTTCCAGTCTTTGTTTTTCATCATCACTATAGGAAGAACCGCTACCGCTTTTTAGCGCAAAGATGGGAGCAAGGTAACTAATGAAGTACCTGGTGGCCGTTTCAACCGCATCATAGCCCCTGGAAGGAGAGAAAGTACCGCCGATAGCAACGGCATTAGCCTCTTTGTCATCACGATTAGGAGTAAGCCCTCTCATCCAATATTCAAAACTTTCAGGGTAAAAACGACCAAAAATCTTATCATGGCCCTGACGAGAAAGGGCTTTTCCTAAATCAGACAGCTTGGAAAACAAGCCGCCTTTGGACAGGGGAACGCTAACCTCCACTTCAAACTCAAGGTTGTACTTCCCAATGTTCCGAACGGAAAAAGAAAGCTTTGACCTGAGTTCCCTAGGAACCCCAAGAGCCTCTTGCAGGTCATCCCCAGGAAACCGCAACAAAAGGAAAGGAGGAGGAGAAAAAGGTATAAGAGAAACTGGAAAGGGCTCCTGGCCGATTGGTACAGAGAAGCTTGGGTTCTTCATGTCAAATCGCACATATATTTTATCAAAGGAAAGAAAGCTAGGTATCCAGCTTGTTTACCCAATAGTAGGACAAAAAGTTAACCCAGGAAACCCCAAGGTCCACGCTGAAGAAAATATCTTTATCCCGATCGTTGTACACCAAAAGGGCTAGGGATGGAGAAGGGGCGGGAGGGGCCTGAAGCAGGTCTGAGCGAAGGATGCGTCCCCCAGGTCCAACCTCGGCGTTGACAAGAAACACCTTTCCAGAGCCCATACCAAAGAACATATCGGCAAAGTACTCGGCTTCGATGCTACTACCATACCCGTCATACTTATCGTTGACTTCGAGTTGCACAAAAGAAGTTCCAAACTTTTCTATCAGCGTCCTAGCAAAACGCACATAAGTTGTCAGACCAAAGATAGTGCTGGAAATATCGGAAAGGAGGTGAGAAAGGCGCAACCTCTCACTATCGTCCTCTGGCAAAAGGCCGTAGGCTTCTTTGTTAGAAAGCTTCTCATACAAGTCGTTCCCGTAGAACAGAAGGGAGCGGTAGCTCAGAGGATTGCCATATAAGCACAGGTCCAAGAGTTCCTTCGCTTTCCATGGAAGATTGGGGAAAAGAGAGGAGAGGAAATCATCAGGAAGAATGCTGGAAATCCAGTAGGCATGGGATGAACCAAATATTCGGCTACAGAAATGTTTCCTGGCAAGCTGGTATCCCTTATCATCATCTTCAAACAAATTTCTCTTTTTCAAAGACTCTTTCGGAGGTTTCTTTTGCTTATCTCCCAAACAAAAAGAAGAAAGTAAGGAGTAGGCATAGTTAAAGTGGTCAATGGTCAGAAAGCCGAGTGAGGATAAAGTCAAAAGCCTGAGCAGGGGCTCAGGAGCGGCCAGAGAGTGCGGTGATTTCTGGTCTTCATAACCTCCCCAAAAGGCGTTTGCCAAATCCAGAACCTTTTGATCATCTTCCCCCCGAACAAAGCTTTCGTAGAGAGGAGATTCAGCTATATCATCACCAAACCTCCTTCCCACCAGCCCCAAAAAGCTACCGTAAGTGTCCTTAGGGCGGAAGATGAAGTTAAACCATTTCTTTATGCCTGCTTTCAACTTCCCCTTTCCCCAGAGGCGGTATTTTTCATAACGCTCCTCCTTTGGGGGAGTATAAGAAGAAATTGGATAAAACTTATTGTTTTCAGACTCGTCATTTTGTTTCAAGGCAAACTTCAACTTCCCATAATCTCTTTCAAAAGACTTCTTGTACAAGACAAATCCAGAAGAAACATCTCTAAAAAGAATATTGGACGGGCGGAATCCAGGAAGGGAAGCTAGGGAAGCTGGTATATGCTCGTCTGAAAATACTGACTTGGCGTAAATACTAAAAATGACAGAATCAAACCTCACCCTTATTCCATCAATAACCAGGTGATAGTCTTCAACAACAAAACCATCAAACTTGAGATCAGCGGAATCCGGCCTAGAGCCGTAATGGACAAAAACCGGATTTTTAAGGGACTTCAAAACGGCGTTTGAAAAATCGTTATAAGAGATTGAGGCAAAAACCAACCAGTTTCCTATCACACTAAAAGATGAAAAAATAGCTTCATCCAGGTTTCCGGGGTTCATTCCTTGAGTGATATCGCTTAAGCTTGAGAACTTAACCAGAGGAGAGTCGTCTGGGGAAAGAGAGTGTTCTAAGGAGAACGAAAAAGGAATAACGACCGAAACTATCCTTCCAGAAGAGTTTTTCTTAAAGAAGAATGGCAAAGAGAAGCGGTAACTGCCTGAAACCCTAGAAGAAAGCTTTTCGGCGGTGCTAAAAAACACATACCAAAATGCATCAACAAGCTCATTATTTGAGAAGCTTTTCAAAGTGAGGGCCTTCAAAGCCTCTTCATAGGAAAGATCAAAAAACGAAGAGTTAGAGTTTCTGACCGCCCTTAAATATCCTGGAAATGTAGTAAACGTGGTAGCGATATAAGTCCCCTCCTCGCCTCCTTCTTGGGGAAATACTGGGGGAATAAACTTTTCAAATACTTTTTTCCAAGAGGAAAGCGATTGTTTGCTAAAAGCACTAAGAGTGGAGCTAGACTCAACAGAATCAAAGTAGACCTGAACAGCACTTTTCAAAAAGGTTGAAACCTCTAAAGGATCAGAGAAAGAAAGGGTAGAGCGAAAAGCTCCCTCTTCATTTGAAGCTCTCTTATCAAAAAAGTATGACATGACTTCCTTCACTAAACGCTCATCCGCCCATTTTGGGGCATGAAGCTTTGAAAAGGGGCCAAAGGAAAACTTAAGGGAAACGTTGATACTGTTGCCCACCGCCCCAGAAAGATCATCACCAGAAAACCTTATGAAAGATAAAGGAGGAGGGGATATAGGCAACAATACCCCAGGTACCAGGTTATCTTTAAAGGAATTCAGTTCCATGCTCATAACCCGTCAATAAAAATAGTACCAAAAGCCGTAATCTCAGTTCCAGCAGGCTCTACCACGTCTATCCACCACGAGAAGAGTACCACAAAGGATTTGATTTGTCAACACCAGCCCTGCCCTGAGAGAAGACCGTTGACAAGTAAGAAGCCGGGGCCTAAACTTATGCCAGGTAGAAGAGAAGCAGACCTAGGATGGGAAACGCTGGTATTGTGGGACAAACCAGAAACCTACGGCATCGCTAAGAAGCGGCTAGATGTTCGTTTGCGAAAAAGCGCCTTTAACTCGAAGCGGTCAGCAAAAGAGGCTCTAGAGAAGATCATATCGGGAATAAAGGCACCACATATTGTCCTATCCTTCAACAATGAGGGGTTTTTGGCACCAGAAACAATAGAAGAAATGTTGAGGGGGTGGGTTACACCGTCAAGCTTTCCCGCCCACACAGGAGATATATCGGTTCGGTGATTGGCATCTACAATCCAAAAGGAGAAAAGGTGGGAAGGGTATCCCACACCCAAAACAAAGAGTTTCTGTTTGTGGCAACTCAGCAAAGGCGTGTTTTTGAGGAAATAAGAAGTATAGCAGAACTTCATCTGGTGTAAAAGAAAATTGGCGGGGGCGGTAGGATTCGAACCTACGACCTTTCGCTTAGAAGGCAATCGCTCTTTCCGCTGAGCTACGCCCCCAGCCTCAAGCATAATACCACAAGCTCCGGGTTTTGAAAACAGGAACACACGGACTTCCCCACATCTGCCAGGGAAGGAAGTGGAGTAGTTGCAGATGTGCTATTATATACACGTATCTTGAAGAACACACCATGCGATATTAACAAGAACGATGATGCTTAAAGCTTTCAAGTACCGCCTTTATCCCACCAAACCCCAGGCCCGAGACCTGGAACGCACCTTAGAGCTTTGCCGCCAACTCTACAACGCCGCTTTGCAGGAACGCAGAGACGCCTACCGTAAGGCGGGCAGGTCAGTAGGCTTCTACGAGCAGAAGCGCCATCTTCCTGAAATAAGGGCCGAGCTACCGGAGTACAAAGGCATCCACTCCCAGGTTCTCCAAGACGTTATCCAGCGGGTGGACAGGGCCTTCCAGGGGTTCTTCCGGCGGGTAAAACAGGGACAGAAGCCCGGCTATCCCCGCTTCAAGGGGAAGGGGCGCTACGACAGCTTTACCTTCCCCCAGGCCGGGAGTACTGGGATCAAGGTGCAGGAGGGTGGGAAGCGGGTGTTCATTCACGGCATCGGCTCGGTGAAGGTGAAACTCCACCGCCCCCTGGAAGGCAGGATCAAGACCGCCACGGTCAAGCGGGAAGGGGAATACTGGTACGTCGTCTTTATCTGTGAGGTGGACCCAAAGCCTCTTCCTTCCAACGACCGGGCCGTGGGGATAGACCTGGGCACCAACCCACACTTTCTAGTAACCTCCGAGGGTGAAATGGTGGAAGCACCCAGGTACTACCAGAAGGCCCAAGCGAGGCTTGCCAGAAAGCAGAGAGAACTCTCTAAGAAAAAGAGGGGCAGTTCTCGCTGGAAACGTGTAAAGAGGGAACTAGCTAAGCTCCACAGAAAGATCGCCAACCAGCGCAAGGACTTCCACCACAAAATAGCGAGGAGGCTGGTCAATGCTTACGGAACCATCGTCCACGAGGACTTAAATGTTGCTGGTCTGGCCCGTGGCTATCTTTCCAAGGGTGTTCTAGATGCGGGCTGGGAACAGTTTTTGCAAATCCTTGCCTACAAAGCGGAAGAGGCTGGTAGGCGGGTAGTGAGGGTAGACCCCAAGTATACGAGCCAGGAGTGCCCGGTGTGCGGCCACCGGGAGAAGAGGCCCTTGTGGGTCAGGGAGTATACCTGTTCCGCCTGTAAAACTCCCCTGCATCGGGACGTGGCCGCCGCAAGGAACATCCTGGTAAGGGCCTGGACGGGGCCTTCGGGGATGGATACGGCGATGGTCGTTCCATCTGAACCGAGAAGCCCCGCTCTTCGGAGTGGGGAGTCGTCACAAGGCGCCTGCTCTTTCCGCTAAGCTACGCCCCCAGCCTCAAACATGGTATCACGAACTCTTGTCCAGAGGAAGACTCTCAAAGTAGAGCCGATTGTTCTCCCCACCAGGAACATAAAAGAACCAGCCAACAGAAAACCAGACCCCTCGCTTGTTGTCCATAAACTGAACCCTACGGTCAAAGACGATAAGGTTGATGCCGTACCTCTGGAAGAGCTTCCCCCTAAACACTCCCTCAAGAGTCGTCACAGGGAGGAGAAAAGCGAAGAACTTGTTGAAGGAGTAGGCCCGCTCCAAAAACTCGTCTTTCAGAGAGTATGGGGGATTGGTGATAATCCCGTCAAAATCAAAGTCCGGAGAGAACGATAAAAAGTCCTCACATGTGGAGATAAGCTTATACTCGCTTTGAGAAGAGAAAAACTCTCTTATCCCGGAGCCGTGTTCGCAATCGGTAGGCTCCCATATAGTCTTGACCTCTTGCGGTATATACTTCAATAGCGGCTTTATTGCGTTGGGCGGGGTCTTGTAGGTGTCAACTTTTTCCCTCCTGACATAGTCAATCATAGCCGTTTTCACTCCCCTCACCTCACTTTCCAGTTTGGATAGTACCACCAGGCTTTTGCCTTGTCAAGACCCTAAAAGAGGGAGATTTGGATGCCAGGAAATGGTTATGATAGGGATATGGAAAGGGGTAAAAGCAACAACAGCTATAGTATCAAGAGCCTTATAACAAAGGTTTGCAGGGGTCTTTATGGAGGAAATGAGGAAGAGCTTGAGAGGAAAGAAAAAAGGCTCACGGGTCTTCTGAGGGGAAAAGAGGAACATGTGTTGATGTATGCCCTGTACAGGCTGGCCGATATCCTACTGCCGGAAGAGCCGGACGAGCTTGGAGTGAAAGACGCCAGCGGGAGCAAGGAGGGCTGGAAGGCTTTGGAGGAGCTAGTAAAGAGGGGAATGGCCGTCCAGGTGGGAAGCAGGAAGGCCAGGTTGCTCGAAGAGGAGTACGAGAGATGCCGGGAGGAGGCGCTGGCTTCCTTGGGAGAAGAGGGGCTTGAGGAACTGGACCTGGCGATAGAGGACTTCATAGAAACTTGAAAAACAAGTAAAAAGCATTCCACTAAAGAAAGGAAAAGGAAAGAAGAGATCAGTCCTGTAGCCAAGTTCCAAAAATAACTTGGAACCATTCCAAAAAACATTTCTTTTAATCCCAACCTTCCAGGCGTTCTTCCGGCCCCCTCTCGGGGCCGGGTGTATCCTTTATTATGCCTTCTTACACTTACCAGCACCGGGATACCAGTATACTGCCGGGAAAAACATTTACTTTTCTTTTTGAGATTCTTCTAGCTTTTTAGCTAATGATCTTGGGTAAAAAGATTTTCCTGGGAGTTTTTATTCAAAAATCTGGATATTAGCAAATACTGCTACTTTCTACACTATCAAACTTCATAAGACTCCACCTTGTTCTACTCTCACCTTGTTTGGTGATTTCTCCTGGGTGGTGGTTGGTGGGTGGGGTTTGAAGACGCTTAATATATGATCTCCCGTCCGGCTCCGGCTCAGGACCCAGGTAGGGTAGCCAGGTGGAAGGTCGTGGGGTTCCCTTTAGAGGACACGAACCGGAGTTTTGTCTTCAGGGTTGGTTTCTCTTCTCCCCGGTTGTGTAGATATCTGTGAGGACGTTGGACGGGAAAGGGGCACGAGGTGCCTGAAGACACGAAGTGGAGTTTTGTCTTCTGGTGGCCCCCGGCAGAGGAGGCTGTTGGGTAATCAGATTGGTGGCGGTAGGTTAGTAGAACGAAGGAAGTGGGTAAGGCTCAGGTAGGGTGCCAGATTCCGTTGCCACCCTACTGCTGAGGCTTTCTTTTTGTCCTACCCTTTTATCCCTCAAAGGTTCCCAGGATGTGGGGATTGTCCTCTCCGGCAGAATCCCACACCCGGTTCCTGAACTCCGGAGGCACCACTCCGGTATCGTCCAAAGCCTTGAGGAGGCGCTTCAGTTCCTCTGGGTTGGTGATAGAGGTGCTGATGCCGTAGTTTTCTTCAAGGGCCATACGGAGAGCCTTGACGTAGCTCTTCTCCCGGAGCTTTTTGAGCCTCTTCAGGCGCTCCTGTTCAGCCTTCATCTCCTCGTAGGACCTGGGGATGCTTGCCTCCTGAAGTTGCTTCACAGAGACCATTTTGGGCTTGAAGTCAAAGTCCGGGTCCGTGTACCACTCGTCTGACAGAACCCTTTGCTGGGCGTCAAGCTCCTCAAACGCCTTTAGGAGCCTCATGCCGTCTTCAAAGGTGATGTTCTCAACACCCTTGGCCTCCATTTCCTCAATGATCTGGTCAATCAGCCTGGCCTGTTCGGGTGTGAGTACCTGTTCCGGCTGGGCGCTTTCAAGCCACTTTTTCCTCCTTTCCGCCTCTTCCAGGGCTATCCTGTCCTCCGGAGTAAGCCCCAGCCTGGCGACCACGGTTCCGTTTTTCACGGCGTCGTTGTAGCTGTCAGCGACATATACCCGCACCTTATCCCCTTCTCCCTCTACCTCCCTGGTGGCATGGATGATGCTTGTTATGGCCTTTATGGTGAAGTTGGAAGTGCCTCCACCGAGGTAGATGAAGGCCCCGATCCATTGAGCCGTGTCCGGACCACGGAGTACGAACCTTCCCAAGGTCTGGTTGATTTCGGAAAGGCCCACCAGGTACTTGAACTCATCGGACTGTTCGTAGAGCGGGTCAACGGCGGTGAGCCAGATGACGAAAGCCCCAAGGTCACCTAACACCTTTTGCCCGTTTACGATGTACTCCTTGGGCATCATCTTCACGGCCTTGTCTGACCTGCCACGGTTGGCCTGGGCTATAGTCCGGCTGGGAACGAACCTCCTGATGATCTCGTAGTCCCTCTTAAGCTCATCCACTCCGGCCAGGAACACCGGAACCTGGGAAACCAGCTTGATGAGCCTGGGGTCCATCACCAGGCGGTACCTTTCCTCCTCCTCCCAGTACACGTACCTCCTCAGCACCTCGGCGAGGAGGATGATGGCGTAGGCGTTCAAGAGGGACACTTCTCCCAGGGAATCTTTTACATCCTCCTGCAACCTCCTTTGCGATTCCATCACCTCGTTTAACATTTCGTATTCTTCCTGGAGTTTGCACGAGCGGGCGAGGATGTGGAGGTTGCGAACGAGGGTCATGGTGGTCAGCCCCTTTACCCTCTCCCTAAATCCGGAGAAGTCACGGATGACCTTGACAGGTTCCTCTCCCGTCAGGATTCGGGCACGCTTGTCCTCAAGGTCCTGGTACACGACCGGGGCGTAGCTCTCCCTTTCCCTAGGAATGATGATGTTCCGGATGGAGCTAATGGGAGCAATCATGGAGTCTTCCAGGCTGGCCCGGACAGAGTAGACCTCCATCCCGGTCCTCGACATGAACCTCCTCACTCCCTCTTCCAGGGTTGGAAACCCCGTGACCCCGTCCAGGGTTATTGTCACGTCCTTCCTGCCCCCTTCCGGGTCCACCTCAAGGGTTTTGTCGTTATCGGAGATGATCTTGGTCAGGTGCCACCCCTCAAACCTCCCGTGTTCGTCCGTTTGCGGGGTAGCTACATACCCGAACCCGTTGTGGTGAAAGTACCCTCCTCCCTCAAGGACCGCCGTCCCGTTGATCACGTGGACGTCCATGCCAGCGCTGACCATGGAGTGGACGATCAGGGTATTGGCCTGCACGTCTGAGAGGCGGACGGTTTTTCCGTTGCTCACCTCATCGAGGATTTTCTTCACCCACCCGTTTCCCCTTGCCATCAGCAAGAGTTCCATGTAGGCGATGGTTCTGAGGAGTTGTTCGGCGTGTTCTTCCTTTTCGGCAGACAGGGCTCTGCTGGCCCTGGGCTTGTTCGGAGTGATGATCAGGGCCATCTTGGAGCCCATGGTCATCCACTCCAGGAGCCTTATCGTTGCCCACACCTCTTCGGGGCTGGTGACGTAGACCTTATCCCCGTGGAGCAACATCTCCTTAAGCCGCTTGGCGTCCCAAACATATGAGCCGTGGCGCTCCCCGGTGAGGTAGATGGGCTCGTCCCACTCCAGGAGGAACCTTGAGGCCGAGGAAACCAGTTCCTTTAGAAACTCGTACTGGTCCTCTGCCAGCGCTTCTAGGGAGATACCGTATTCCTCTCTCTTTACGAGGAGCCTGGTGGCCTCCTTGTGGTAGTAAGTGTAGGCTCCCTCGTCCATCAGAGTTTCCAGCTTGCCAGTTTCCCGGTTTATCCTGGTTACCGGGATGACCGTCATTGCCATATTTGGCACGAAGTCATCCAAAAACACCTGGCTTCGGTGGGATATTCCCATCCGGTAAAGTTCCCTTTCCACTAGGAAGGTGTAGAACATGGTGTTCTTGCCGAACACACCAACAACTATCGGCTTGCCACCTTCCTTGAACTTCCTGTAGACTTTATCAAGGGCGCTTTCAGCCTTGGAGTTTTTGAGTTCCAGAAATATCCTGGAGTCTTTAGCCTTTAGAATCCCCTTTTCCCCTTTTATCGCCGAAAACACTCTTGATTTAGTGTTGTTGTTAGGAGCGATGTAGTAGTTAGCGGTCATGGGAGGATACACGTTCGGGTCCAGCCCACGTCCACGGATGGTACTCTCCATGACCTTTATCTCAATAGGGTCCGGGTACTCCTGGGTCAGCTTGGAGATAGCTTCGGTCGTCTTCCCGTAGCCTGTTGGCCTGGCGTCCAGGTGGATTTTTCCCCTACGACCAGGTACCGGACCACGGTCTTCCCTCTTGACTTCTGAGGTGATCCATGTTAGCTTGTTGTTGTTCAGGCTCAGAGGCATGCCTGGACCCCCTTTCTAGCCTGAACCTCCTTGGTGCGGTTTGGGGCCTCGGCGAAAGCCGGGGCCTCAAGCCCTTCTTCACCAAGGAAACCAGACCCGGAGAATCCTTCTGCCTCAGACTTTACCCCTCCCGAGACTTGCCAAAGCAGATGGAAAGCCACTTCGCTATGTTGTTCCAGCGAAGAGGACCGTACCGAACTCTTTCGGTGCCCCTTGGACCGAACTTCCTCTCCATTACCCATAGCAGTCCTCCTTCTAGTATTCTAGCCCCGGAGAAGTGAGTTGTCAACGCTTCTTCGTCCGTTTCTGGGTCATACACTACCTCACCGTAAGCGAAAAGCTCGATTTTTGGTGCTATCTTGCTCACCAAGCTTATTGTTTCTGCAATATCCTCTCCACTAGCATCCCCATCGCTGAAGTAGATTATATACCTGTTCCACTTGTTTTCCGGGTACCTTTCACTCAGAATCTTCCAGGCCAACTCTACAGCGCTATATACCCTGGTACCTCCTCCAGAGGTCTGACCGAAAAACTCCTTTTCAGAAACTTCTTGGGCAACATAGTCGTGAGTGATAAAGTGGGTACGAACGTTCTGGTGGGTACTTCTAAGCCACTCCAGAACCCACCAGGCGGCGGTTTTCATCGTTCCTACCATATCTTCCGTGATTGAGCCGGACCTGTCTCTGGCGAATACCACCACCGCATTCGCCACCGGGCTTTTCTTTACTGCTATGTCTTTGTACCGGAATATATCCTCGTGTATGACTCCACCACTCTTTATCTGCTCAAGAAGGGTCTTTTTTATGCTCAGCCTGCTGAGAGGCCCTTTTCTTGTATACCCCTCAAGCCTTACCTCGTCTTCCTCGGCATCTCCCTTTTTATTGACAAAGTTCGGCAGGCCAAGCTCCTCCCATATCATCTCCTTTAGCTCCTCAATGTCCATCTCTACCACAAGCACTTCCACATGCTCCTTACCAGCCCCTCTTCCGCTACCTCCTTTCCCACCCTGGCCCTGTTTTCTCATGTCCGGCTTGAACCAGTAAGGCTCTATGTCAGGTATCCTTACCTTGACCTTTCCCTTGCTGGAAATTTTATCCATGTCTATAGACGACACTATGTTGGGAAGTCTCTCCTTTATGGCCTCCCTCACCTTCTCTATGTACCTGCTGACGTCCTTGTAGTCTCCAACTGGCTTCTTCATTTGCCAATATTTTACACCAGGAGGCCCCCGTGTCAAGAACTTCCGTGTCAACTACGAAGGAATGTTTTACGCAAAGCTTTTTACTTTCTGCATGTTGTTATGCTATAAAAGATTTTGATGGAAATACCTTTTATTGACAGAAACCCTACTCCGGATGAGGTTGAAGCTATAACTTCCTAAGATTTGACCTGCTAATCAATCACTTTGCCGTGTTATAATATACCAGTTATGGAACTACTCCGTTTAGATGAAGGCCACTACGTCTTTGCGTACCTCCCCAACCAGCTTCTTCCCGGTGTCGTTGGAGGTATTTTCGTTCTTGAGAACTACGAAAAGGCCAAGAAGCTGATCAAGGCCATGATTGTTTCTGGTAGCTTGCTCAGCCTGGCCCATATTCTTAGCTTAGGCCCAGAATCCATTCCCTCGTACAGGGACTTAACCAAATCTAGGGCTTTTTATTTGGACAAATCAGATTGGATTTCTTCAGAGAAGAGTTTGCCTTGGGGTATGGACTTGGAAAGCGGCAACGGGGTTGCTTACTTGCCAGTTCTCTCAAAGAGGCTTAGCCGGGTCACCGCATACACTCCCGATCCGGCGGAAACGGATTCAGACCCGCACGAGGCGTCTTGTGGAAGATATGACCACGTAGTAAAGAGCGGGCTTCACGTTTTTGCCGTTTCTAGGGACATGTTCTTCAGCAGGGAGTTGCAGGAGCTTTTTGGTAAGCACAAACCTCTGTGCGGGTTGCCCGCTATCCTCCGTTTTCCGGATGGTACCGAGCTTAAGGGAGTGATCATGGATACCATGCATCCCCGCTTCTCCAAAACGGTTGATATCCTCTTCCACCCCCGCATGTATGGAGGTAGCCTCAGCAAGGCTAAGCAAGCCGCCATAGAGTTTGGTGCCAAGCCCGAGGGCCATCTGGTGGTCCTCGCTCCAGTCAAAGGGAGTTTTTTGTCTGGTAAAGATTTAGTTGCTTCAGCTGGAGACAGATCTCCAGAAGGACTTGAGGAAAGCTACCCCCTTTCTTTGCTCTTCTCAATTCTTTCTAGGATTTGATTTTTACTGCCCACGAATAACTGGTGGCAACGGGTAGACGATAGCCCCGCTTGGTTTGGGATCAAAGTACCCTACCCAGATTCCCCACACGCATACTTTGCCGTTTTCCAGACGAAGCATCCCGCTACCTGATGACCCCGGAGCCCCTTCAATGTCCACAAAGTGCATTCCTCCAAGCGAAGCTTCATACTCAGAATTGCTGGGGAAGTGAATCTCTCCTGAGTATACCCCCGTTCTCAGTATTGGGAGCATTCCTATAGGTCCAGTCCAGGACCACACATCCTCTCCAGGCTCCGGCGTGCCCTTGCATACTGGAACAGTTGAGCCCTTCCAACCTTCAGGCATTTCAAAGAGTGCCCAGTCTCCTTCCTTCCAATATTCTATCCCCTCAAATTCCCACCAGCGCAACTTTACCCTTGTAAGCATGTCTGGGTCTACTGACTGGGAGATGTAGTATCTCGCTTTTGGTGCTTCTGAAACGCAATGACCTGCTGATAGGAAGGCCGGACCCTCATCAGTTTCTATAGCTATTCCCGTGCAAATAATGTTCATTACATTTTCATCCAGAACCCAAAGGTTGTAGACGGCATCCTTTGTTTTCTTCACCTCTTCCGGAACCTTAGCTACCCCGAATAAGGACAATAAAACGACTAGTAGAGCCGCAATCCTGACGACCATACTGCCACCCCTTGAGGGTTATTTTAGCAAAGTGTGCATATTTTCTTTCCCTTGTTTCTGATTGCTACTCTTTCCGTCCCCACCCAGCCCTGGTTGTCTTAGGCTGTCCTGTTCTGTTGTATTGACAAATGGTCCTTGCTAGTCTACTTTTTACTTGAGAGGTGCAACTATGGGCATCAAGGTTGAACCGAACTACGCTCAGTATTCAGGAACTCCCGAAGAGGTTGAGGCTTTCCTCTCCTCTTTGGAGAGGGCCGTTTCCTCTTCGGGTCTCCTTAGCTTCCCTGCTGGCCTTGCGAGTGCCTTGGCCTACGCTGGGGACGGGTCCTTTGTCTATAAAGAGCCATACTACTACCGCCTCAACACTTTCTCCCGGTTTCCCTACCTTGAGATAAGACTCTACGAAGGTACTTTGCCCCTTGCTGTTAGCCTTGGGCACCGGGACTTTGTTTCTTCTTTCAAGAAGAAGGTTGGTGTCGAGGTCGTAGGGGAGATGACCCTTTTCAACCCCGTTCCTCGCACCAAGTTCGGCAGTCTTAAAGAAGACTCTGAACTTTTCTACTTCCGTAGAATATACGAGGCCAATCCTCAGATTGCTGATTACTTTGAGATTTCTTCCGACGGTTATCCCTATGCCAAGGTCAGAAGGGTTCTATCCCCCTGGGGAACGCTCGTCCCGGATAAGTTTAGGGTGTACCCTTTGGTTGGCATAGGCTTGACGGATATTGCCCTGGACATCGCCTACAAGTTCGGTTCTGTCTACCTGCCATTTGCCGTGGTTACACTTTCCTCTGGCCTTCTTCCTAACCACGTGCTTGCCCAACACTCCAGCTGAGCGTGGAGGTTTGTATGTCCAGGAAGATAGTTGATTACTCAAATTTTCTCCCTAGTGAGGTTTCTGAGAGGATTAGGTCTTACATATACTCTTACCTCATAAACCGCTCGACACATGACAGCTATACCCACATTTCTACCCTAAGCGATTCTCAAGAAGACCCTAACCTTCAGGATTACCGCTTTTCTCCTCCTTTCCAGTTGCCTGAAAGCTTGGTCAAGGAATATCTTTCCGGGATTTCCCGCTCCTCGGAGGGGGAGGGAGAGGCCGTTGGGCACGAGCCAGCCCAAGACGTACAGCAACCTTTGGGAAGGAGGGAGGATGGTCGTGTCTACTTCAGCCTTAAGCAGGCCGCCAAGCTACTAGGCATAGAAAAGAAGGTTCTTAGGGCGATACTTGAAAAGCTTTCATCCAAGACGGGGGAATCCTATGGCGTTTATGGGGTTTCCTACGCCATTCCTGAGGAGGTGGTGACGGCTATATCTATTGCCAAGAGCCTTTACCGGGATGGTTCTTACCCCTCTTACAGCGAGGCCGCTTATGCGGTACTAACCGGGGCCGTCCGTCCAGAGGAGCTTGAAGGGGTTCCTACTCTGGTTAGCAAGAAAGACACTCCTCCTGCCGCCAACGCCTCTGTCGCCAACGCTTCCGAAGATGGGAGCGTAAGTTCAGGTTCGTCCTACCGGGAGAAGTACCGTGTCAACAACGCCGTCCTTAAGGCCATTCTACAGGTAGTTTCTTTGAAGGACGAGGTTTCTAGGCTTAAGGAAGAGCTTACAGAGATTCATTCCAGGCTCTCATCCGTTCTGATGGCCGTTTTATCTGTGGACGGCTCGCTTGAGGAGGTACACGGTTTTCTCCAGTCTATCTTTTCAAGGAGCGATCCTGGCACTTGACATGTGCGCCCTTTTTGTGGCACCTTGTACTTGGTGGATTGGAGGTGGACATGAACAGGATTTCGGCATACCAGCAACCTCTTTTTGATGATGCCGCTTTTTCTGATGAGGCTAGCAGGCGGCCTAAGAGCTTTGGAGAGGCATACCGGGAGCTTAGGGAAAAGTACGGGGTACGCCGTTCAGAGATTTCCAAGCTTACCGGAATATCCGATTCCGGTATAAGCAGGATCGAAACTCAAGTGCGTTCCCCTAACAACAGCACCACCGTCCTTTTGATTGCTTCTTTGGCAAAGCTTTCCGGCAAAGACCCCTACGAAGTTGCTAGCATTCTCCTCACCAAGGAAGCTTACAGCGCATTTTCCTCCCTCTACGAGAACATGCGCTCTCTTTTTGTTGAGGAGGGAGAGAAGCAGGCGGAGGAGCCCTCTTCATCTGGCTCACAGACCCCTGGGGTAGCTCTTCTGCTGGGCTAAGTAGAGTAAAAAAGATAGGTTTGATTTGAGGAAAAATGCCAGAGTATAGACTTGATGCCTTCTTTGACCAGGTTCTTGTTCCCTTGGCTAGAGCCAAGAGGGTGAGGTTTAACTTTTCCAAATCCATTAGTAGCGAATACTCCATAAGGCTCATTCCTTCTAACCCCAACGTTACCAACGCTTACTATGACTTTTCCCTTACTCAACCCTCTTCTTTTACCCACCTCCTCGCCTCTGCCTACTACCTCCTTTCCTATCCCCAAGAGAGCATTCCCTCCATCAAGATTTCAGACGTTCCTGAGCTTGCTTCAGCAAACCCCTTTATGGTCCAGTACGACTTGGAAAGAGATGTTTTTGTTGTCTTTAACCACTATTTCCCCAATTCGGACAGGCATGTCTTCTCCTCCTTCTCCCAAGTAATGGCCCAGCTGAGCAAGAAGTGGTACTTCGTTAACGTTCAGCATAAAGAGCTTCTTGAAATAGCCCCTTATCAGGTCTGGGTGAGAAAGACTGAAGAAGAACTGTTGTCTATTGTTACTCACCCCATGTACTCCCTGGCTAGAGTGCTTGCTCAGAAAGAGAAGGAGGAATTCGGGCCGGACGTTGTTGTGGACCTAAGGCACGAGGCTGGCATCCTCAACCTCGTCCTTGCCGTGAGGTCTAGGGACAACGGCATTACCCGTGCCAACAATGTGTACCGGGAGTACGGGCACTCCCTTGGTGAAGGGATTTCTAATGAGTTTTTCCGAAACGTAGCCGTTTCTTTTGTGTGATATCCGGGAAAGTCTATGGTGCGGGCTGAAACCCGCACCATATTTCTACTCCTTTTGTCAGCTGTTATATGCTGTACACCTTTAAGAACTTAGGTATATCTCCTATATCAGAGGGGGCTGAGGCCAGATAGTACATTTCTTCAACCACCTTCCAATATTCTCTCCCCTCCTCTTGGAACTTTCTTGGGTAAAAAAGCTTTCCGCTCATCGCTATCATTACCTTTCTCGTGTCTTCCCTAAGCTCGTCGTAAAGCTCGGAAAGGTGGTTCATCGGTAGCGAAGCTACTTGTTCCAGGAAAATCAGGTCTATTACCAGAAGGGAGGCACTAGTGGGCTGTTCTTTTTTCATCTCTCTATAAGTGCTTCTAGATATTGTTGCAAGAGAGAAGAAGTAGGCATCGGAGAAGCGTATCTCTTCCCTTTTTGCCAAAGACAGCGCCCCCTGAATCTTTTTGAAGATCATGTAGTTTAGCTTCGGCGAGTCTACTGAGAACAGGGAGTAGAAGAGCGTTTTCTTCTCCTCGGAGGATAGTGTTTCTATGAAGTCCCTTATTCTTTCATTTTCCAAATCTTTCTCCCTAACCGCTTTTCCAAGGACGAGGTAGACGTAGGCTGACCTGGTCCTGGTGTCTGCCAGCGAGCTTTTTCGGTAAAAGGTTGCCAGAAGGGAGTTAGTAGTCTTCTCGCTGGAGCCGCTGGTCCATTCCCTCTTGCCGTAGCCGTTATCCACTTGCGTCCAAGGTTTCCTTATAGCGCACATTTCAGCTAGAGCCTACCATAACCTTGTCCCGATTGCAAGACTGTTAGAAGACCTGTAGCCCTATCTCTGAAGCTACTGCCAGCACGTGTTCTATGCCCCATTGTCTTCTCAGCCCCAGGGAATCAGCTATGCTATCTATTACTGACCTCAATCCTTTTCCTACGGCTCCGGCGGCGGTCAAGGCTCTACCAAGTATGCCTGCCTTATTCCCTTCCTTTGTCAAGAACTTTAGAATTTCTACTACCACCTCAATCTCTTCCACTATTTCTTTGAAAAGGTTCTCAAATCTTTCTTTTTGCCTTTGGGGAAATTGAAGGTTTTGGGTCTTCTTTCCCTTATCGTTTCCTGCTTCCCTGCCACCACCTTGATTGCTCTTGGCGTCCTCATTTTTGCTACCCTGATCCTTTTTATTGCTTCCTGCTTCCCCTCGCTTTTTCATTTCTCCCAACTGCTTTTCATACCTTTCTATTTTCGCTTTTACCTGCTCTAGGTTTCTTTTTAGCTCCTCTATGTTTTTTAGGTAGGAAAACACTTTCCTGGCTAGGGCCATGGCTTCCGCATCTGAGGAGTTTCTTATTACTGATTCTCGACTAATCACTTCCTTTCCTGATAGTGACTTTTCTAGCGAGCTAATGATATCCTTTGCCGTTTCCTTGGACTTTCCTCCTATCAGGTTGCTGACACGCCTTAGCTCAGACACGGTTTCCGAGATTACTCTGTTTTCTAACCCGTTTTTCTTTATGTATTCTTTAGCCAAGAACAGAATCTCGCTTTCATATTTCTTAAAGTCTGGCCTTCCGTCGTTCAAAAACTTTACCTCTTTTCTTATTTCTTCCCCTACATGCTGTTTAGCTACTTCTACAAACTTTTTTACTCCTTCCGATAGGGATTCCTCCGTAGCCTCTAGTAGCTTTCTGTACGCCTCGTCCTGGTCCTTAGACAAGGCCAGTTCTCTCACTCTCTCAAGCAACCTCCTTACCAGAACCACCGCTATCATTTTTTCAAAAGCGTAGTTCAGCTGTCGGTTTTTCTTGTTTTCCACTACTTCCAACACTTTTTTGAGATTTTCTTCCTCTTCCCTTCTCAGGTTTATGGCTTCATCTATTTTCCTCGTCTGTATGGACTTCAGCATGTCAATAGGTTCTGAGGATTCCTCCTTTTTCTTTATGTCTTCTATGTACTCTGACCAGGCTATCTTTATAGCTGACAGGATGAAACCTTTTACGCAATTTCCTACCTTTATGCTTGGAGAGATTGGGTTTTCGTAGATTTTGTACGCTAGAGGCTTCAGCCTTCTGTACCCGTTAAAGGCGCTCATGAAGCCTTTGTTCCCCTTAGTTATATACTCCCTGAAAAACTGGACGTCTTCTACTTCCTCCCTTCCCCAAGGGCAGGAGGTATATAGCTTTTTATATTCCGCCTCTACACGAGAAAGGTCCCTGACAACTTCCTGTACTGATAACATAGCTAGAGATAGTATACAGAAGGAGAAGTCATCCTACTTTTGCCCCTTTTCCAGCGCCTTTTTGCTAGTAACTAGAGCGTAGTACCTGACAAAGGCTTCTGAGAGAATGGTTTCTATCTTGTCACAGACTGCTGGCTTGTAGAGCGGGGACTGAGGGAAACAGATGCCGCTGACGTAGACCAGAGAGCGGGCGATAGCGTAGAACCTGTTCCTAACTATGATCCTGGGGGGAACACCAATGTACCCGGAGAAGTCCTCAAAGTTGTCATAGATGGCCCTGGCAAGGGCGTTTGGGGATATGAAAAGCCTTGAAACCCACACCAAGTACCTCGGGGTTCCAGGCACAGGAACCTTGGTCTTGCCCACAACCGAGGTTGACTTGCCCATTTCCCTAGGAACTGCTTCCTTCTCGGCAGGGGTCACCTTCAGCGGCTCCTGTTGCGCTTCTTCTACACCAAAAAGCTCTTTCAGTTTACTGTGAACAGCCTTCTTCTTAGCGCACTCTTTGGGGTCGTACCTTTCTCCTCCCTCCTTGCAGAACCCTGAACGGTTGTAGTAAAAGTTGAGCCTCCTCACGGCCTGGGCGTAGGAATCAGACTCGTCGTGAAGAACTTTTGCTATAGTATCCGGGTCTTTAGTGAAAAGACCTTCTGGGGGCGTCCACGAGGTTTCCACCTCCTGCACCCACAGCCTCTTCTTCTTACCTTCCAGAACTTTTTGGAGTGAGCTTAGCACCCTTTTTGCTCTGCTCATTTTTCTCTTCTAAAACCTAACTAACGTGAACTTATGGGGCCAGTCCTTTATCTATCATACACCTTGATAGCGTCCATTTTTTATAATGTAGCTATGACCTATCAAGAGGCCGTTGACAAGATAAAGGCCAGGCTTAGGGTTCCTGTTGAGCTTGTCGAAGAGGAAGATTACGCTTTGGCAATAGAACAAGCTCTCACCAAGCTTACCCAGCGTACGGGTGGGTATTTCTACCGTACTACAGACCCGCCGCCTAACATGGTTGTCGTCAGAAATCCCATCCTTGATGAGATAAGCTACCTTATGTATGACCTTGGAGGCACTTGGGCAGGTTATGTTCCCTGGAACCTTGAGAACATAGAAAAGCAAGCAGGAATAGTTGCCTACTTCCTTGAGCTTGCCACCGAATACGTCCACTTAGCAGTAGCGGGCAGATACGCCGTGGCTGACGGTTTCAACGAGTTTCCTTTCTCCCTTGATTTCCGGGTTATTTACGATAATGCCAACCAGAGAATAAATGAGATAGACCAAGACTTGCGTGCAAACTACCTCATACCAATAATATGAGCGTCTTTGTAGGTGCTACTTAATACTCATCTTTGGATGTGATGGCTTGGGGATGGGCTGGGAACTGAGCGGTCCTCGGGGTTTGCGGTGCCCTCTTGCAAGTGCCGGATACCTCGGTATATAGTGATGGGGGAGGTTGCGAGTAGTTGATTCCTGTCCAACATTTCCTTACTCAACAAAACTCTTTGGAATCAGGACTAAGTTTTGGACTTTTTGCTGGCTTACTACCTGAAAAGAGAAGCGAAGATATTATCGAACTTCTGAAAACAAGGGGGGAATACTGATGAAAGGTAGTGTTTTTACGGCCCTTAGACAAGAAGCTCTCTCTTCGAGAGAAAATGATCCGTTAATCCTAGAAGACGGAAAAGGACTTGTATTTTTTCATAGTTCTGAAGAAATGTTAGAGTTAGATGATGGACGAGTCACCCTGACATTTACGAGTCCTCCGTATTGGGATTTGAAGGACTATGGGCACCCAGAACAGATTGGAAGAAATGAGCCCTACGATGCTTATTTAGAGCGTTTGGCTCGAGTTTTTAGGGAGGTCTACCGGGTTTCCAAAGAAAATGGAATTCTTGCCGTAAACATTGGCACAAGAAGAGTAGGAGGGGTTTACTATCCTATTGCGTTTGACTTGAGGAACACTTTAAAAGAGGTGGGTTGGAATTTAATAGACGACATTATCTGGTACATACCCAATAACCTTCCTCAGCCACGGCATTACATTAACAAATTGTTCGACAACAAGTATGAACATGTTTTGATTTTCGCTAAAAGCTACAGATACGACTACACTTTTAACAAAATAAGAATCACTCAAAAATACCGCTATAAAGACCCCCGGTCAGAAAAGAAGAATCCTGCTGGCAGGTGTATAGGCAACGTTTGGAAAATTCGAGCATATCGCCCGCCTAACATAAAGACGCTAAACTACCATGTAGCCGCCTTCCCCGAGGAACTTGCATATGCCATCATCTACGCCTTTTCTAATCCAGGGGATATAGTCTTAGACCCGTTTTTGGGGTCTGGAACAACACTTAAAGTTGCTCTAAATATGGGTCGCTTGGCCCTTGGGTACGAAATAAACCATGACTTTAAGGAGCTAATACGAGCCCGGGCAAATGAAACGTGGACTCCCCCACAATTTAGTGCCATCGACCCCTTAAATGGAGAAGTCTTAGGAGTATCATCAACAAGAGAGGTATCAGAACCACACGACTTCGCCGACTTACCTCTCTTCCAAGCATATGAAAAATCCCTTTAGAAAAGGTCTTTGCTTTGTTTGCTACCTCAAATCTTTCAGTAGAAAGACAGCATTAGATAAAATCTTGTATCCTTGCGCTTGCTCTATTCGGTTTAAGGGGGGTGAAAATGGCTTACCAACTCTTCAATCACCAAACAAGTAGCTTGAGTGAGCTTGACATGGAAATGATTCGCCACATCCCTCCAGGAGGCAACTGGAAAAACATTCCTGAATATATCCCGTCAAGGCGCTTAGAGAAAATACGGAAGTCAGGTGGGAGGACCACCTATTATGGACGCCTCTCTTGGGACAAGCCTGCCTACACCATAACCACGTACTTTAACCGCCCAGGAAATGGAACTTACATCCACCCAGAACAGAACCGCCTGATTAGCTTTCGTGAAGCCGCCCGAATCCAATCATTCCCAGATGCATACCGCTTCTTTGGCCCCAAAAGTGCCCTTTTAGACCAGATAGGGAATGCCGTTCCCCCTCTGCTAGCCGAGGTTATTGCCAGGGCTATTCCAGGAGAAACGGTAGCTGACATTTTTGCCGGAGCAGGTGGTTTATCCTTTGGCTTCAAGTTGGCGGGCTATACACCCATAACAGCCTTAGAAATGAACGTTCACTCAGCAAGAACTTATGAGTATAACCATCCCGAAGCTCGGGTCATTCGGGGAGATGCCACGAAAGAAGATGCGCTAGAAGAGTTTACCGAGTCTATCATAGAAGTAGTTGGCGAAGGAAAATTGGATGCTCTGATAGGGGGTCCTCCATGCCAAGGCTTCTCTACCGCTGGGTGGCGTCGGGCCAATGACCCGAGAAACATGCTGTGGAGAGCATACTTCGAGGCTGTAGAGCGGCTAAAACCTCGCTGGTTTTTGATGGAAAACGTACCTGGCTTGCTTTCTACACCAGCAGTTGATGATAATACGGGTGAAGTAACAGGTATTCTTGTTATTGATGTTATTTATAGCGAGTTCCAGCGCTTAGGGTACAATATTGTTCATTTTATTCTAAAAGCTGAAGAGTTTGGAGTGCCGCAAAGAAGGAGGCGGCTCTTTGTCCTTGGGTTTAGAAAGGACGAAGATGATATTGCCCGAATAGTGGCAACAAAATTGCCTCCTAAACCCAGGATCAACAAACCCATATCGGTACTAGAGGCTATTGACAACCTTCCCCCGCTCGGAGTAAACGATGGTGAGGAGGTCGTTCTTTTAGAACAACTCTTGCCAAATAGCCCTTACCAAAAGTGGGTGCAAGGGGTTATTAAACATGACGAGTTATTCATAAATTCAAAACTTGCAATTCCCGAATATATTGCATAGACACTCCTCTTTCTAACCTCTCCCACACTTCGGGAGGAAATGGATTTAGACGAGTTTACGGGCCTAGACAATGAGAAGGAAAAATTAACTCCTTACTCTGTCAGAAGCCGCCCGCTAACAACTTCTACCTTGGCGAGGCTCTTTCGCCTGTCCAGGGGTTTGAGGCTAAACTTATTGCCTTTGTCCTACGTGGCATTACCCCCTTGGCTCTGGTTGTAATAACCAAAGAAAGTTATGGGTATTGACTGACAAAAAGGGCAAAGTTTTCTTCTTATTGTCCTTGCGATTTATTCTTTTACTCCATCTTCTTTTTAGTTTCCGTCGTTTGGCTCCACATTGGCAAGAAAAAGATGGTCAGCCTCAGAATCATTTATTAGCTCAATGCCAACCCGCCCAACTATTTCTGCATATTCCTTAGGGCTTTCCCATTGGGCAAACACGGTAAAAGCATAGACATCATCACCCAAAGGCTCTGGTTCTTCCATGTATCCAGTAATGAGGCCACTTTGCCGCAAACCCTCAAGGCGGCGCTTGGCCTCGTCTAAAGCTTTGGGGAAAGGTAGCTCAGCCATACTCCCTTCATCCTAGCCTTCTTCCTTCTGTAGTTCAAGTTGAGTTTTCCTTCTCCCGCTCCTTTCTTTCCGATGGTTAACGGCTTTGGCTTTTTATCTAAGTGGCAACC
>CAYRKT010000009.1:0-37642 GCA_964425005.1 uncultured Synergistia bacterium
GCCGAGGGGGAGGAGAGGGCGGGGGTCTGGGTCTCCATCTCCGATCCCCTCTCGGGCAGGGTGCTGTGGAGCCAGGGAATATGGCCCGAGGAGACGAGAAGGGGGAGCTCCTGGGAGGAGAGGAAGAGGCTTTCCACCCTGGCCGTCGACCTCCTGATGGCCGCGTGGTCGATCTCGCCGCCGGTGGTGCCCGAGCGCAAGGTCAGGGCGGAGGAGGAGAGGAGGGCCAGGGAGGGGCTTATCTCGAGGGTGGTGATGATAAGGAGCCCCAGGGAGGTCATAGTGGAGGGGGGGCTCGACAGGTCCTTCTCCCCGGGGATGAAGGTTATAATATACAGGGAGGGCAGGGCCGTGGTCACCCCGGGAGACGGCAGGAAGCTGGGATACGAGGAGATCACGGTGGCCCAGGGCACCATCCACCAGGTGAGGGAGAGGTTCAGCTACGTCCTGATCGAGAAGGCCTTCAGGAAGGACTTAAAGGTGGGAGATAAGGTCGTAGTGATTCGCTAGAGCTCATCGGGAGGAAACGGCTTGGAGGAGAGGCTCAGAAGGGTTCTCTCGGAGATAGACGGAAAGGGGTACGGCGCCTACAGGTCCCTGGTAGGCGCCTACTCTTTGTCCTGCGGCCTGGAACTTCGCGTCGACCACGTCCAGCCCGATCCCTTCGCACCGCCGTCGAGGATCAGGGCTAAGGTACCCCCCAGGCTGCTTGGCCTTCCGCGCTGGAGCTTCGACGACCCGATCAGGAGGATGGCCTGCGAGGACTTCCTCCTCAGGTCCCTGGGCGAGGCTCTAAGGCGCCTGAGGGGGAGGCATAGGGCCTTCGTCTACGAGCCGGACCAGGAGGTGCTGAGGAGGAGCGCTCTGAGGGTGGAGGACGGGGGGGTGGAGGTGAGGCTTTACGCCGATCTTCCCGCCTCCGGGAGGAGGGTGCTTGGCCTCGAGGCGCTGAGGCTCTTCCTGGAGGTACTGCCCAGAGCCCTACTGGAGGGGTTGACCTACGGCCGCCTCGACAGGGCCGCCTTCAAGGAGCACGTGGAGACGGTGGAGGACAACTGCCACCTGCGGGGGAAGCTCGAGGAGATGGGGCTGGTCTGCTTCGTGGCCGACGGGGCGATCCTCCCCCGCGCGAGCGGGACATCCACCAGGCCCATGTCGCAGGGGGCCATACCCTTCGAGAGCCCCCCGGAGCTGGCCGTGGAGGTGGAGCTCAAGAACAGGGGCAGGGTCAGGGGGATGGGGATACCCCGAGGGGTGACGCTCATAACCGGAGGGGGCTACCACGGCAAGAGCACCCTCCTCGAGGCCATCGAGCTCGGGGTCTACCCGCACGTGCCGGGGGACGGCAGGGAGCTGGTGGCCACCGTCGAGGGGGCGGTCAAGGTGAGGGCCGAGGACGGGAGGGTCGTGCGCGGCGTGGACATATCCCCCTTCATATCCAACCTGCCCCAGGGCATCCGCACCGACCTCTTCTCCACCGACGACGCCTCCGGCTCCACCTCCCAGGCGGCCTCCATACAGGAGGCGGTGGAGATGGGGGCCACCCTGCTGCTCCTGGACGAGGACACCTCGGCCACCAACTTCATGATCCGGGACAGGCGCATGCAGGCCCTGATATCCAAGGGGAAGGAGCCCATAACCCCCTTCATAGACCAGGTGAGGAACCTCTCGGAGCTCGGGATATCCACGGTCATGGTCGTGGGGGGAAGCGGCGACTATCTGGACGTGGCCGACGTGGTTATAATGATGGACGAGTTCAGGCCCCTGGACGTCACGAAAAGGGCCAGGGAGATAGCCCGAGAGATCCCCTCCGGAAGGGAGAGGGAGGCGTCCGGATACGAAAGGCCGAAGGAGAGGGTCCCCCTGCCGGGAAGCCTCTCGGTTAGGGTGGGGGGCAAGGCGAGGGCCAAGGCCAGGGGGACGAGCGCCCTGGTCCTGGGGAGGGAGGAGGTGGACATCTCCGTCCTGTCCCAGCTGGTGGAGGACGGACAGGCCAGGGCGATAGCCCAGATGTGGCGTTTCGCCGCCGAGAGGGGCCTCCTGGACGGGAGGAGGAGCCTCAGGGAGGTATCGACCCTCCTCCTCCGGGAGGTCGAGGAGAGGGGGTTCGAGGCCCTGTTCGGGGACGAGGGGCTGTGCGGCGGGGACCTGGCCCTGCCCAGGGCCTTCGAGATAGCCGCGGTGGCCAACCGAAGCAGTTCCCTCAGGGTGAGGACGCGATAGGGGGGAGGGCTTGTGAGAGAGGATCTTAGGCGTTTGCTGGAGCCCCGTTCGGTGGCGGTGGTGGGTGCTTCCTCCAACCCGGACAGCATCAGCGGGAAGCCCCTCAAGCTGCTCAAGGCCTACGGCTTCGGCGGGAGGGTCTACCCGGTGAACCCCAAGTACGAGGAGCTGCTGGGCTTCAGGTGCTACCCCAGCCTGGAGAGCCTGCCTGAGGTGCCCGACGTGGTCCTGGTGGGGGTCAGGGCCGAGCTGGTGGAGGGATACGTCAGGGAGTGCGCCAAGCTCGAGGTCCCCTTCGTGGTGATCTTCTCCTCGGGCTTCTCCGAGAGCGAGGGGGGCATACCCGAGGAGAGGCTGGTGGAGATAGCCAGAGCCGGGGGGACCAGGATAGTGGGCCCCAACTGCCAGGGGCTGGCCAACGTGGAGAGGGGGATACCCTTATCCTTCTCGGCCTCCCTGGAGAGGAGCAGGATGCACCGCGGCAGGATATGCTACGCCTCCCAGAGCGGGGCCTTCGGGTACGCCTCCTTCGGGATGGCCGTCGACGAGGGGATAGGGTTCAAGCACGTGGTCACCACGGGGAACCAGTGCGACCTGGACGTGGTGGACTTCGGGCTCTGGTGGGTGGAGGAACCCGACGTGGACCTGATAGTCCTCTACCTGGAGGGGTTGAAGGACGGGGATAAGTTCCTGAGGCTCTGCGAGGAGGCCAGGAGGTTCGACAAGCCCCTTGCGGTGCTCAAGGTGGGAAGGAGCCCCACCGCCAAGGCTGCAGCCCAAAGCCACACGGCGGCGCTCACCGGCGAGGAGCGGGTGTGGGACGCCGTTTTCTCCCGCTACGGAGTGATAGAGCTCAAGGACTCGCAGGACATAGTGGACGTGGCGAGGGCCTTCTCCGCCCCCAGGAACAGGGTGAGGAGGGGCGGGAGGAACGTGGCGGTGCTCACCACCTCGGGGGGCGGCGGGATAATCATGGCCGATCGCCTCTTCGAGCTGGGGCTTTCGGTGGAGGAGCTGCCCAGGTCCACCCAGGAGCGGATAAGGCCCTACATACCCCCCTTCGGATCCACCAGGAACCCGGTGGACATGACGGCCCAGGTGATAAACGACCCGGCGGGCTTTCCGGCCTGTCTGGAGGCGGTCAACGACGACGAGGGCGTGGACGCCGTGGCCTGCATAATCTCCAACATAGTGGGGAGCTCCGGGGCCCAGATGGCCAAGGACCTGGTGGACTTCTACAGGGAGAAGGCCAGGAAGCCCGTGCTCTGCTGCTGGATAATGGACGAGGAGCACGGGGAGGAGTTCTGGGGGCTCTTGAGGGAGGCCTCGGTGCCCCTCTACCACAGCATAGCCAGGACCGCCAAGGCCCTGGAAGGGCTTTGCAGGCACTCCTCTGAGGTCCACTTAAGGGGCGAGGTGGAGGCCCTGCCCGGGGAGGCCCTCTCCCTGCTGGGAGATGAGCCCAGCGAGCACACTTCCAAGGCCTTCCTGAGGGCCCTGGGGATACCGGTGGTGGAGGGAAGGCTTTGCGAGACCCTGAAGGAAGCCCTGGAGGCGGCGAGGGAGCTCGGCTACCCGGTGGCGGTCAAGGTCTCCTCGCCCGACATCCTCCACAAGACCGAGGCCGGGGCCGTGGCCATCGGGGTGAGGGACGAGGGGGAGCTCGAGGAGGCCTTCGAGCGGGTTTTAGAGAGGGCCAAGGCCTACCGCCCCGGGGCGAGGATAAGCGGAGTGCTGGTGGAGAGGATGGCCAGGGGAGTGGAGATGATGGTGGGCGGAAAGAGGGACGAGCTCTTCGGCCCGGTGGTGGCGGTGGGCTTAGGGGGCATCTTCGTGGAGGTACTGAAGGACGTGGCGATATCGCCGGCCCCGGTGGACGAGGGGCTGGCCCTCAAGATGATCGAGGGCCTCAGGGGATATCCCCTGCTGAGGGGGGCGAGGGGCAGGAGGCCCGCCGACGTGGGGGCTGTGGCCAAGGTGGTATCCAGGCTGTCGCAGATAATGGCGTCCTTCCCGGAGATAGTCGAGGTGGACGTGAACCCCCTCTTCGTGGACGAGTCGGGGGCCGTGGCGGCGGACGCCCTGGTGATAAGGAGGACCTGAGGGAGGCGGGATGGAGCTGGACGAGGGATACGTGGTCGTCCGCCCCCTGAGCCGAATAGAGGAGGAGGTGGGCCCCAAGGTCTCGCTGGTGGCCCGGGTGGCCGATAGGAGGAAGAGCCCGGGGGACGACTCCTTGAGGCTGGTTTTGAGGGACACCACCTCCTCCGTCCACGCCTACGTGAGCATCGAGAGGCTCAGGTCAGCCGGGCTTTCGGTGGAGGCCAACGACGTGGTGCGGGTGAGGGGGGAGAGGAGGGTCTCCGGCGCCAACAGGATCTACGTCCAGGTGGAGCACCTGGAGAGGGTGGAAACCCTGACCGACGAGGACAAGAGGGCCATCTTCGGCGAGGGGAGGCTCCCACCGGAGGCGGTGGAGGCGAGGTTCAGGAGGACGCTCGAGGCCATAAGGAGGAGCGACCCGCTCCTGGGGGATCTGGTGGAGGAGGTGCTCAAAAGCTACGCCCCAGAGGCGCTCAGGAGCAGGCCGGCCGGCGTCAGGATGCACCACTCCTCCGTGGGGGGACTCCTGGAGCACACCGTGGAGGTGGCGGAGCTGGGGAGGACCATAGCCAGGAAGTACTCGAGGCTCTACAGGATAGACGAGGGGGTATTGCTGGCGGCGGCGGTGCTCCACGACGTGGGGAAGCTCAAGGAGATAGGGGAGGACCACAGGATAGGTCTGGAGGGGAGGGTCCTCGGACACCTGGCCTACGGCCTGATGGCGGTCCAAAGCGCCGTCGACAGGATCTCCTCCAGGGGAGGCGCGCTGCCGGAGGAGAGAAAGCTCCTTAACCTCCTCCACTGCCTCGCCTCCCACCACGGGGATGTGGAGAAAGGAGCCCTGGTGAGGCCCATGACGGCCGAAGCGATAATACTCCACTACGCCGACGAGATATCGGCCGAGCTGAGCAAGAGGGAACAGGCCTGGGAGGCCCACCTGGCCGAGAGGTCCTACGATCCCTCCGCGGCGGCGGACCAGGAGGGGGTCTACCAGGGGCTCGAGAGGGAGAGGAGGTACTGGAGGTTCGAGCTGGAGAGGGGAGAGCGTCTTGCCGAGGAGCATAAAGCATAGGCTGATCTTGTCCTTCCTCGCCCTGGTCGCGGTGGTGGCCATAACCTCCTACGCCTCCCACAGGCAAAACGTCTCCGCCATGAGGCAAATCCTGGAGGAGAGCTTAAGGAGCTACGCCCGCACCGCCAGGCTAGTCCTCCAGATGGCGATGGATCACTACGCCAGGTCGGAGGGGGTATCGGAGGAGGAGGCCCTCAGGAGGGCCGTGGACGTCCTCCTGGGCCCGTCGGCGGACGGCGCCAGGGACATCTCGAGGGGGGCCATCCTGCTGGGGAAAAGCGGCTATCCCTTCGTCATAGACTGCGGGGAGAGGAAAGCCCTCGGGCATCCCTTCCTCGAGGGGGGGAGGGATCTTAGGCCCTTCGAGGCCCGGGGCAGGGACGTGATAGAGGAGATGTGCGCCCTGAGGGAGGGGACGATAGAGTACTCCTGGAGGAACCCCAACGAGGTGGAGCCCAGGGACAAGCTGGCCTACCTGGTGCCCCTGAGGCTCGGGGGGAAGGACCTGGTGGTGGGGATCTCCTTATACCCCGACGACTACGTCGAGCTCTTCAGGGCGGCCACCGTCAATAACCTGAGGATATGGATCTTCGTGCTGGCATCCCTGGGGCTCTTCTTCGCCCTCATCTATCTGGACCTCACCGGGAAGATATCTGCCCTCGTCAGGCTGATCAGGGAGACCAGGCTGGAGGAGGGGGTCGTGGGGAGGATACCGAAGGAGCTATCGGGGGAGGACGAGCTATCCGAGGCGGCCAGGGCCATAAGCGAGATAGCCTCGAAGCTGGTTGGCGCCTACGAGGAGATAGAGGCCTACGCCGGGGAGACCACCGCCATGAACGAGCAGCTCATGTCCCAGCAGGAGGAGCTCACGGGCCTCTACGAGGCCCTCTCCCAGAGGACGAGCACCCTGACCTCGATGGTGGAGGCGGTCTCCGCGGTGACCGGCGGGATGGACCCCAAGGGCACTGCCTTCTCCGTGATGGAGGGGCTCATGGAGCGCTTCGGGGCCTACGGGGCCATGATGGGGATGGTGAGGGACGACAGGATAGAGGTGCTCTTCCTGGGCGGCTACGAGAGCCCGCTCTACGAAAAGCCGCCCTCCGTGAGCCTGAGCGGCGGACCGAGGTCCCTGATAGGGAAGGCGGTTCTCACCAGGAGCGTTCAGCTCTGGGACCTCGGCAGGTTCGACAACTGGTATCTGCTCTACGACCCGAAGGTCCAGTCGGAGATAGCCGTACCCCTCATCCACCTGGGCAGGGTGGTGGGGGTGATGGCCCTGAGCTTCGACAGGCCCTGGAGCGAGGTGAAGGTCTCCGTCCAGGCCCTGGAGCTCACGGCCCCCCTCCTGGGGAGCATCCTGGCCTCGGCGGAGTACGCCGAGAAGACCGAGAGGCTCTACAAGCTCCTGGTGGAGAAGCTCCTGGACCTGTCGGAGCTTAGGGACTACGAGACCACCTCCCACATGAGGAGGACCGAGCTCTACGCGAGGAAGCTCTGCTCGGCCCTGGGGGTGAGGGGAGATCTCCTGGAGGAGATAGCCCTCTACGCCCCCCTGCACGACATAGGGAAGCTCAGGGTTCCACCCGACATAGTCAGGAAGAACGGGCCTTTGACCCCTTTGGAGTTCGAGGAGATGAAGAGGCACGTGCTCTACGGGGCGGAGATAATAGGGGAAGCCCCCGAGCTCAGGGTGGCCCGAAACATATGCCTCTACCACCACGAGAACTTCGACGGGAGCGGCTACCTGGGGGGCTTGAGGGGTGAGGAGATCCCCCTCGAGGCCAGGATCGTCAAGCTCATCGACGTCTACGACGCCCTGCGGGAGGAAAGGCCCTACAAGAGGGCCTTCTCCCACGAGGAGGCCCTGGAGATCATCACCAGGGGGGACGCGAGGGTGAGGCCCGAGCACTTCGACCCGGCGGTCCTGAGGGCCTTCCTAGAGGTAGAAAGCGCCTTCGAGCAGATCTTCGAAGAGCACAGGGACTGATGACCCAGGTAGGGATCTTCTTCCTGCTCTTCATATCCACCTACGCCGCCCTGAACCTGTACGCCTGCGCGGGGCTGAGCAGAGCCCTCGCCTCCCCCAGGGGGAGGCTCATCCTTTGGGCCCTGTGGACGACCGGGGCCCTCTCCTTCGTGATCTCCAGGCGCTTTCCCCCGGAGGACGCTCGGCTGCTATACCTTCTGCTCCTCCTGGGGGGGCTGCACACATCCCTCCTCTTCCACTCCACCCTGGTCCTGGCCGTCTTCCATGGGCTTAGGCTCCTTGGGATGTCTAAGGGAAACCCCAGGAGGGAGGCGGCCTTAGCCCTCGCGGCCTTCGGCCTCGCCTCGACGCTGGGGGGGATCAACGCCTTCGTCCCCTCCTCGAGGGAGATAGAGGTGGAGGTAGGGAAGCCCACGAGGGGCGAGATCCGGGTGCTCTTCATGTCCGACCTGCACCTGGATCTAACCACCCCGGTGTGGTGGCTCAAGAGGGTGGTGGAGATGGCGAACGGCGCCAGCCCCGACCTGATAGCCCTGGGCGGGGACGTGGCCGAGAGGGATCTGGATCGGTTCGGGAGGGGAGAGATCTTCGACCTGCTGGGGGAGCTCAAGGCCCCCCTGGGGGTGGTGGCGATCCCCGGAAACCACGACTACTACGGGGGCTTCGAGGGGATAAGGAGGGCCCTCGAGAGGAGGGGCATCGTCCTGCTGACGGACGAGGCCCTGGAGCTGGGGGATATGGTCATCGTGGGCAGAAAAGACAGGCACGCCCTCTACTTCGGCGAGGGGAGGCTTCCCCTGGAGGAGCTCCTGCGGGAGGGGCTTCCTCGCGACAGGGTGTGGGTCCTCCTGGACCACCGTCCGGTGGAGAGGGAGCTCGCCTCCCGGCTGGGCTTCGACCTGATGCTCTCGGGGCACACCCACAACGGGCAGATGTTCCCCCTCAACCTGGTGGTGGCCGCCCTCTTCCCCAACCCCTTCGGCCTTGAACGGGTGGGGTCCATGTGGCAGTATACTTCCTGCGGGGTGGGGCTTTGGGGACCTCCCCTCAGGACCACCTCGAGGCCTGAGCTGGTCCTGTTGAGGATCAGGGGAAGGGGTGCGGATCCAAGGTGAGGAGGCTGGTGGAGGCCATAAGGCGAGAGGGGAAGGCCTTAGGGGAAAAGATCCTGAGGGTGGACTCCTTCCTGAACCACCTGGTGGACGTGGAGCTCGCTGATGAGATGGGGCGCGCGCTGGCCGAGCTCTTTCGAGACCTGAGCCCTCAGAAGGTTCTCACCGCTGAGTCCTCGGGGATAGTACCTGCCCTCTTCGTCGCCAGACACCTCGGGGTGAAGATGCTCTTCGCCAGGAGGAAGCCCGGCGGCGAGGGGTACCTGAGCAGGAGGGTCCCATCCCCCACCAGGGGCGTGGAGGCGGAGCTCTGCGTGAGGAGGGAGTACCTGGGAGAGGGGGAGAGGGTCCTGATAGTGGACGACTTTTTGGCCGAGGGGCTCACGGCCCTGGCCCTGGCCTCCATGGTGGAGGAGGCAGGAGGGAGGGTCTGCGGCATGGGCTTTTGCGTCGAGAAGTCCTTCCAGGGGGGGAGGGAGAGGCTTTCGGGCTACAGGGTGGTCTCCCTGGCGGTGGTGGACTCCCTGGACCCCCTGGCGGTCAGGAGCGGTCTGGAGGAGGTGGTCTGAATAAGGTCGAACAGGGTGGTGATAAGGCCCATATACGGGGACACGGACGCCATGGGGGTGGTCTACTACGCCAACTACTTCCGGTGGTTCGAGGTGGGGCGAAACGAGCTCTGCAGGGCGATGGGCTATCCCTACTCCCAGTGGGAGAGGGACGGCGTGACCTTGCCGGCGGTGGAGGCCAGCTGCAGGTACAAAAGCCCCGCTCGCTACGACGACCTGCTGGAGCTGGAGACCCGCCTGGAGGCGGTGGACGACTTCAGCGTGAGCTTCTCCTACGTCCTCAGGAACGCGGAGACGGGGAAGGTGCTGGCGGTAGGGAGGACGAAGCACGCCTTTTGCGGCAGGGATGGCAGGCTGATCAGAAGGCCCCCAAAGGTCTGGGAGGCGCTCTCCAAAGCCCTAGAAGAGGGGGATGATGGGGTTGGGGTTTGAGGAGGTAAGGTTTCTCCTGGGAAACGAGGCCATAGGGAGGGCCCTGGTGGAGGCGGGCTGCGAGGTGGCCTGTGCCTACCCGGGCACGCCCTCCTCGGAGATAATCCCCTCCGTCGAGGCCTTCGCGGAGGAGCTCGGGACCAAGACGGAGGTGGAGTGGTCGGTCAACGAGAAGGTGGCCTTCGAGGTGGCGCTGGGAGCCGCCATGAGCGGAAAGCGCTCCGCCACCGCCATGAAGCACGTGGGTCTCAACGTGGCGGCGGATCCCCTGATGTCGGCGGCCCAGTTCGAGCTCTCCGGTGGGATGATAGTGGTGGCCGCCGACGATCCCGGGCACCACAGCTCCCAGAACGAGCAGGACAGCCGCTTCTTCGCCATGTTCGCCAAGGTACCCTGCTTCGACCCCTGCTCCGCCCAGGAGGCCATGGAGATGGTCTTCCACGCCTACGAGCTCTCGGAGCGTCACAGGACGATGGTGGTGCTCAGGCCCACCATAAGGGTCTGCCACGCCCGTCAGAGCGTAAGGGTGGGAGCTCCGAGGGGCTTTCGCAGGGAAGCCCACTTCGAGAAGGACCCCTCCAGGTGGGTCTGCGTGCCGGCCCACGTGGGGAGGATGCAGAGGAACCTCAACCAGCGCATCAGGGCCATAAGGGAGGAGTTCGAGGGCTCCCCCTTCAACCTGGAGCGCAGGGCGAGGAGGGACGAGGGGCTCGGGATAATAGCGTCGGGCATATGCTTCTCCAACGTGATGGACCTGATAGAGCTGAACGGGTGGGACAACGTCTCCGTGCTCAAGATAGGCACCCCCTATCCTCTGCCCCAGAGGCTGGTGGAGGACTTCGTCTCCAGGCACAGGAAGGTGCTGGTGCTGGAGGAGACCTACCCGGTGGTGGAGCTACAGCTGCTTGAGCGCAAGAGGGTGATGGGCAGGTGGAACGGGTTCGTGCCCGAGCAGGACGAGCTCACCCCGGAGGTGTTGGAGGCCATAGTGTGCGAGGCCTTCTCCTTGAGGCCGAGCGGTTCCAGGGAGAGCGCCTCCCTCAGGAGGGCGGTGGAGGAGCTCGGGATAAAGCCCAGGAGGCCCGTCTTCTGCCCGGGCTGCCCCCACAGGGCCACCATGTACGCCATCAAGAGGGCCTTCCCCAGGGGGGTATACCCCTCCGACATAGGCTGTTACAGCCTGGGGATAAACCAGAAGGCCGTGGACTCCATAGTCTGCATGGGGGCCTCCTCCACCGTACCCTCGGGGATCTTCCTGGCCCACCAGGTGGACGGCAAGGAGATACCCATAATAGCCACGGTGGGGGACTCCACCTTCTTCCACATGGGGATACCCGGGCTCATAAACGCCGTCTACAACCGACACCCCTACGTGCTGGTGGTGATGGACAACTCCACCACCGCCATGACGGGAAATCAGCCCACCCCCGCCAGCGGCGTTAAGCCCAGGGGTAAACAAGGGGGGTGCGTCTCCCTCGAGGCGGTCATATCCGGCATAGGGGTGGCCCACCTGGAGGTGGTGGACGCCTACGACGTGAGGGGGACCATGAGGGCCCTGAAGGAGGCCCACGAGAGGGCCAGGGAGAAGGGGCTTCCGGCGGTGGTCATATCCAGGCACCCCTGCATGTTGATACTGCGCAGGGAGGACAGGAGAGAGCTCCCCGTGCGGGTGGACCAGGACAGGTGCGTGGGCTGCAGGAACTGCGTGGACGCCTTCTACTGTCCGGGCATAGCCTTCGACGAGGCCAGGAGGAAGGCCTACGTGGACGAGCGCTTCTGCGTGAGCTGTGGGGTCTGCGAGGCGGTATGCCCGGCCGGGGCCATCCAGGTGGAGAGGGGGGAGGCCTAGATGCAGCTCGTGATAGTGGGCATAGGCGGTCAGGGGATACTCTTCGCCTCCCGGGTTATAGGCGATCTGTCCATAAGGAAAGGGCTCCCGATAATAGGCTCAGAGGTCCACGGCATGGCCCAGAGGGGGGGGAGCGTCATCTCCCACGTCAAGGTAGGGCCCTACAGCGGCCCCCTGGTGCTGAAGGGGGAAGCCGACCTGCTCCTGGCCTTCGACCAGGACGAGGCCATAAGGAACATGGACTACCTTAGAAGGGGCGGGACCTCCCTCGTCAACGTGCACGACCCCTCCAGGCTCGCCAACGAGCACCTCAGCTCCTTCGTCGCCGAGAGGGGGCTGGACCTGAGGACCATATGGGGGTACAAGCTCCTGAAGGAGGAGCTCCGCCTCCCCTTCGGGTACCTGAACGCCCTGATGCTGGGGAAGCTGGCCTCCCTGGGGCTTGAGCCCTTCGACGAGGAGGGGATGAGGGAGTCCCTCAAGAGGGTAAGCCCTCCAAAGCACCTGGAGGCAAACCTCAAGGCCTTCGAGCTGGGGCTCAGGAGCTGACCTCGAAAGCCTGGGGCCACCGGATGGGTGGCCCCAGGCCGAATCAGGCGCCGAACTTGGAAAGCCTTCCCGCGCAGGAGAGCATTAGCCCCATGAGGTCCTTGGCGTAGAAGAAGCCCAGGGAGCCCCCCATGCAGCTCCTCTCCCCGAAGCTTCTGGCGGTGGGCCTGGCGTAGGGGGAGAAGAGCAACAGCGGGACGGGGTGCCAGGAGTGGGACCTCATGAGGGATGGGGTCGAGTGGTCGCCGGTGATGGCGAGGACCTGGGGGTTCAGGGAGAGGATCCTGGGGATGTGCAGGTCCACCTCCTCTATGACCCTGACCTTGGCCTCGAAGTCCCCGTCCTCGCCCCTGGAGTCGGTGTACTTGACGTGGAGGAAGAAGTAGTCGTAGCTGTCGTAGAGCCTGGAGAGCTCCTCCACCGCATGGGACAGGTCCCTCAAGCCCTCCACCACGTCCATCCCCACCAGCCTGGCGAGCCCCTTGTACATGGGGTACACCGCCAGGGCACAGGCCCTTATCCCGTAAAGCTCCTCCAGGCTCCTGATGTCTGGTGGGAGGGCAAAGCCCCTGACCAGACAGCCGTTGGCCCTGGGGTGAGATCCTAAGACCTCCCTGACCCTCCTTATGAGGGCGTTAGCGGCCCTGGCGGTCCTGGCCGAGGCCCCATCGGACTCGTCCTCGGCCCTGGCCCAGGTCATCCTCTCCCCCTCGCGGCCCGGGTCAGCGTCCGAAACCCTCTCCCCCAGCTCCCCACCCGAGAAGACCACCACGAATCGGTGTTCCTTGCCGGGATAGAACCTGACCTTGACCCCCTCGACCTCCTCGATCTCGCGGGAGAGCAGCTCCACCAGCCCCCTGGACTCCTCGGTGGAGATCCTGCCGGCCCGCCTGTCGACCACCACCTCCCCGTCGAAGGTGGCGAAGTTAGCCCTGGCCGCCACCTCCCCGGGGAGCACCGAGGCCCCTATCCCCAGGGCCTCGAGGATCCCCCTCCCTATCTGGTGCTCCAGGGGATCGTACCCGAAGAGGGCGAGGTGCCCGGGACCGCTCCCCGGGGTTATCCCCACGCCCACCACGTGCATCATCCCCAGGTCTGACCTCGCGGCCAGCTCGTCCATGTGGGGCTTGCTGGCCCTCTCCAGCTCGGTAAGCCCCTCTGGTCCGGGAAGACCCCCCACCCCATCCATCACCAGGAGGATCATCTTGCCCCCCCTGGGCTCGCAGAGCTTCGATATCAGCTCCTCTCTCCTCAAGCTAAAATCACCTCCCGTGAAGCTTGTGCCACTCGTAGAAGGCCAGCGCGGCCGCCACCGAGGCGTTCAGGGAGCTCACCGATCCCACTGCGGAGATGGGTATCCTTATCAGGCCGTCGCAGGCCCTCCTCAGGCTCCTCGATATCCCCCTCCCCTCGGACCCGACCACGAAGGCACACCTGGGGGGTAGCTCGAAGGAGCCCAGGACCAGCTCCCCCTCCAGCTCAAGCCCGTAGACCCAGAGGGAGGGGACCGAGGACTTGAGCGCCTCCACCAGCGAGAGCAAGCTACCCACCCTCACCACCTCCAGGTGGGCCAGGGCCCCAGCGCTGGCCCTGAGGGCGGAAGGGGTTATGGGAGAACCCCTCCTGGAGGGCATCGCCAGGGCGAAACCCCCGAAGGCGAGCAGGCTTCTCCCCACAGCCCCGAGGTTCTGGGGGTCCTCCAGGTGATCCAGGATCGCCAAAAGAGCCCTCTCCCTCTCCGACAGGGCCTCGACGAGCCAGGCGAGGTCCCTGAAACCCCAGGGTAAGACCAGGGCCACCACGCCCTGGTGGTGATCCTCCCCCCTGCGCTCGAACTGGGCGAAGAAGGACCTTTCCGCGCGCACCAGGGGGACCGAGGACTCCCTGCAGAGGCGCCTCAGCTCCTCGAAGGCCCTGCCCTCGACCTCCCTCCCCACCCAGACCTTCTGGACCGAAAGAGGCCGAGACCTCAAGACCTCCAGCACAGCGTTCCTGCCGAAGACGTAGAAGGACTCCCCCTCCATGCCAGATATGATAAGCCCAAAAGGAGGAGGACAAAAGGGGACAGGGAGCCACGCGCGGGATCATCCCCAAAGGCCAGATTTTTAAAAACTAGCTTAACACAAACAAAAAGCTCTGTTTACAAAAAACAAATTTGGTGCTAGAGTCATAAGGGACGATTTCGTCTCCCCTTGATCCGATGGGCCAGCTAGCCGCGGAGGTGGGAGATTTGTTTGGGGTCTCGCCTCTCTCCTTTTTCCTGTCCGCGCTGACGGCGGTCCTGTTCCTGTCGGCCGGACTCAGGTCCAGGCGGCTTTTGGCCGACATAGGCGAGTCTCGATTCGGCCTCCTGGTTCTGGTCTCCTGCGCGGCCCTGGCCGCGAAGGAGCTGTCCAGCCTGCTCCAGCTCGGCCAGCTCGGGGACGCTTTCGCCTTAGCGGTTTTGGCCTCTTTGGGCCTGCTGGCCCTGCGCCTCCTCAGGATGCGGCCCCTCTTCAGGCTGATGGGGGTCATGATCGAGAGGGAACTGAGGGACAGCCCGACGGCGATGGCGCTTCTGGGGGAGGACGGATCGGTGCTCTTCGCCAACGGGGTCGCCAGGTCGCTCCTGGGCTTGGAGCCCGGCGGGAGGGTCCCCGAGGGCTTCGGCGAAGATCTACTGTGGAGCTTGGAGATGGCGAGGGGGGGTACATCGATGCCTCCCCTCGAGCTTTGCGGGAGGGGCGAGGCCTCGAAAGTCAGGTTCAAGGTCAGGCTCCTTCCCGCCTCAGACGCGGACCGCAGGGGCGTCCTCCTGATCGGGGAGGACGTGAGCGCGGAGGCGGAGATGATCAGGAGGGTGGCCTCCGAGAGGGACAGATTCGAAAGGTACTTCCAGCTGAGCCAGACCCTCAACCTCATAATAGGCCCTCACCTCAGGATCAAGGCCGCAAACGAGAGGCTCTGTGAGCTGCTGGGAGCCACCCCATCCGAGCTTAAGGGTAAGCGCTGGACGGAGCTCCTGCCCCCCGGCAGGCGAGGTGACTACATGGAGGCCTTGAGGAGCGCCTTTAAGACTAACTCCGACAGCTTCGACTCCCTGACTCTCCCCCTCTCTACCCCCCGGGGGGAGCGGCTGGTGAGGTGGAAGGTGGGGCTCATAAGGGGTGGCGACGGGAGGCCCGTGGAGTTCATCGCCTCGGGGCTCGACGTCACGGAGGAGGCCTTGAAGCAGAGGAGGCTCGAGCTCTACCAGAGGGTCTACTCCGGCCTGGTGGAGGCCAGCAAAAGCGTCCTGAAGTCCGACTTCACGCCGCTGGTCCTGGAGCGTTTCCTCAAGGGGCTTTGCTGCGACCTGGAGGAGGTATCCTGGTGCGGCTTCCTGTTGAGAGAGGACCATCGCCTATACCTGCGGCAGGCGTGGAGCTCCTCGCCCACCCTCAGGGAGGGGCTCTTCCTCTACGAGGAGGAGATCCCGAAGGAGCACACCCTGGTGGAGGAGGGGGAAGAGGGGCTCGGAAGGTTGCTGAAGGAGCTCCCCCCGCCGGGGGGGAAGGCGCTGGTGATCCCCATAAGGGCCGAGGAGAGGACCATAGCCGCGCTGATCGCCAAGGGGAGGATGGAGGCGAGCGCAGACCTCATGGCCATCGCCGGGCTCATAGAGGAGCACCTGGAGCTCCTCTACGTCAAGGCGTCCAGGGAGAAGGAGATCAGGAGACTGGCCACCTTCGACCACCTCACCGGCCTGCTCAACCGGAGGAGCCTGGAGGAGATGGCATCCAGGAAGATCAAGGAGGCCCTGGCCTCCGGGAGGAGTTTGTCCTTGGCCTACTTCGACCTGGACGGGTTCAAGAGGGTGAACGACGAGCTGGGCCACGAGGCGGGCGACGAGATCTTGAGGCTCGTCGCGTCGACGCTCAGGGAGAACTGTCGCGAGGGGGACTTCCTGGCCAGGATGGGAGGGGACGAGTTCGTCCTCCTGATGCCGGGATCCAGCATGAACGAGGCCCACAAAGTGGCATCCCGCCTGCAAAGGGCCCTGGAGAACGCCTCCTTCCCCGTGGGTGGGCTCAACGTGAGGCTCTCCATGAGCTTCGGGCTCGCCTCCCTCCCGGAGGACGGGGGGAGCTTCGAGGACCTGGTGGCCAGGGCCGACCTCCGGATGCTCAGGAACAAGAAGCGCAGGCGAGGGGCGTGAGGGCTCCACGGAGGGTGCGATCGACGGGCCTTTTAGGTATATAATCTTCAAGCAGATAAATTATAAAACTAAAGGAGGGGATGGGCGTGTCGTGCAAGGTGTTGATGCTGGTGGGGGACTACGTGGAGGACTACGAGGCGATGGTCCCCTTCCAGATGCTGCTCATGTTGGGGCACGAGGTTCACGCGGTCTGCCCGGGCAAGAAGAGGGGGGAAGTGGTGAGGACGGCCGTGCACGACTTCGAGGGGGACCAGACCTACTCCGAGAAGCGGGGGCATAACTTCCACATCAACTACGACTTCGACGCCGTGAGGGAGGAGGACTACGCCGGTCTGGTGATCCCGGGAGGGAGGGCTCCCGAGTACATCAGGCTCAACCCCAGGGTGATAGAGATAGTCAAAAACTTCTACAGGGCCCGAAAGCCCATAGCCGCCATATGCCACGGCCCGCAGGTCCTGGTGGCCGCCGACGTGGTGAGGGGGCACAGGGTGATAGCCTATCCGGCCCTCAAGCCCGACGTGGAGATGGCCGGGGGCACCTACGTCCCGCCCAACGAGACCTTCACCAACGCCCTGGTGGACGGGAACCTGGTGACCGCCGCCGCCTGGCCGGCCCACCCCGAGTGGATGAGGAAGTTCGTGGAGCTCCTGGGCACCAGGGTGGAGCACGAGCGCTAGAGGCCGAGGCTCCTCCTGAAGGAGAGGACGTCCCTGGGAGGGGGGCCATCGGCCAGACCCCTCTCCCTCAAAGCCGTCCAGCACTCCAGGAGGATGGGCCTCCTGAGGGATCCGGCCCTGAGGAGCTCCTCGGAGGAGAAGACCGCCTCAGGATCCCCCGAGGCCATCGCCCTGCCCTCGCAGAATATCACCACCTCGTCGGCCCAGGAGTAGGCCAGGTCCACGTCGTGGGTGGACATGATCACCTCGCAGCCGGCGGAGCGAAGCTCCTCCACCTTCTCCAGCAGCACCTCCACGTGGGCGGGGTCCAGGTTGGCGGTGGGCTCGTCGAGCACCAGCACCTCCGGCTCCATGGCCAGGACCCCGGCGAGCGCCACCAGCTTCTTCTGACCGAAGCTCAGGAAGTGAAGCGGCCGATCTGCCAGCTCCTCTATGCCCAGGGAGGAAAGAGCCCTCTGGACCCTCCTTTCCACCTCGGGCCCGGGAAGCCCCAGGTTCATGGGGCCGAAGGAGACGTCCTCGAAGACGGTGCCGGCGAAGACCTGGACGTCAGGGTCCTGGAACAGGAAACCCACGGCGCTTCGAAGCTCCCGCAGGGACCTCCTGTCGTAGGAGATCTGTCGACCCTTGAAGTAGACCGCCCCACGGGTGGGCCTCAGGACGCCGTTCAGGTGCAAGAGCAACGTGGTCTTGCCAGAGCCGTTGGGCCCTATGACGACGGTCTTGGCCCCCCGCCGAAGCGAGAGGTCCACGCCCTTTAGCACCTCCTCGCCGCGGGAGTAGCCGAAGCGAAGCCCCTTGAGCTCGAAGAGGGACAAGCCCACCTCACCCCTGAGGAAGCAACAGGGCCAGAAAGAGGCACCCCAGGGCGGGAAGCATCAGCGCGGCGACGAGGAGGGGTTCTGCCCTGAAGTCGGCCCTGGTGAGGAAGGCGAAGCGACCGTCGAAGTTTCGGCTCTCCAGGGCCATCGACGCCTCCCGAAGGGAGAGGAAGACCTTTCGAAGCATGGCCCCCACCGCGAAGGAGAGGGACCTGAGGGAGCAGCTGAAGGAGCTGAAGCCCAGCCTGGAGTCCTGGGCGAGCTTCACCGCGTCGACCGTCTGGGAAAGGAGGAAGAGGTACCTGTAGACCAGCTCGAAGACCTCCACCAGGAGATCGGGGACCCCAAGGCGTCCCATAAGCCACAGCAGGTGGACGAAGGGGGTGTTGGCGGCGAGGAAGGCGAAGACCGCCGAGGCGGACGAAACCCTGGCCAGAAGCGATAGAGCCCCCCACCACCCCACCCCCGAGGAGAAGCGGACCACCAGGGCCCCAAGAAGGCCGAAGAGGAGGACCGGAGCTAGAAGACCGAGGAACGTCACGGCCGACAAACCCGACAGGAGGAGGAGCTGAAGCAAGACCACCGAAAGGACTACCCCCTGCACCACGGGCCCGCCGGCGAAGACGGCGGCCAGCATCGCCAGGGACCAGACCGCCTTCACCCCGGGGTGAAGGCCTCGCAACCTGCTCTCGTAGGGCAACCTATCGGCGAGCATCGGCCTTCGCGGCCCTGAGCTTCAGGAAGAAGTAGACGGCCAGGGCCAAACCCCCCAGCCCCTGAAGGGCGAAGATGGCCCTCTCGGCCAGCTCGCCCGGCTCCCACAGGCTGGAAAACCACGGCTGATAGTGGGGCGCTATCTCTCCTATGGCCTCGCCGGCCATGTCGTCGGCCCCCTCGAGCCCCAGGTCCACCACGAAGGCGAGGGCGAAGAGGACCAGGAGCATCCCGAAGAGGAGCAGAAGGTTTAACCTCCCTACCCTTCCGGCCATATCAGTTCACCCCCTGGAGCTGATCGACCAGCGCTGGGATCGAGGACTCGAGCACCCTAAAGACCAGGGCGCAAAGCACCCCCTCCACCAGCGCTAGCGGAACCTGGGTTATGGCGAAGATCCCCATGAACCTGTAGAAGGAGGCCCACACCCCCCCCTCCGCCGCCGGGAAGGCGAGCGCCAGCTGAAGGGAGGTCATCACGTAGGTCAAGAGGTCCGAGACGGCGCCAGCCAGGAACATCCCCACGAAGGCCGACGCGCCAGCCCTCCTGGAGAACCTGTAGGCCAGCCAGCCGCACACGGGGCCGAAGAAGGCCATGGAGAAGGAGTTAGCCCCCAGGGTGGTCAGCCCCCCATGGGCCAGGAAGAGGGCCTGGAAGAGGAGGACGACGAAGCCCAACACGAACATGGGGGCGGGGCCGAACAGGGCGGCCCCAAGCCCAGTGCCCGTGGGGTGAGAGGAGCTTCCGGTCACCGAGGGGAGCTTCAGCGCCGAGAGGACGAAGACGAAGGCCCCCACGAAGCCCAGGAGCAACTTGTTGGCGGGGTCCCTCTGCACCATGGAGCCTATCCTTCGAAGGCCGTAGAACAGGAGGGGCAGGTAAAGGCCCCACCAGAGCACCGCCCACCCAGCCGGCAAAAAACCCTCCATGATGTGCATGGCCCAGGAGGGCGCCTCCAGGGATAGAAGGAGCACCGCGGAGACGAGGAACTTCAAGGCGAACACCTCCGTAACACAAAATAGACACAAGATATTATAGCGCGGACTTGGCCTCCGCGCGCCCCCCTTCAGGGGTATATGGTATCATCTTTGCTGGACTCAGCACAAGGAGGGATCTCCGCTTGGCCAAAGCCCTCATGGTCCTAGGGACCTCCTCTCACGTGGGCAAGTCCGTCCTATCGGCCGCCCTTTGCAGGCTCCTCTTCGACTGCGGCTACAGGGTCGCCCCCTTTAAGGCGCAGAACATGTCCAACAACTCCTACGTCACCCCCGACGGGCTGGAGATAGCCAGGGCCCAGGCCCTGCAGGCCCTCGCCTGCGGGCTTGAGCCGGAGGCCGCCATGAACCCGGTGCTGTTGAAGCCCTCGGCCGACCAGACCTCCCAGGTGGTGCTGATGGGAAGGCCCATCGGGAGCTTCAAGGCCCGCGAATACCACGGCGAGATCTCCCTGAGGCTTAGGGCGGCAGTCGAGGAGGCCTACAGGGACCTGGAGGGACGTTTCGACGTCGTAGTCATAGAGGGAGCGGGAAGCCCGGCGGAGGTGAACCTGAGGGAGGTGGATCTGGCCAACTCCTTCGCCCTGAGGGTGAGCAGGGCCAAGGCCCTCCTGGTGGCCGACATAGACAGGGGCGGAGCCCTGGCCGCGGTGGTGGGGACTTTGGAGCTCATGGAGCCCAACGAGAGGGAGCAGGTCGAGGGTATCTTGATCAACAAGTTCAGGGGGGACCTGGAGCTGTTAAGGCCCGCCCTGGACTTCCTCGAGAGGCGGACCGGAAGACCCGTGCTGGGGGTGATACCCTACCTCAGGGGTTTGGCCCTGCCCGAGGAGGACTCGGTCTCCTTAGAGCGGAGGGAGGGCCTAGGGGGCGAAGGCCTCAGGGTGACCGCATTGAAGCTTCCCAGGATATCCAACCACACCGACCTGGAGCCCCTCACGTGGGAGGAGGGAGTAAGCCTCCGCTACGCGGAGGACCCGTCGGAGCTGGACGAGGTGGACCTCCTGGTGATCCCGGGGAGCAAGTCCACCGTGGAGGACCTGCGGTGGCTGAGGGAGAGGGGCTTCGAGGAGGCCATAAAGGGGCTTCGAGGTAGGGGTACTTTCATCCTGGGGATCTGCGGCGGCTTTCAGATGCTGGGGGAGACGATAGAGGACCCCCACGGCGTGGAAAGCCCCCTGAGGACGGAGAGAGGACTGGGGCTACTCAGGGCCAGGACCGTCTTCGAGAGGTCCAAGGTCACCCGAAGGGTCAGGGCCAGGACCCTCTCCCTCTGGGGCATAGAGGAGGAGGTCGAGGGCTACGAGGTGCACATGGGGAGGACCGAGGTGGAGGAGGGTCATCGCCCCTTCAGGCTCACCCGCCTGGGCGACGAGGAGGTGGACCTGCCGGAGGGGGCCGTCTCCGAGGACGGACTGGTGCTCGGCACTTACATCCACGGCCTCTTCGAGCTCGACGGCTTCAGGAAGGCCTTCCTCCGGGAGGTGGCCAGGAGAAGGGGCAAGGCCTTCAACCCCTCGGGCTCCAAGTACAGGGAGCGCGTGTCCCGCTCCCTTCGGGAGATCGCGGCCGCCGTGGCCAGCTCCATCGACCTGCAGCTTCTCGGCGACATCCTGGGGCTCAGCCTGGAAAACCCTTACAGAAGCACACCTTCTTCCCCCTGAAGTCCATACCGAGAAGGGAAGACCCCCCTAAGGGCGACATCTTCCCCCAGATCGGCCCGTCTTTTTAGCTCTCTGCAAGGATAAAGCGTTGAAGGGAAGTTCGCTATAATGGCTTCCAGGGTGCCCTTTGGACTGGGCTTCTCAGGGGTTCGGGCGTCCAAACCTCTGGGCCGAAGACCACGACCGCAGGGAGGAGGGATGGGTTATGTGGTCCAACCTGAGGCTTTGGCAGAAGCTATCCCTGATGGCGCTCCTAACGAGCTTCCTTCCTCTGCTGGCCTTCTCCTCTTTTTCCTACCTGGCGTACCAGAAGAGCAGCCGAGCTCAGGCCTTCAGCAGGAACTCCACCTTCTTCGAGACCAAGAGGGAGCTGCTCAAGAGCTACTTCGAGGAGCGAATCGGCGATGTGAGCGTGATGGCGGAGATGGCCTCGCTGGGAGGGCTGCTGGAGAGATACAGGGAGGATAGGCTCGGGGGTTACGAGTCGATGAAGGCCTTCCTGAGGAGCTACGCCAGGGCCTACGGATATCCCGAGGTCTTCCTCACCGACGAGAGGGGAGTCGTGCTGGCCGCTGCCTCGCACGAGAGGGAGCTGGAGGGGGTGGACCTGTCCGGAAGGGCCTACATAAAGAGGTCTCTGGGCGGCGAGACGAACTGGTCCGAGATGTTCTACTCCGAGTTCTTGAGGGACACCGTGAAGGTCCTTTCGGCCCCCGTCAGGTCCAGGACCGACGGCAAGGTCATGGGCACCGTCAACCTGGTGGTGGGCCTGCTGACCCTGAGCGAGCTAGTCTTCAGGTCCACCGACAAGCTGGGCGATAGCGGCGACGCCTACCTGATCCTGGAGGACGGGCTTTTGGTCACCAAGCCCAAATACGGCAAGCTGGAGGACGTCATGAAGCTCAGGATAAGGACCAGGGCGCAGGAGAGGATATCCGGGGCCATATCCCGCGGCGAGAGGGACTTCCTGGAGACCGACGTATACCCCGACTACAGGGGGGTCAGCGTGCTGGGCACCTTCGGAGTGCTCGACCTGGCGGGCGAGAGGCTAGGCTTCGTGGTGGAGGTGGACGAGGAGGAGGCCATGGCCGACTCCAGAAGGCTTGGGTCCTACCTGTTGATGGCCATAGGGGTTCTGGTGCTGCTGGACCTGGCGCTCGTCCTGCTGATATCCAAAAGCCTGACGGGGCCCATCCACTCCCTGGAGGGGAGGATAACCCTGCTGGGCACTGGGGATCTAAGGGTGGACATCTCCGCGAGGGGGAAGGACGAGATCGCTCACATAGCCTCCATCCTCAACTCCACCAGGGAGAAGCTCAGGTCCATGCTGTTGGGGATATCCCAGATCTCCGCAGAGGTGGACGAGAGCTCCAGGAGGCTTGCCGGCATATCCTCCGACTTTCGGAGGACCATGACGCTCCTGCTCGAGGAGATGGAGGGGATGGACGGCGAGGCCCAGAGGGTCTCGGCCTCCACCGAGGAGACCAGCGGCGGCCTAAACCAGATAAGCTCCAGCGCGAGGGAGATCTCGGACAAGGCCAGGTCCCTTTCGGCCAAGGCGGCCATGGTCAGCTCCACCTCCAGGGAGGGCGAGAACATAGTGAGGAACGTTTCCAGGGCCATGCAGGAGACCAAGGAGAAGGCCAGGTCCACCGAGTCGGTGGTGATAGGCCTCAGGGAGAAGGCCAAGAACATAGGGGAGATAGTCGAGGCGATAAGCTCCATAGCCGAGCAGACCAACCTGCTGGCCCTCAACGCCGCCATAGAGGCGGCCCGGGCGGGGGAGGCCGGAAGGGGTTTCGCCGTGGTGGCCGACGAGATAAGGAAGCTGGCCGAGGAGAGCAGGAAAGCCACCGAGAGCATAAGCCAGATACTGGGTCAGATACAGCTGGAGTCGGAGAAGGCCAGCTCCTCCACGGAGGATACGGTGAAGTCCGTGGAGGAGTCCTTCAGGCAAACCGAGGAGACCAGGGACAGGATCCTCAAGGTTATAGGGGAAGTGGAGGAGATGAGCGAGATGGTGGAGGGGCTCGCCAGGGCGGTGGAGGAACAGAGCAGGGCAGTCCAGAGCATAAGCGAGGCCACCTCCAGCGTGGCGGATCTGGTCCAGTCCATCGCCTCCAGGGTGGACTCGCTCACCAGGGAGGCCAGGGAGCGCCTGAGGGAAGCCGAGGAGATAACCGAGCTATCCACGAAGCTCTACGAGGCCTCAGCCTTCCTCAACCAGCAGGTGGGGAACTTCAAGGTCTAAGCTTCGACCCGAGGGCTAAGGCTTCTATGTGCGCCGCGAGGGTGGGCCGACCCCCTCTCGCGACCCCGCACAGACCCCTACAGAACCCTTCCCTCCCCGAAGAGGAGGGGAGGTGCGTCTTCTATCACCCTCGAACCCTCCACCAGGCCCAGGTAGACCACGTGGTCTCCCGCCTCGAAGGAGCCGATCTTCCTGCACTCCAGGTAGGATATGGAGCCCTCCGGGACGGGGAGGCCGCCCTCGCTGAGGGAGTAGGCCACGCCCTCGAACTTGTCCGCGTCTCTGCCGGAGAGGGTCCCAAACCTCATGGCCACGGTCCTCCCCTTCTCCCCCATGGTGCAGACCAGGAAGCGATCGACGGAGTCCAGGGCCTCCCTGGAGTGTTTGCCCCTCCCCACCGAGACGGCGACCACCACCGGGTCCCAAGAGACCCGGGTGGCCCAGGCCACGGTGATGCCGGAGATCTTACCCCTGTAACTGTAGGTCACCACGTGAACGGAGGTGTAGACCTTGTCCACCGCGCTGCCCACCTCTGACACCTCCACGGGAGGGAGAAAATAAAATGGTGTCGGAGGGGGGATTTGAACCCCCATGGGATCGCTCCCACTGGATCCTGAGTCCAGCGCGTCTGCCAGTTCCGCCACTCCGACACTGCCTCTAGATTATACCAGCTTCTTCGCCCTACTGGAAGACCTACCCTAGGGGTTGGCCCTCGACCCCGCCCTCCTGGAGGCCGCGCCCCAGAGGGAGACCAGCAGGAAGCCGGCTATGCCAGATAGCCTCAGCGTCCCCTGCGGCGAGAGGGAGAGGAAGCCCAGGAGGCCCAGAAGGGACCTCATGGCCGGGTTCAGCTTGCGGTAGAAGTAGAAGCCCTCGAAGGCCGCCGGGATGAGGAAGCTGGCCGATAGGCCCCCGGCCAGCGACATCGCCACCCTGGCGAGCCCCCCAGACGCCAGCAGGCCCGGGTCGTAGGAGAAGACGAAGGGGATCACCACCCCCACCAGACCGAGCCTGAAGGCCTCGTAGCCGGTGCGGGAGGGGTCCGCCCCCGATATGGAGCTAGCCGCGTAGGCCGCAAGCGCCACTGGGGGCGTTATGGCCGAGAGCACGGCGAAGTAGAAGACGAACATGTGGGAGGAGAGGGGCGAGAAGCCGAACTTCACCAGGGCCGGCACGGCCACCGCCGAGGCCACTATGTAGGCGGCGGTGGTGGGAAGCCCCATCCCCAGGATTATGCAGAGGACCATCACCATGACCAGCGCCAGGAAGGGTATGCCGGCGGCGAGCTTCAATATCAAGGCCACCACCTTGAAGCCCAGCCCCGTGAGGGTGACCGCTCCCACCACTATCCCGGCGGCGGCGCAGGCCACCGCCACCACGAAGGCCCCCTTCATCCCCTCGTATATCGCCTCAGCGACGCAGTAAAGACCCATCCTCCGACAGCCAGGCATCACCGAGACCAACGCGCAGAGCGCTATGGCCCATATGGCGGCCTTCATGGGCGTGTACCCCCTGAGGATCAAAGCCACCAGGACGACCACCGGCAGCAGGAGGTAAAGCCTCCTCAGCACGTAGCCCCAGCTGGGTATCTCCTCGTCGGAGAGCCCCTTGAGGCCGGATTTGAGGGCGTGGAAGTGGATGGTCTGGAAGACGTACAGGTAGTAGAGGAAGGCTGGAAGCAAGGCCGCGAGCATTATGTCCCTGTAGGGTACGCCCAGGAAGGAGGCCATTATGAAGGCACCAGCCCCCATCACAGGCGGCATTATCTGCCCGCCGCTGCTCGCGACCGCCTCCACGGCCCCGGCGAAGACGGGCGAAAAACCGAGCCTCCTCATCATGGGTATGGTGAAGGAGCCGGTGGCGTAGACGTTGGCCACCGCGGAGCCGGATATGCTGCCGAAGAGGGCCGAGGAGACCACCGCTATCTTGGCAGGACCCCCCACCGCCCTGCCGGCCAGGGCCCTGGACAGGTCCATGAAGTAGTCGCCTATCCCGCTGACCTGCAGGAAGCCGCCAAGTATGAGGAAGACGATCACCATGGTGGCGGAGACCCCTAAGGGGGAGGAGAAGATCCCCTCTCCGGTGAGATAGAGGTGCTCCACCACCCTCTCGGGGGAGACGAACATCCCCCTGAAGGGCCCTGGCAGGCGATGGCCCAGCAGCATGTAGGCCACCGAGGCCGCGCAGACCGCCACGAGCCCCGCTCCCACCACCCTCCTGGCGGCCTCGAGCAACAGAACCACCAGCAGGACGCCCAGGGCCATCTCGAGGGGGCTCACCGGGTCCACCTGGATCATCCTGAATATGATCGCCTGGTAGCTGGAGACGGAGTAGACGAAGGGGGCAAAGGCGAGGGCGAAGAGGACCCAGTCGTAAAGGGGAACCCTCTCCCTAGGGGCTCTGGCGCTGGCGGGATAGAGCAAGAAGGAGAAGGGCAGGATCATCCCCAGGTGGAGGTTCCTCTGCAGGTAAGCCTCGAAGGAGCCGAAGAGAGAGGTATAGAGGTGGAACAGGCCGACGACCACCATACAGGAGTAGACGAACTTGCCGCAAAAGCCCTCAAGCCTTCTCAAGGGATCTCCCTCCTGAAAAAACTGGGCCGGCGAAGAGGGCTTCGCCGGCCCTCGAAGGAGTCGCTACCGCTTGGCCAGGGAGCTCCAGAACTTCTTGGCCCCCGGATGGACGGGAACGGAGTCCACCACGGCCTCCTTGGGGTTGAGATCCGCCATGTCCTTGAAGGACTTGGCGATCTCGTCCTTCTTGTTCCAGAGCACCTCGGCCAGCTTGGAGACCAGGTCCTCCGGCAACGACTCGGCTATGGCCAGACAGGTGTAGTCGCCCACGGTGGGGATGGGCTGGGAGACGGACTTGTAGACGCCGGGCTCTATCTCGAACCTGGTGGTGCCTAGGTACTCGCCCACCGCCTTGATGGCCTCCTCGTCCACCGGCAGGATCACTATCTCCGTCCTGTTCTCGATGTCCATTATCACCGAGGCGACCTTGCTCACCTGGAAGGCGAAGCAGTCGATGTGGTTGTCGGCCAGCAGGTCGGCCCCGTCGGAGTAGGAGGCGAACTGCACCTTACCGCCCCAGGACTGGATGTCCTTCCAGCCAACGCCGTAGCCCTTTTCGAAGATGGTCCTTATCACGAACTCGCTGGCGGTGCCCGGGGTGAGGGTGGCAAATCTTATGGGGAGCTTCTTCCTGACTATGTCGCCCACGCTCTTCACGCCCATCTTATCGGCGTAGTCCTTCCTCATCAGGAAGTAGGCGTACTGCCTGTAGAGGTTGGCGAACAGCACCGTCCCCTTGGCCGGCTCCTTGAAGGGATCGACCCCCTTCACCCCAGCTCCCAGGACCGATAGGGTGGTCAAGCCCACATCCGACTGCCCCTTGGATATGGTCACCACGTTGCTGACCCCCCCGCCCGTGCCGCTGGTGACGGGCAGGACCGCCTCGGACCAGATGTTGGCGAAGGCGCCCCCCAGGGCGAACCAGGTACCGCCCGAGGGACCCGAGACCAGACGGAGCTGCGAGGGCCAACCCGCCCCTCCAGCCACAGCTGCCGAGGCCGCCAGGGCCACCAGCGCCAAAGCCCAAAACCACCTGAAGCGCATCCATACCACCTCCACCGCCTCTCGGAACTACCACCTGCAGGAGATTTTCCGGCCGCCGCCACCCCTTGACAAGCTTAGGTTAATTTAAACCACCGAAAGCTTTGGTCAATTTGTGACCTCCCTTCCCCTCCAGAAGATGAAGGTCAAAAGGACCAGGCCCAGGAGCACCACGAGCGAGGCCCCGTAGAAGGAGTAGGAGTAGCTACCCATCAGGTCCGCCGTCCTCCCGCCAAAGTAGGGGCCGAAGAGACCGGCCACCCCGAAGGCGGTAAAGAGCAGCCCGTAGTTGGCCGCCTGGGCCCGCAGGCCGAAGAAGTAGGCGGTGCTACCCGGGAAGAGGGAGAACATGGAGCCGAAGTTCCAGCCCAGGAGCAACGAGATCAGCAGGAAGAGGGGGGCGCTTGAGGCCAGATGGGGGAAGGAGGCCATGCAGAGCACCTGGGGGCCGAAGGTGGACAGGAAGGCCCTCTTCAGGCCTATCCTGTCGGCCAGCATCCCCACCAGGGGCCTGGATAGGGCGTTGGATACGCCGTAGACGCTCACCGCCATGGCCGCCACCATGGGGGGCAGGCCAGCCTCCCGGCCCACCGCAGCTATGAAGGAAAGGCACATGAGCCCTCCGAAGGCGCCGCAGAAGAACGCCAGGTAAAGCGCCCAAAACAGCGGCCTCCTAACGGTCTCCCCGTGGGAGAGCCCCCTGGAGGGATCCACGGGGGGGAGCTTGACCCCCGAGGGAACGTAGCCCACAGGGGGAGACACCATGAGGGCGCTGGAGATGAGCCCAAAGAGCCCCATGAGAGACCCGACGACCCAGAACACGTACCTCCAGCCGAGGGAGGGGTTTTCGATCATCCACGTGGCCAAAGGGGCCATGAGGAACGAGCCCAGGCCCAACCCCATCACCACCACCCCCGTGGCCATAACCCTCCTGTGAGGCCACCATCGGGGGGCCAGCGCTATAGGAGGTATGTACATGAGCCCACCTCCGAAGCAGGCCACTCCGCTGTAGAACAGGTAGAGCCATCCCCTGCTGGAGGTGAAACCCGCCGCGGCGAAGCCAGCTCCCATGAGCAGAGCGCCCAGGGCCACCAGGAGACGGGGCGAGAGCCTACCCATGAGCCTGCCCGAGATCAGGCTCGCGAAGCTCAGGACGAACACGCCCAGGCTGAAAGCGAAGGCCAGGTCGGCCCTGCTCCAGCCGAACTCGGCCTGAAGGGGCTTGACGAAGACGCTCCACGCGTACAGGAGCGCTCCGTTGGCCGTGCTGGAGAGCAACCCCCCCAGCAGAACCAGATGAGGGAGCACGAGTCCCGACACTAAACCACCTCCTTGAGATTTCATCCGCGAAGACGCCGCGGACGTGTAAGAGATTGTACCAGCAGGAAGTTGCCCGAAGAAGTACCAGAAGCCTGGACCTTGAACGACCAGCGGCGGAGGGTTAGAATCGCTGGTCGTACGAACTCTCCCCGGAGGTAAAGCGGATGATCAGGAGCTTCGCCAGGAGGATGCGGGAGGACGCGGTGCTCCTCTCCTCGGCGGTGCTCGCGGCCGCCAGCTGCGCGGTATCGCTGGAGGGGTTCAGGAGCATAGACTGGGAGGTCATAGCCTCCCTCTTCAACCTCATGGTCACCGTGGAGCTCCTGGAGGGGTTCAGACTGCTGGAGATCGCCGCCCAGAGGATGCTGAGGGCCCTGGGGAGCACCAGGAAGGCGGCTCTGGCCATGGGGATCTTGACGCTCCTATCCTCCACCCTCTTCACCAACGACGTGGCTCTGCTATCCCTGGTCCCCGTGTCCCTGACGATGAGCAGGATAGGCTCCTTCGACGCCAGGGAGATCGTCGTCGTACAGACGGTGGCGGCCAACCTGGGCAGCAGCCTCACCCCTATGGGTAACCCCCAAAACCTCTTCGTCTTCTCCTTCTTCTCCTTATCCCCCACCGACTTCTTCTCCACCACCGCCCCGCTCTTCCTCGCCGGTCTGCTATACGTGCTCCTGGCCTCCGCAGCTGTGCCCTCCAAGAGGGTGCACCTGCCGACGGAGGGGCTCAGGCTCAGGGCCAGCTTCGGCCTATCGATCACCTGGTTGACCTTCGCGGCCGTGGTGGCCTCCATCTTCGGTCTGGCGCCCAAACCCGTCGCCACCTCCGTGGTCCTGCTCGCCGCCTGGACCGTCCGGAGGGGGGCTCTGCTGGAGGTGGACTACAACCTGCTCCTCACCTTCGTCTGCTTCTTCGTCTTCGTGGGCAACGTCTCCTCGGCGGAGGAGGTGAGGAAGACCCTGGGCTCCCTCCTCTCCGACCCCAGGAGCACCCTGCTGGCCTCCGTGGCCCTGAGCCAGGTCATCAGCAACGTCCCCGCGGCGGTGTTGCTCTCCCCCTTCGCCGGAAGCCCAAAGGCCCTGCTCCTCGGGGTCAACCTGGGGGGGCTGGGGACCCTGGTCGCCTCCCTGGCGAACCTCATCTCCTTCAAGCTCTACCTGAGGGAAAACCCGGGAGGGGGAAGGGCCTTCCTCAAGATCTTCACCGTGCACAACGCCCTTCTGCTCCTCCTTCTCCTTCCGCTCTTCGCCCTACTCTGGAGGTGAGGACCCCTGCCGCTCAGGCTCTCGGGGCTGGGCTTCGGCTTCTTCTGCTCCACCGCCGACGGGAGGATCACCACCAACAGGAAGATGCGACTGAAAAACCTCTCCAGGGACAGGCTGGTGGAAGCCGTCCGAAGGAACGCCGAGGACCTGGTGAAGCTGGTGGAGATGTCCAGGGGGATGGGGCTTTCCACCTTCCGGGTGGGATCGGACCTGATACCCTTCGCCTCCCACCCCCTCTTCGAGGAGGGGTGGCTCTCGGAGGTCAGGCCCATCCTGGAGGGGGCCAGGTCCAGGATAGCTCCCCTGGGGGTGAGGCTGACCATGCACCCAGGTCAGTTCGTGGTCCTGAGCTCCCCCAGCGACGAGGTGGTCTCCTCCTCCCTGAGGGAGCTCGAGTACCACTTCTGGGCCCTGGACGTCCTGGGGGCGGGGGAGGAGGGGATAGTGGTGGTCCACCTGGGGGGAACCCGCGGAGACAAGGCCTCCTCGATCAGGCGCTTCCTCTCGGTGCTGGAGAGGGAGAGCTGGCTCAGGAGGAGGCTCGCCCTGGAGAACGACGAGAGGGCGCTGTCCGCGAGGGAAGCCCTCTCCCTGGCAGAGGCAGGAGGTATCCCCATGGTCTTCGACCACTACCACCACCGGCTGAACCCATCTCCCTTCGACCCGGAGAGGGCGCTATCCACCTGGGGCAGGAGGACCCCGGAGGCACACCTCTCATCCAGGCCCAGGGGCGAGGGCAGGAGGGGGGAACACGGGCAGTGGGTCGAGCTGGAGGACGCCCTGGACCTGGCGAGGCTCTTCGGGGGGGCGAAGGTCGACGTGGTGGTGGAGGCCAAGGGCAAGGAGAAGGCCGTCGAGAGGCTCCTCCAGGAGGCGAGATCGATGGGCCTCCTGGAGGAGACCCCCTGAGCCCAAAGCCCCAGGACCTCCCAGGGATCGCCGCCCCGGCGGCGAGGCTAGGATCACCAGCTGGGCGATCCCCCACGCACCGTGAGGGGCTCGCGAGCACCTGGGCCTCCCGGGGGATATCCGAGGCCTCGAGGGGAGCGACGAGGACGCCTCATCGGTGACCTCCTTCGGGGCCCCCTCCGCGGTGGGCAAGGAAGACCAGCACCCGAAAGGCCTGAAGGCGAAAGACCACCCCCTCGGGGACGAAGACCCAAAGCGCCTCCACCGCAAAGGCCATGCCGGGCTTATCCCCGTCGATCCAGACCGAGCCCGTGGCTGGGTCTACCCGGGAGAAATCCGCCTCCACCGAGTCCCCCTCGCCCTCCGCCCTCCTCCCCTCCCCGACGAGGGCGCACGCTGGCTTTTTGACAGCAATTTACAGCAGATGTAAAATAGGTTCGGTGGTCAACGGTGGAGGATCGCATAGAGTCGTTGTTGAGGATCCTGAGGGACAGCAGGGGGCCGGTGAAGGGGGAGGTCCTGGCCTCGGCCCTGGGGGTGAGCCGTCAGTCCGTGGTGGGCTACGTCTCCCTCCTGAGGGAGAGGGGTTTTAGGGTGGTCTCCACTCGGGACGGCTACCTCCTGGAGGGGGACGATGGGGTGATAAGGAGGGTCGTGGCCTTCAAGCACACCCGCGAGGAGATAGCCGAGGAGCTCCTGTCCCTGGTCAGGGCCGGCGCGAGGGTGGTGGACGTGATGGTGGAGCACCCGGTCTACGGGGAGCTCAGGGGGAGGATCGACGTCTCCTCGGAGGAGGAGGTCCTGAAGTTCTTGAGCTTGCTCGTGGGCTCGGGGGCGGTGCCCCTCCTGGAGCTCTCGGGCGGCATACACCTGCACACCATAGAGGCCAGGGACGAGGCGACGATGGAGAGGGCCCTGGAGAGCGTGAGGAAGTTCCTGGTGCTGGAGGAGGTGCGCCGATGAGGAGGTTCCTAGAGGGCTTGCTGGTGATCTCGGCGATGGCCGTGCCGTTCCTCTGGCAGAGGGAGGGGGCCTACGCGTTCTGGATCTGGAGCGCCCAGAGCCTGGCCTACCTGATCTACCTCTCCCTCTGGAGGTGGGAGAGATGAGCGACGCCCTGGTCTACCTGCTTGGGCTGTCCCTGGCCGGGACGGCTCTGGCGGCCTACGCGGGGAGGGCCTCCAGGCTCGAGGACCAGGAGGACTACTACCTGGCCGGGAGAAGGGTGTCGGGGCTGGTGGCCGCCCTGACCTACGCGGCCACCACCTACTCGGCCTTCATGATGGTGGGGCTCGTGGGGCTATCCTACCAGGGGGGCGTGGGGGCCCTGGGCTTCGAGCTCTACTACCTGGTGGGGACCCTGTGGCTCCTCTCCTGGGCGGGACCGAAGCTCTGGAGGAAGGCCAGGGAGCGAGGCTACATAAGCCCCGGCGACATGCTGGCCGACCACTTCGGCAGGCCGACCGCCGTCGTCGGAGCCCTCGTGGCCTCCCTGGCCCTGCTGCCCTACACCTCAGCCCAGATCATAGGGGTCTCCCTGACCCTCGAGGGCTTCGGCCTTCCCTACGCGGCGGGGGTGGGGATGGCCTCCCTGCTGGTGGCGCTTTGGGCTTACATGGGGGGGCTAAGGGGGGTGGCCTGGACCGACTCGCTCCTGGGCCTTCTGATGATGGCGTCGGCCTCCTTGGCCCTGGCCTACGTCCTGGGCCTGGGGGAGATGGGCTTCTCGGCCAGCCTCGAGCGGTTGGGGGAGCTATCCAGGGTGCCCAACTCCTTCTTCAGCCCCTCGCGATTTACGTCCCTCACCCTGCCGTGGTTCTTCTTCGCCCTCACCAACCCCCAGGTGGTCCAGCGCACCTTCATAGCCAGGGACGAGGGGGCCTTCCGGAGGATGGTCATGCTTTTCGGCCTTTTCGGCTTCCTCTACACCCTGGCCGTGGTGGCCATGGGGCTCAAGCTCAGGGCCCTAACCCTGGAGGGGCTCTTCCCGAGCGTCCGTTCCAGGGACCTGGTCACCCCGACGCTCCTCTCCCTCATGCCCAGACCCCTATCGCTCCTGGTCTCCACCAGCATCTTCGCCGCCGCCCTGAGCACCGCCAACTCCATAGCGCTCACCCTCTCCTCCATGCTCCAGAGGGACCTCCTCTCCAGCTCGGGCAGGCCCAACAGGTTCATACTGCTCGCCATGACCGCCGCCGTGGCGGTCCTGGGAGCCCTGAGGCCCAGCTACATAGTGGAGCTATCCGTCATGAGCTCGACCCTCCTCCTGCCCTTCCTGCCCCTTACCGCCTGCGCCCTCCTGGGGAGGAGGGGATCGCCCGCAGCGGGGGTGACGTCCCTGCTAGTGGGCTTCGGGGTGGGCTTAACCCTCACTGGGCTCAAGGTCGAACCCCTGGGCCTTCCCCCCTCCGCCTGGACCCTGATGGCCTCATCGGTCCCGCTGACGTGGACCCGGAGGGAGGATCCCGGCGCCCCGCCTCCTTCCAACCGCGAGCGGGAACTGGTATAATGGTAAGCCGCTTGGAGAAAGGGGGAAGCGAGGATGTCCAGGAAGTGCTACGTGTGCGGCAAAGGACCCATGTCCGGCAACAACGTCAGTCACTCCAACAGGAGGACCCGCAGGAAGTGGCACCCCAACCTCCAGCCCATCCGGATCGAGGAGGATGGGCTGGTCAGGCGGGTGAAGATATGCACCCAGTGCCTGAGGACCCTAAAGAGCGCCAGGGTCTGAAGGGTTGCCGTAGCCCTTGGGCCCGGCCTGGGGCCGGGCCTTTATATTCTCTCAACTCCCTGCGCTATAATATCTAAGCGACGAGGGCCTGGAAGGGATCGTCGATGAGGGTAACCCTTCCCCGCATGGGAGTGGCCACCTGCGCGTTCAAGGGCTTCTACGAGGCCCTGGGCTTCGAGTTCGTCGAACCAGCCCCCCTCACCAGGAGGACGCTGGACCTGGGGGTCAGCTTTTCCCCCGAGTTCGCCTGCCTCCCCTTCAAGATAACCCTGGGCAACCTGATAGAGACCCTTAAGGAGAGGGGCTCAGACGTGGTGGCCGTCCTGGGAGGGGTTGGCCCCTGCAGGTTCGGATATTACGGCGTCCTCTACCGCAAGATCCTGGGCGATGTGGGCTTTCGCTTCGAGTTCGAGATGTTCGACCCCCCCTCCGGCAGGTTCGAGAACAGGAGGATGCTCCTCGACATCCTCAGGCGCTGGGCCAGGGTGGGAGGGAAGCTCTCGGCCCCATCCAGGCTGGTGAGGGCCTTCTACCTGGCCTGGAGGAAGCTTAAGGCCGCCGAGGCCCTCGAGGCGGAGCTCTTGATCTCCCGGGCCCACGACCTGAAGGGGGCCGAGCGGGCCTTCGCCAGGGCCCTGAGGGAGGTGGACGAGGCCGGGGGCGCGGACGAGGTGGAGGAGGCCGCCCGGAGGGGCCTGGCCGAGCTCAGGGCCATCAGGGGGGGAAGGCCCAGGGCGAGGATGGCCCTGGTGGGGGAGATCTACACCGTGGTGGAGCCCTTCGCCAGCTGCTACGTCGAGCGGACGCTGGGGGAGATGGGGGTGGAGGTGCACAAATCCGTCTCCACCAGCCACTTCGCCGAGAGCGTCCTCTTCGCCAAAGCCCCCTGGCCCTTGAGCTGCTTCCTCCCCACCTGCCACGAGGACGAGCTGAACCCCTTCCTCCTGGAGGACGTGGGCGGCCACGGGAGGAGGAGCGTGGCAGTCCTGGAGGAGCTAAAGAGGGATGGGTTCGACGCGGCGGTGCACCTCATGCCCTTCGGCTGCATGCCCGAGGTGACCGCCCAGCTGGTGATCCCGAGGGCCTCGGAGGCGGTGGGCCTCCCCGTCATCAGCCTCGCCTTCGACGAACAGACCTCCGAGGCGGGGGTCAGGACCCGGCTGGAGGCCTTCCTGGACATGGTCCTCTGGAGGAAGAGGAGATGCGCGTAGGGCTTCCGCGGGGCTTCTTCGAGCACCTCCACGGGTGGGTGAGCTCCTTCCTCAGGGGCCTGGGCTTCGAGCCGGTGACGTCCGACCCCACCAGCAGGAGGACCCTGGAGGAGGGCTTCAAGCTCGCCTTCTCCGACACCTGCCTTCCCGTCAAGATCTACGCCGGCCACGTGAGGGAAGCCCTCGAGAGGGCTGACCTGGTGCTGATACCCAGACTCGAGAACGACCTGCCCATGTGGGGTTGCTACTGCTGCCCCAAGTCCAAGGGGATGGCCGACGTGGCGAGGGCCCTCTTCGGCTCCGAGGAGGTCAGGATCGTATCCCCCAGGGGCAACCTGGGAGAAAAGAGGGGGGACGAGCTCTTCCTGAGGGAGCTGGCGAAGGCCCTGGGCGTAGAGGGAAGCCTGCCCCCCTTGAGCCCCCTGCGGGTGGACCTTCGCCGAAGGAGGTCGAGGCGGGAGGGGCCCTTCTCCGCGCGGGTGGGGCTGGTGGGCTATCCCTACATACTGATGGACGAACAGCTGGGAGGGGTGGTGTTCTCCAGGCTCGAGTCCGCCGGAGCCGAGGTGGTCTCTTTCCTCGACCTCTTCGACCTCTCCTCAGCTCCGAGGGCCCCGGAGGAGGTAAAGAGGGCCTTCGGCAAGCCCTTCTTCTGGTCCTGGAGCAACGCCGTGGCGAGCGTGGCCCTGAGGATGCTCGAGACGGAGGACGTGGAGGCGGTGATAATGGTCGAGTCCTTCGCCTGCGGCACCGACGCCTGGGTTGGATCGCTCCTGGAGAGGGCCTTCGCCGAGAGGGGGAAGCCCTTCATGCAGCTGGTGATGGACGAGCACACGGCTGACGCGGGCCTTAGAACTCGCCTCGAGGCCTTCCTGGACATGGTCCTCTGGAGGAGGGGTGGGCTGTGTTCGTAGGGGTGGACGTGGGGTCCTTGACCACCAAGGTGGTCCTCCTCTCGGAGGAGGGGGAACTGCTTTGGAGCTCCTACAGGAGGAACATGGGCAGGCCCCTTGAAGCCCTCAAGGAGACCTTCGAGGAGCTGGCTCGCTCCTTCGACCTCTCCGCCGTGAGGGGGCTTGGGGCCACCGGCAGCGGCAGGCACCTGGTCAGGGCCGCCTGCGGCGGGGGGCTGGTCAGGAACGAGATAACCGCCCACGCGGTGGCGGCCATGCGGGAGGTCCCGGAGGTCAGGACCATCCTGGAGATCGGCGGGCAGGACTCAAAGCTCATCGTCATAAGGGACGGCGTGGTGGTGGACTTCTCCATGAACACCGTCTGCGCCGCCGGCACCGGCTCCTTCCTGGACCACCAGGCCCAGAGGCTAGGGATACCCGTGGAGGAGCTGGGGAGGCTGGCCCTCCGCAGCAAGAACCCGGTGAGGATAGCCGGCAGGTGCACGGTCTTCGCCGAGTCGGACATGATCCACAAGCAGCAGGCCGGTTACCCGGTGGAGGACATAGTCGCTGGCCTCATGGAGGCCATGGCCCGAAACTTCATCGCCAACCTGGGGAGGGGGAAGAAGCTGGAGGGGCCCTTCGTCTTCCAGGGAGGGGTCGCGGCCAACGCCGGGATGCGCTGGGCCTTCGAGAGGATGCTGGGCGAGAGGGTCCTGGTGCCCCAGAACCACAAGGTCATGGGGGCCATAGGGGCAGCCCTTCTGGCGATGGAAGCCGAGGAGGAAGGCCCACCCTCCCTGGTGGGACTGCTCGAGAGCGACCTAAGGCCATCCCACTTCGAGTGCCAGCTATGCCCCAACCGCTGCGAGGTGGCAGTGGTGCTCCGAGACGGCGATCCGGTGGCCTGCTGGGGAGACCGCTGCGGCAGGTGGGGGGACAACCCTAGCTCCGCGAGATCTCCTCTTCGTACTTCCTCCTGAGCTCCCTGTAGGTCTCCTCCGATATCCTCCCCTCCAGGAGGGCCCTCTCCAGCATGTCGAGCCTCCTCGCCAGCTCCTCTCGCCTGGGGTTTGAGCCCACGCCCTCCGGTCGCTCCGGCAGGGGGAGATCCGGGTAGTCCATCGGGTGGTGCTTCCTCCACAGGGCCCCCCAGAGCAACCAGAAGAAGATCAGGGCGGCCACCACGGGCAAAGCGGCCCAGAGGAGAAGGCCGGTGCCCGCGAAGGGAAGGGGCCTGACCGCCCTGGGGCCAGGGGCCACAGGTCCACCCCCCAGCTCCAGGGAGGAGATCAGGAAGGAGCCCAGGAAGAGCAGGCACAGGAGGAAGAGGACCGCGATCATCCAGCCGGGCATCCTGCTAACCGACGAAGACCTCATCTTCACCTACCTCCAGACCCTCGGCTGTTCCAGGTAGGCCCTCGAGAGGGCCCTCCTTATATTATCCCTGAAGAGCGAGGCCAAAGCCGGGTCCCCCAGGTCCAGGGCAGGCCTACCCCACAGGGTCAAATTGGGCCCCGAAGCCTCCACCTCGTAGGGCTCCATCTCCAGCTCGAGCTCCAAGAGGACCGCGAAGGCCGAATCGGCCAGGTCCCTCGAGGCCTCGGGAAGTCTGAGGACCTCAGACCCGTCTACCTTCAAGGACCATTCCCCGCCCTCCAGCTCGAGGGAGGGGACCAGGATCGGGACGGCCGACTTCCTCCTCACCCTCAGGCCCAGCTCGGAGATCCGCCTGCCCACGTGGGCTATGCGCTCCTCGAGCTCCGGGTGGGTCGCGTAGACCCCCAGCTCGGGCCTGGGCCGCTGGAGCTGATACCCCCAAAGCCTCTCGAGGGTCGTCAAAGCCCCCACCGGCTCGAAGCCGGCCCTGTGGACGAGCTCCACCCCCACCGCGTCGGCCTCCCTCTCCAGGTCCTTGCCGTAGCGGTTTATCGCCCCCGTGGAGACCAGGTCCGCCACCAGCATGGCCGGGGCCGAGCCCCTGGTCAGCACCGCCACCAGCAGGTTCGGAAGGAGCAAATCCCTGGATCGCTGGTAGACCCTCCGGTGGTGGGACATGTCCACGTGGGCCACCTCGTGTCCCAGGAGGGCGGCCAGCTCGTGCTTGGAGCGCAAGAAATCCCTCATCCCCGTGGTGAGGTAGATCCTCCCCCCCGGAAGGGCGAAGGCGTTGACCCTATCGTCCCTGATGAGCCCCCCAGAGTACTCCAGATAGGGCCTCCGAAGGTGCGGCTCGAACCTCGAGAGGACCAGGTCGAACGCGGACCTGAAGGAGGGGTCGTCCAGAACCACGAAGGCCCGTCGGATCTCCTCGTCGATCCGACGTCCCATCCTCTTCTCCTCCTCGACCGTCCAGCCCAGCGCCGCCGGAGCCAGGAGGAGGAGGCAGATCGAAGAGAAAAAGGCTCGCCCCATGGCGAGCCCATTTTACACCCAGCTAGCTCCGTCGGTCCAGCTGAGACCCCACCGACGAAATCCCCCGGGCCTCCCCGTAGCCCCTGAC
>CAYRKT010000010.1:0-36742 GCA_964425005.1 uncultured Synergistia bacterium
GCCCAGGGGAACCCTCTCCGACCTCGAGACCTTCACGAGAGCCCCCACCAGCCTCCTGGCCTCGACCTCCCCCAGGACCCCCTCCAGCTCGACCAGGAAGAACCTGCCCGCTGGGCCAGGCCTCACGGAGAGGACCGGCCTGTGGAGCACCAACCTCCCCTCGGGGGAATAAAGCCTCATCTCCTTCATCTCCAGGAAGCGCTCCGGATAATCGGTAAGGGGCTGGACCTTCAGGCAACCCCTGAAGCCGTGTATCCCCACCACCTTACCGACCACCACCAGATCGCTCCTCAAGGGGACCACCTATCCCTCCATCTCCTCCACGTCGAAGTCCACCCTCAGGCCCGCCTTCGCGCCGGCCGCCCTCATCACGGTCCTTATGGCGTCGATGGTCTTCCCCTTTTTCCCTATGACCCTGCCCACGTCCTCGGGGCTGACCCTGACCAGGACCTTCACCCTGCCGTCCTCCCCGGGCTCCTCCTCGACCTCCACCCTGGACCCGTCCTTCACTAGGCCCTCCACAATGAACCTGGCCACAGCCTTGAGGTCCACCATGACCCTATCCCCTCATCCCCTCTTCTCCCTGGAGGCCATGAACTCCTCCCATATGCCCATCCTCTTGAACATGGACTTGACGGTGTCGGAGGGCTGAGCGCCCACGCCGAGCCAGTAGAGCGCCCTCTCCTTGTTCACCTTGAACTCGAAGGGCTCCACCAGCGGGTTGTAGTAGCCTATGCTCTCTATGAACTTGCCGTCGCGGGGCGACCTGGCGTCGGCCACCACCACCCTGTAGAAGGGTCTTTTTTTCCTGCCCATCCTCATGAGCCTTATCCTTACCAAAAACGACACCTCCCTCTAAAAGCCCAGGATCTTCTTGGAAAGGCCGAACAGCCCGCCCTTCCTCTTATGAGAGGAGACGGACTTGACCAGCTCCCTCATGGCGAAGTACTGCTTGAGCACCTGGTTCACCAGCTGAACCGAGGTGCCGCTTCCGGCGGCTATGCGCCTCTTGCGGCTGGCCTTCACGATCTCGGGCCTCCTCCTCTCCTCGGGGGTCATGGAGAGGATCACCGCCTCCAGATGCTTGAGCCTCCTCTCGTCCAGCTCCAGCTCGCCCAGGGAGGCCCCAAGCCCTCCGGGCAACATCTGGAGCAGGCTGGAGCCGCCCATCCTGCGGATCTGCCTGATCTGCTCCAGCATGTCCTCCATGGTGAACTCAGCCCTCTTGAGCCTCTCGGCCGAGGCCCGAAGGGACTCCTCGTCGGAGGCCTCCTTTACCTTCTCGAGCAGGCCCTGGAGGTCCCCCATCCCCAGGATGCGCCCCGCCATCCCCTGCGCGGAGAAGCCCTCCAGGTCTTCCACCTTCTCGCCCACCCCCACGAACTTGATGGGGACCCCCGTGGCGGCCCTGACCGAAAGGGCCACCCCTCCCCTCGCGTCGCCGTCCGCTTTGGAGAGGATCACCCCCGTCAGGCCCAGGGCCGAGTGGAAGGCCTCCGCCACCTTCAGGGCCTCCTGGCCGACCATGGCGTCAATCACCAGGATCCTCTCGTGGGGGGAGAGCACCTCACAGATCCCTTTAAGCTCCTCCATCAGCTCCTCGTCCACGTGAAGCCGCCCAGCCGTGTCCACTATCACGAGGTCGTTGAGCCTGTCCCTGGCCCTGGGGATCACCCTCCTGCAGAGGGATATGGGGTCCTCCTCTCCCCCCTCGGGCCCCATGAAGTCCACCCCCACCTGGGAGGCCAATATCTCCAGCTGCCTCACCGCGGCGGGCCTCTTCAGATCCGCCGCCACCAGGAGGACGCTGTGCCCCTTCTTGAACCTCCTGGCCAGCTTGGCACAGGTGGTGGTCTTGCCGCTGCCCTGAAGCCCCACCATCAAGACCACGGTGGGCGGCAAAGCAGCCCACCTGATGCCGGATCCCTCCGCACCCCCCAGGAGCGAGACCATCTCCTCGTAGACCAGGGTCAGAAGCTGCTGGGCCGGGCTTATGCTGGACACCAGCTTGGCCCCGGAAGCCCGCTGGGAGACCCTCTCCACGAACTCCTTAGCCACCCTGTGGCTCACGTCGGCCTCCAGGAGGGTCCTCCGAAGGTCCCTGAGGAAGGACCTCAGATCCTCCTCCGAGAGCTTGCCCTTGCCGGAGACCCTCCTGAAGAGCTCGCCGAGCCGCTCCTTCAGGATGGAAAACATCCTCATACCTCCTCCATGGCGAAGAGCCTGGCGATGAGCTCCCTGGCCCTGTCCAAGTCGGGCGGATCGGACTCCACCGCCGAGAGCACCCCCTCCAGGAGCTCTCTCCTCCGCCGCGAGACCGTCCTCCACCTGGAGACCAGACCCAGCTTCTCCTCCACGGCCCGAAGCTTCGCCCTCGATCTCTTGAGGATGGCGAAGACGGCCTGCCTGCTTATCCCCATCGCCCTCGCTACCTCGCCCAGGCTCATGTCGTCTAAGTAGTACATTTCGTATATCTGCCTCTGCCTTTCGGTCAACAAAGAGGCGTAGAAGTCGTACTCCATGACCGCCGCGTTCCTGTCCAGCAGGGGATCCTCGGACCGCACCGTCAAAGGAGATCACCCCAGGCCTGAAACATTATACCGGGAAGGGTGGGTCCGTCAAGCGCTTTTGGTTGTCATCTTTTGAGCCTGAACTCGAAGGGGACGATCAGCCTGAAGGCCCTGGGGGTCCCCAGGGCTTCCCCCCTGAGGTCTACCCTGAGGGACCTGGCGGATCTCAGGGCGGCCTCGTCCAGGTCGCGGTGGCCCGAGCCCCTGCCCAGCCAGAGCCCCCTGACCCGGCCGGACTCGTCCACCTCGACCACCACCACCGCGAGGCCCTCTCTGCCCTCCCTCCTGGCCGTCTCGGGGTAGGCCGGGGGATCCAGGTCGAAGCTCGAGATCCACCGTCCTGCCTCCGAGAGGTAGGCGAAGGGGAGCACCTCGAGCTTCAGATGCCCTCCGAGGGCCGTCCCCGATCCCGGGAAGGCCGCCACCGGAGGGCCTTGAGGGGACCTCGCGCGGAAGGGACCCAGGGCCTCGCTCTGGGGGAGGCCGAAGCCCACCTCCAGCCCGAAGCGCGCCCTGGGCAGATGGGCGATCCAGGAGAGGGAGACGAGGAGGGAGCTAACCAGCAGGAGGAACAGGAAGGCCACCGGGGAGATGGAGCGCAAGGGACCCCTCCTCATCTGGCTTTGAATTTGAGCGCCTCGGCCAGGGCCATCTCCCTCTGCGCCCGAAGCTTGAAGAGCTCGAGCCTGCCCTCGAGGGAGGCGGAGGCCAGCTTGGAGAGGCCGGACATGGCCAGGAAGGAGGCCAACCTGGAGGCCGAGCCGCGGACCGCCAGGCCTGCCGCCTCTCCCAGCGAGAGCTCCGCCGGCTGAAAGGCCCTGGCCGTCTCGGCCAGGGCCATCGTAGCCCCCAGAAACACCAGGAACAGCGCCCAGAGCTCCAGCCAGAGGCAAAGGCCCTTCACCTTTTCCTCCACCGGGTGGATCCTAGCCCTCATGGCGGAGGAGATGAACTCCCAGGGCTTGTCCATCCAGGCGAAGAACTCCTTCCACAAGAGCGCCATGGGATCGCTCCTTCCCTGGACGGCCTCGAAGAGCACGTCCAGGCTCTCGGCGTAGATCACCTCCTCCGCCCTCCCGGCGAAGCCCGAGGCCGCGGCCCTGGAGAGGCCCATTCGTCTCAACGCGTACAGGAACAACATCAGGATAGTGATGGCCCCGCAGGCCAGGGTTATCGGCTCCGCCCTGGAGGCCAGCAGGTCCAGAGCACGGCCCAGGGAAGAGCTCATGCCCTCACCCTCTCACCTCACTCGACCACCTTCCACCTCATCTCCCCCAGGGGACCGAAGGTCGCCGTGTAGGAGCCCGCCTTAGCGGGGACCATCGCGCCCATGGTCCCGGTTATGATCAGATCGCCCTTGCGGGGGAAGACGCCCCTGGAGACGGCGTCGTTCAGGAGCCAGAGCAGCGCTTTGAGGGGGGATCCCATAACCCTCTTGCCCTCCCCTATGTCCACCACCTTCCCGTCGCGGTAGAGCTTGGCCCTGAGGTCATCGTAGAAGAGGACCGGCCCCCTCACCTCGCCCACCAGGACCTTGGCGGCACCAGCGTTGTCCGAGACCAGGTCTATCCCCTTGAGGTCCTTGAGGGGCATCCTGACGTCGGGCACCTCCACCGCGGCCACGGCGTAGGCCACGTACTGGAAGAGCTCCTCGTGGTTCGGTATGGGCCTCCTCACGTCCCTGGCGAGGACGTAACCCACCTCCAGCTCCAGGAAGGGATTTATGAACTTAGAGCGCTCGATCACCGCCCCGTCCCTCAGCAGGTGCCCCGAGAGAATCCTCCCCCAGACGGGATGGGGGACGCCGAACCTCTTCTGGGTGGCCGAGGAGGTCAAGGCCGCCTTGAAGCCCACGGGCACGCCCTCGCTCCCCCTCAGGGCCTTAACCAGGATGGACTGCACCCTGTAGGCCTCCTCCAGAGAGTAAGGCCCCCACCTGGTCGACGGGGGATCCACCGGCTTCAGGGAGCTCCTCGCTATGAGCATCTCCTCGGCTATCGTCGGGAGGAAGGGCTTGGCGAGGGCCACGCCGCAAAGGCACCACGAGATGACCACCAAAACCCACAGGTTCACCCATCTCCTCATCCGTCTCACCTCCCACCTCAAAGGGCAAAGGGCTTCTGAGATATCATATCACAGGCACCAGCGCCGCAGTCGACCACCTGGAGTTCGAAGGCCGAGGATAATATAATCTAGCCTTTCGCTCCATAGCAGGGGGTATCGGAGGAGTTGTGGGAGTACCCGGAGACCTACGACGTGATAGTGGTGGGAGGCGGACACGCCGGTTGCGAGGCGGCCCTGGCGGCTGCCAGGATGGGGGCTAAGGTCCTGCTGTTGAACCTCTACCTGGACAACCTGGTCCTGATGGCCTGCAACCCCGCCGTGGGGGGGCCGGGCAAGGGGCACCTGACCCGGGAGATAGACGCCCTGGGGGGCGAGCAGGCCCTGGCGACGGACGCCTCGGCCGTCCACATGAGGATGCTGAACACCTCCAAGGGGATCGCCGTGAGGTCCCTTCGAGCCCAGTGCGACCTGAGGGACTACCACGTCCACTACAGGTCGGTCATCGAGAGGACCGAGGGGATCGACCTCCACCAGGGGCTGGTGGAGGAGGTGGTCCTGGAGGGCAGGAGGGTCAGGGGGGTTGGGACCAGCACCGGGACCCTCTACAGGGCCAGGGCGGTGATACTGGCCACCGGCACCTACCTGGGGGGCAAGGTCCACATAGGGCTTCACAGCTTCCCCTCCGGCCCCCTGGGGCAGATGCCGGCCCTGGGTCTCTCCAGGTCGCTCAGGGCCATGGGGCTCGAGGTCGGAAGGCTCAAGACCGGAACCCCTCCCAGGATACACGCCGACAGCGTCGACTACGGGGAGCTCGAGGAGCAGCCATCCATGGAGGAGCCCGACGCGTTCTCCCTCTGGAGCGAGCCCAGGGTCTACAGGGGTTACTCCTGCTACCTCACCAGGACCAACAGGGAGATCCACGAGCTCATCCTGGAGAACCTGGACAGATCGCCCCTCTTCTCCGGCGCGATAGAGGGGATCGGGCCCAGGTACTGCCCCTCCATAGAGGACAAGGTGGTCAAGTTCCCCCACAAGGAGAGCCACCCCGTCTTCCTGGAGCCCACCGGCAGGTGGACGAAGGAGCTCTACATGCAGAACTTCTCCAGCAGCATGCCCTTCGACGTGCAGGTCAGGATGGTGAGAATGCTTCCCGGCTGCAGGAGGGCTAAGGTCATGAGGCCCGCTTACGCGATAGAGTACGACTTCTGCCCCCCCACCCAGCTCTACCCGTGGCTCGAGGTAAAATCCATCGAGGGCCTCTTCCTGGCCGGACAGATCAACGGCACCTCGGGATACGAGGAGGCAGCCGCCCAGGGTCTGATGGCCGGCATAAACGCGGTCCTAAGGCTCAGAGGGGAGGAACCCCTGGTCCTCGATAGGTCACAGGCCTACATAGGGGTCCTCATAGACGACCTGGTCACCAAGGGCACCAGCGAGCCCTACAGGATCCTCACCTCCCGGGCGGAGCACAGGCTCCTGCTCCGGTTCGACAACGCCGATCTTCGCCTAACCCCCATAGGGAGGAGGCTCGGGCTGATAGACGACGGCAAATGGGAGCTCTTCTCGAGGAGGAAGAGGGCCATCGAGGAGGCCATGGAGAGGATAAGCTCCGCGAAGGTGCACCCCTCCGACGCCGTGAACGAGCTCCTGAGGTCCAAGGGGACCAAACCCATAGAGGAGCCCACCACCTTAAAGGAGCTACTCCGAAGACCCCAGATAGGCTGGGAGGACCTGCTTCGGCTGGACGAGGGCCTCAGGGGCACGCCGGCGAACGTGGGTCTCACGGTGGAGGCGGAGGTCAAGTACGAGGGCTACGCGGAAAGACAGAGGAGGGAGGTGGAGAGGCTCAAGAGGATGAGCTCCACCCCCATACCCGAGTGGATCGACTACGACGCCGTGCCTGGCCTGCTCAGCGAGGCCCGGGAGAAGCTCAAGAAGGTCAGACCTCTATCCCTGGGGCAGGCCTCCCGCATACCCGGGGTGACCCCAGCGGACCTGGCCATTCTGGCAGTTTACGTCGAGTCGGCCAGGAAGCCCTAGCCCAGGGCGGTGTCCAGGAACATCATCAGGGCGAAGCCAGCGAGGGTGCTCAGGGTGGCCTCGTCGGCGTTGCCGAAGTAATGGGACTCGGGGATGACCTCCTCCACCACCACGTACATCATGGCCCCAGCGGCGAAGGCGAGGGAGAAGGGCAACACGGCCGAGAAGGTCATGGCGAAGTACGCTCCCAATACCGCCGCCAGGGGTTCGACCAGCGCCGAGAGCTGGCCCATGCCGAAGGAGAAGGAGCGCGAGTAGCCAGCCCCCCTCATGGGGCCAGAAACCGCGAAGCCCTCGGGGAAGTTCTGCAAGCCTATGGCGAAGGTCAAGAGCAAGGAGACCTTGAGGTCCGCCCCCGATCCGAAGGAGACCCCGACCGCGAGCCCCTCCGGCACGTTGTGGAGCGTCATGGCGAGCATCATCAGCCAGGCCGAGGAGAGACCCGTCCTGTACCCCTCCGCCTCGCTCTCCTTCAGCCCCGGATGGAGGTGGGGCAAGACCTTGTCCATGCCCAACATGAACAGGCTTCCCGAGAGGAAGCCGATCAGCGGCTGAAGCAACCCCAGGGGAACCCCTCCCCCCTCCACCAGGTCTATGGCCGGAAGGAGGAGGGAGAAGAAGCTAGCCGCCACCATCACCCCCGCGGCGAAGCCAAGCATCAGGTCCAAGACCCTCCTGGACGACTTGAACCATATGCCCAGCGCCGCGCCCAGGGCGGTAATCCCCCACGTGAAAAGCCCCCCGAGGAGGGCCTGCGCCGCCGGGTGCAGGCCCTCCAGGAGGTCGAAGACGCCCTCGAAAGCCTGCATCTCAGGCCAGGGGCCTCCCGAACTCGTCCAGGTAGGCGAACTCGCTAAGGGGAAGCCTGGGGGGACGCTCCCTCTCGGCCTCCGCCTGCTTCTCCGACAGGAGCGGGTTTGGCCCCTCCATCCTGGGCCCCACTATGACCAAGGTGATGACCTCGTATTCCTCCGGCACACCGAGGATCTCCCTGACCTTAGCGGGCGAATAGCCAGCTATGGGATGGGCCACAAGCCCCATCTCGGTGGCCCTCAAGACCATCATGCCCACCGACAGCCCCACGTCGAAGGCGTAGTAGCGCCTCCCGTCCGGCAGAACGCAGTCCAGGTCAGGCCTGGAGAGGACCGCCACGATGGCCGAGGCGTTGTAGGTCCACTCGTTCCCCTTCGACATCGCCTCTCGCATGGCCAGCAGCTTCTCCTCCGACGCCACGAAGACGTATCGCCAGGGCTGCTTGTTGTAGCAGGAGGGAGCCAGAGAGGCGCACCTGGCGAGCTCCTCGAGGACCTCCCTTGAGATTCGATCCTTCCTCAAAGACCTGTAAGCCCTCCTCGCCTCGATCGCGGCCTTGACGTCCAAGGAGATCACCCCCTTACCTGAGACCCTCCATGAACTCCTCCACCAAACGCGGATCCCTCCTCCTCTCCATGAGGGGCCTGAGGCCCGAGGAGTGGACCGGCTGGTTCTCCTCGAAGGTGGGCCTGGGGTTCGGGTCCACGTAGAAGATCCCTATGGGGAGTTTGTCCGTCTCCAGGGCCCTGGCGAAGGCGGCCTTTCGGTCGTGGACGTCGTGGGAAGGCTCCAGGTAGTAGGTGTTCTCCCGAAACCACCTGTAGGTGTTGACCCTGTTGAAGGAGACGCAGGGCTGGAACACGTCCACGAAGGCGTACCCCTTGTGCTGGATAGCTCTCTTTATTATCTCCTTGGTGCCCTGGGGGTCCGATATGGAGGCTCGGGCCACGAAGGAGGCGTTGAGGGCTATCGCCACCGCCACCGGGTTGAAGGGCTCCTCGAAAACCCCCCATGGCTGAGTGGGGGTCTTAAAGCCTTTGGCGCTGGTGGGAGAGGCCTGACCCTTGGTGAGCCCGTAGACCATGTTGTTGTGGACCAGGTGCAATATGTCGGGGTTCCTCCTGATGGCGTGGAGGAAGTGGTTTCCCCCCTCGGCGTACATGTCCCCGTCGCCCCCCTCGGCCACCACCACCAGCGAGGGGTTGGCCGCCTTGGCGGCCGTGGCTATGGGCAGGGCCCTGCCGTGCAGGGAGTGATAGGAGTTGCAGCGAAGGTACTGAGGGGTCTTGGCGGCCTGCCCTATGCCGGAGACTATGAGGATCCGCTGCGGAGGGATGTCGAGCTCCGCGAAGGCCTCCTTGAGGACCTTCAGGATGCCGAAGTTGCCGCAGCCCGGGCACCAGGAGATGTCGTGCCCCTCCTCCACGTCGAAGACCTTAGGATCCAACCCCATCACCCCCCTTTAGAAAGCCTCTTCCAGCCTCTCGACCAGCTCCTCCACGGTGAACTGGTCGCCGCTGTAGCGGAGGACCCTCCTCTCGAAGGGCCTGCAGCAGACCTGCTGCAAGAGGTTGGCCAGCTGCCCGGTGGCGTTGTTCTCCACCACCACCGCCTCCTCGAAGGAGGAGATGAGCTCGCACGCCGACCTCGGAAGGGGCCAGACCTGGGAGAAGTGCACCAGGACGAGGTCGTCCCTGCCGAGCCTCGAGAGGGCCTCCTTCGCTATGTGATAGGTGGAGCCCCAGCACACCACAGCCCTCTTGCCCCGCCCCTCCACCTTGGGCGGCACGAAGGCCCCCTCCAGGAGCTCCCCCTTCCTGAGCCTCTTCTCCACCATGGCGCTCCTGATGTCCGGGTCCTCGGTGATGTGCCCCTCCTCGGTGTGCTCGTCCGCAGTCACGACGAACAGACCCTCGCCGTAGCCCGGAACGGCCCTGGGGGAGACGCCGCTCTCGGTCATAAGGAACCTCTTGTAGCCCGGCTCGGACCTGACCACCTGGAGCTCGGGCACCTCCCCCACCTCCACCCCGGGGAAGTCGTAGGATAGGTCCACCAGGTACTGGTCGGTCAGCACGAAGGCCGGTACCTGGAAGCGATCGGACACCTCGAAGGCCTTCTTGGAGAGGTAGAAGGCCTCCTCCAGAGAGCCCGGAGCGTATATGACCCTGGGGAACTCCCCGTGGCCTGCGTAGAGGGCCAGGTTGAGGTCCGCCTGCTCGGTGCGGGTGGGAAGGCCCGTGGCCGGGGCCGGCCTCTGGGCCAGGTGGACCACCACCGGAGTCTCGGTCATGGCGGCGAGGCTCAGGGCCTCCTCCATGAGGGCGAAGCCCCCACCCGAGGTGGTCACCATGCCTCTCCCTCCGGCTAGCCAGGCCCCTATGGCCATGTTCATGGCGGCTATCTCGTCCTCCGCCTGCTCGGCTATCACCCCGAACCTGTGGGCGTTCTGACACATGAAGGTGAAGACGCCAGTCGAGGGGGACATCGGATAGGCCGCGATGAAGTCGCAACCGCCGGCGACGCAACCCAGGGCCACCATCTCCGTGCCGCTCGCCAGGACGCCCTCGTTGGACCTGAGGGATGGACGAGGAAGCCTGCCCGAAAAGCGATCCCTGAGGGACGATCCCATCTCGAAGCCGGCCCTGAAGGCGGAAGAGTTCTTCGAGAGGACCTCATCTCCCTTGTCGGCGAAGCGAGAAGCTATAGCCGAAACCCCTAACTCCTCTTCCACCCCCAGAAGGGCACAAGAGAGCCCGATCGACAGGACGTTGAGGAAGACCAGATCCCCTATCTCCCTGGCCCTCCTCTCCATGGGAAGGGCCAAGACCTCGGCCACCCCGAGGGAGCGATAGTCGTCCGCGTACGACTCGTCGCATATCACCACGGTCCTCCCAGAGAGCCTGGACCTGATCCTGGGGTTGAGCCCCCTGTTGAGGGGAATCAGGAAGTCCATCCTCCGAAGCTGTGCCCTGACGGGCTCGGAGGAGACCCTTATGGAGCTGGAGTTGACCCCGCCCCTCACCCTCGACATGTACTCCTTGTTGGCGAAGACGTGAAAGCCCGCCCTCTTCAGGATCCTGGGCAGGATCAGCTCCACCGTCTGGACGCCCTGACCCGCCTCACCGGAAAAGGTGAAGACCGCATCGAGCACCCCGTTCAAGGCACCTCACCTCCCTCGAAAAGGCCTGGGCCAGGCTTGAAGCCTGGCCCAGCCTCAGGACACCTTCTCGAACATGTCCTTCCCAACTCCGCACATGGGGCAAACCCAGCCCTCGGGAAGGGCCTCGAAGGGCGTGCCCGCGGGTATGCCGCCCTCGGGGTCCCCGACGGCGGGGTCGTAGACGTATCCGCAAACCGTGCACTCGTACTTGTCCACCTCAGATCACCTCCGCATCTACCTGAACACGAACCCCGTCCTCCTCGCCCACAGGAGGAGGTCCAGCGAGGCCGCGCTCATCCCGAGCTCCCCCGCGAACCCCACGAAGAGTCGCTCCAAAGATAAGTATACACTTTTACTTAGCGAACTTGGCAAAGATTCCACCAGCCCCAGGTCCGCCATCTCCCTGAGGATGTGCCTGTCCAGGATGGCCAGGTCGAAGGAGTACCCCACGTTGCGCAGGAAGTGGCTCGCCTCCTTCATCCCCAGCCCCCTGAACTCCCCGGCCAAGGCCTCCCTGCAGAGGATGGGGTCCTCGAACGCCCTAAGCGCCTCCACGAGGGAGAACCCCCCTTCCCTCTTGGAGCGAGCCTCGGCGAGATAGGACGCCTTGCTCCTCCAGAACCTGACCCCCCTGAGGCAAGCCCTCAGCTCGCCCTCGGACCATCGGTCCAGCCCGCCGAGCCTGGAGAGCGCCTCGAAGCAGGCGGTGGCCCTCGACTGAGGGGTCATTAGGCAGAAGTACAGCTCCCCCCACATCGCCTCCTCGTCGAGGTCCCTCCAGACGCGGGAGAACTCCTCGAGGCGCGACTCTATGTCGCGCCTGAACCTCTCGTAGTCCGAGAGGAGGGAACTTACGGCCTCCCCCCTCATCGTCCCTCGGACGGAGCGTAGAAACACCTCTTAGGGGAGCAGACCAACCCCTCCTCCTTTAGCTCGGCTATGGCGGCCGAGACCTCCCTGGAGTCCACCCCCAGGGCCTTGGCCACGTCGCCGGGCCTCACGGGCTTGCCGGCGCTCCTCATGAAGTCCAGCACCCTGGCCTTCAGGTCGGACACCTCGAACGCCCCCTCTGTTCGGAGTGAAAGCTTGTTTAGATTATACCAAAGCTACCTCCCCTGAAACCTAAGGATAGGGGACCCAGGTCGGGGACACGGGCTCGAACCCTGTGATATCATCGTTATCGTCAGATGGAGAGCTCGGCTGGGGGTGAAAGGTTGCTGGAGGTCATATCTCCTGGCTTCAGCCTCCTGGAGGAGATGTGTCTCGCCCGGGCGGTGGCCTGGGCTAGGGGGCTCAGGGAGTCTCTGTTCGAGAGGGCGAGGGCTTCCGCCGCCAGGATTCTGAACTCATCCGGAGGGGGACGCTTAGGCCTCCTGGAGCTCAGGCTCCTGGCGGACGCAGAGGAGCTATCCCACAGGCTCGGATCGGGCGACGTCCTGGCGCTCCTGGAGAGGCTGGCGGGGGCGGAGGACCCCTTCGCGTTCTGGAGGGATCTGTCCGGCAGGGGGAAACCCCGCCCGGACGGGCGCATACCCCTCGACCTGGTGTGCCCGAAGCTCCACGGTCTGCGCCCCCCGTGGGATGAGATAGCGGAGGCCGTGTTCGGGGGCCTTTCCGTCCTGGAGGAGGAGATGCCGGGTCTTCCCTTCTGGGTGCGCCTCGCCAGGGACGTCCTGGGCGCCATCTCCAGGGCGACGGCGCCGCTGGAGGGAAGGACGGCCGAGCTGGTGCGAGAGGCCATGGGGCTCAAGGAGAAGAGGGTCTTCTGCTCCGGCTGCTCGCCCGTGGCCGGGGGCGCCTTCGTGAGCTTCGAGTTCCTGGAGCTCCCATCCGGCCGCGGACCTGTAGCGCTGGTCAGGCGGGCAGAGAGCGCTTTCCTCCTACCCCTGGATCTGCTGGGGATGGCCGCCTGGGAGAGGGGCTCCTCGCTCGAGATCTCCGGCGGGGACCTGCGATCCCCAGCGGCCTTGAGCTTCAGGCGGGCGCTGAGGTTAGCCAGGGCGGAGGTCCTGCTCGAGATCTCCAGGAGGATAGGGCCGCGCTACGCCAGCCTGATGGGGCGTCTGGAGGGGGAGGAGCTGGAGGGGCTCCAGGAGGTCGAAGGGCGCCCATCCGGCGACCTGGAGGCAGCGCTGGGGATGATGGAGAGGGGCATACCCCCAGTCCAGCTCCAGTCCTTCGAGGGAGAGGAGATGTCGGCGAGGCCCCTCGACCCCCTCTCCCTCTACGAGGCGTTCGCCAGGTCGATGGGCCGCCCGGAGGGCGCCTTCTGCGACCTGGTGAGGGTCTTCGACGTCTGCGCCGAGACGTTAGACCTCTTGTGGCTCGGGGGGTGAGGGGTTTGTCGGTGCTCGGGAGGTCCGAGATCCTGAGGGAGATGGCCGAGGGCAACCTCTGCATAACTCCCATCTTGAGGGCGGACCAGATAAGGGGTACCAGCGTGGACGTCCACCTCTCCTCGCGCATCATAGTCTTTCGGCAGACCGCCGTGGGGACCATAGACCCCCTGGAGTCCTCCGGAGGCCGCTGGAGCGAGGAGATAAAGCTGGGCTTCGGCCGACCCTTCTACCTCCACCCCAGGCAGTTCGTGCTGGCCAGCACCCTGGAGTTCATAAGGTTGCCCAGGCACCTCTGCGGGTCGGTCATAGGGAGGTCCACCTACGGCAGGCTCGGCCTCATAATAGCCACCGCCATCCACATAAACGCGGGCTTCCGGGGCACCATAACCCTGGAGCTCAGCAACGTCGGGGAGATCCCCATAGCCCTCTACCCCTGCATGCGGATAGGCCAGATAATACTACAGCGAGTCGAGGGGGAGAGCACCGCCGAGAGCAGGTATCTGGCCCAGATGGGCCCTGTAGCCCCCAGGATGGACGCGGACGCCGACATAGCCGCCTTTGGTAGGCCCTCGCGCAGGCCCTGACCGGATCGTTTACAGGATAACGAAGCTCCGCTAAAATATTTAACGACAGAGGAAGGAGGGTCCCGCCTTGGAGGTCCAGATGAGGGAGAAGCTGGAGGAGGCGCTGAAGTCTAGTTGGTATGGGCTCATAGCCCTGCGGGCCGCCGACAGGGTCGAGGAGGAGGTGGAGTTCGACAGGCTCGAGGTGGACAGGGAGTTCTACGCCATGGTGCCCGGCCTCAGGCTCCTCCTCTACCGCGACACCGTCCTGCCCGAGGTGGCCTTCTTGAGCTACATAGCCCTGGGCAGCGCCATGAGGACCCTGCAGGAGGAGGGAGGCCTGGAGGACGCCCTGGATCTGGCCACGCAGGGGGCCCTGGCCCTGGGCTGCTTCCTCTCCAGGAAGGTGCTGGACAGGTGCGCCACCTGCGGCCACAGGATATCCAACGAGGAGGACCTGGAAAACTTCAGGAGCGCCCTGAGCGACAGCGCCAAGGCGGTGAACGTCGACTTCACCAGGAAGTTCCTAGCCCACTCCTTGAGCATGTTCCCGGCCACCCAGCCCCACTGGCTGACCCAGGCGGTCAAGAAGATAGGCCTGGGGGCCGCCAGGAAGTGGCTGGCCCCCAGGAGGAGCACCAATCCTCTGGTCATACCCGAGTAGCGGGGCTCAGAGCTTGCCGATGGTGGCGACCATCACCGCCTTTATGGTGTGAAGGCGGTTTTCCGCCTGGTCGAAGACGCGGGAGTTGCGAGACTCGAAGACCTCCTCGGTCACCTCGTTTCCCTTGACGGCCGGCAGGCAGTGCAGGAAGATGGCGTGGCTGTTCTCGGTGGCCTCCATCAGCTTGGCGTTGACCTGGTAGGGCCTCAGGAGCTCTATCCTCTCGGCCAGCTTGCTCTCCTCTCCCATGGAGGCCCACACGTCGGTGTAGACCGCGTCAGCCCCCCTCACCGCCTCGTAGGGGTCTTCGGTTATCACTATCTCGGATCCGCTCTCCGAGGCGAACTCCTGGCACTCCGAGACCAGCTTCTCCGATGGGAACAGGGAGCTGGGAGAGCCTATGGCGAAGTCCACCCCCATCTTGGAGCAGGCTATCATGAGGGAGTTGGCCACGTTGTTCCTCCCGTCCCCCACGTAGGCCAGCTTGAGCCCCTCCAGGCCTCCGAACTCCTCCATGATCGTCATGAGGTCGGCCAGGGACTGGGTGGGGTGATACTCGTCGGTGAGCCCGTTCCACACGGGGACACCGGCGTAGGCCGCCAGCTCCTCCACCACCGACTGCTTGAAGCCCCTGAACTGGATGCCGTCGAACATCCTCCCCAGGACCCTGGCGGTGTCCTTTATGTCCTCCTTGGCCCCCAGGTGTATGTCGTTCTTGCTCAGGTATTCGGCGTGCCCACCCTCGTCGTAGCAGGCCACCACGAAGGCGCAGCGGGTCCTGGTGGAGGGCTTCTCGAAGATCAACGCCACCGACTTCCCCTCCAGCAGGTTGCCCTTCACGCCCGCCCTCTTCTTGGCCTTGAGGTCGAAGCTCAGCCTCAAGAGGTACCCTATCTCCGCCGGCGTGTAGTCCTTCATCGTCAGAAGGTGCCTGCCCTTCAGGTTAAACGGCATCTCAAGACCACCTCCAAAGCCTAAGGTTTAGACGCGTCAAAGCCCATCCCTCAGCATGGGCATGCTCATGCACCTAGGTCCCCCTCTGCCCCTGACCAGCTCGTTACCCCTTATCTCGAAGACCTTTATCCCAGCCTCGCGCAGGGCCTGGTTCGAGGCCCTGTTCCTCCTGTAGGTCACCACCACCCCTGGAGCTATGGCGAGCGTGTTGGTGCCGTCGTTCCACTGCTCCCTGGCCGCCACCAGCGGGTCCCCCCCGCCGGTCTCCACGAAGCGAAGCACCTCGAGGCCCAGGGACCTCCTCAAGGCCTCCTCCAGGGACGCCATCTCCTCCATCGACTCGAGCCTGCCGCCCGCGTAGTCCATGGCCCATATCTTGAGCACGCTCTGGACGCCCGGGTAGATCATGAAGACCTCCCTGTCCACCATGGTGAAGACGGTGTCCAGGTGCATGTAGCTCCTGGCCCTCGGTATCTCCACCGCCAGTATCCTCACGGGACCCATCCGGCTCGATATCAGCTTGCCCAGGAGGTCCACCGCCGCGGGCGTGGTCCTCTGGGAGACCCCTACGGCGAGGACCCCTTCCGACAGGACCAGCACATCCCCCCCCTCTACCGAGTAGTCCAGCCCCTCCATCTCGTCGCAGGAGTGCAGCACGGTTATGCCGGAGAAGTAGGGGTGGTGCGACAGGAGATGGCCCACGTAGATGGCCTCCTTGCGCCTGGCCCCGGTGCTCATCCTGGAGACCACCACCCCATCCCTGAAGAAGACCGCCGGATCCCTCTGGAAGTACAGGTTGGGGGTGGGCTTGACCACGAAGTCGTTATCCCCCATCGACTCGAGCACCAGGCTCTTGACGCCCCCGAAGCGCGACATCACCTCCCTCTTCGTGGCGCCGGCTATGAGGAGATCCGCCACCTCCTGGGGCGTGGCCTCTGAGGCCCACGAGAGGAGCAGACCGAGCAGGGCGTCGTCCAACCCATCCATCCGGAGAACCCTGGAGAGCAGCTCCCTCCTCAGGTCCTCCTCCTTGAGGCTCTGGGCGAAGAGCTCCCCGAAGTAGACCACCTCCACCCCGTTCTCCACCAGCAGCTCAGCGAAGGCGTCGTGCTCCTTCTGGGCCTCGTCGCTCCAGACCAGGTCGTCGAAGAGGAGCTCCTCCTTGTTCTCTATGGTCACCCTCTCTATCTCCTTGCCGGGCCTGTGCAGCATAACCCGCCTGAGCCTGCCCACCTCGGATCCCACGTAAAAGGAAGCCTCCAACTTTCCTCCCCCCCACGGACCTCAGCTCAAAAGGGCCCTGTCCTCGCTCTCCGAGATACCCCCACCACCACCTCCCCCTTTGAGCTGCGCCAGTAGCGCCTCTATGTCGTCCTGGGAGAGCTTACCCCCAGAGGGGACCCCGGGCTGAGCTGGCCTGGGCGCGGGCGAGGAGACCTCAGCCGGAGCGGCCTCCCCTCCGGAGGAGGGCTCGACCAATTCGACCCCCGCGGGGCTTACCTCGCTCGAGGGGGTCGCCCCCTCCGCCGATGGGAGCTGAGCCCTCTCCTCCTCGAGGGGCCGGACCTGCTCCTCGAGGACCACCTCGTGCCCCACCGTCGGAGAGGGACCCACCTCCTGAGGCCCAGGGGAAATCCCTGCTCCCACCTCTCCCAGGAGGGACTCCAGCTCCGAGGCGGACCCCAGGAGGGAACCGAGGGACCTCAGCGAGGCCTCGATCTCGTCGAGCCTACCCGCCATCTCCCTCTGGACCCTAAGGCCCTCCTCCTGGAGCGACGCCAACCCCTCCACCCTTTCCTGCAGCAGGGAGAAGGCAGACCTTATCTCCCCCAGCAGGCCCTCCAGGGAGGAGAGGTCCACCGATGCCCCCCCGGAGAAGCCCTTGACCTGGGCGTAGGTGGCCTTCAAGCCCGTCTCCAGGATCCCAACCCTCTGGTCCAAGCTCGATATGGCCTGGGCCATCTCCCGAAGCACGTCCAGCAGGCTCTTAGAGGAACCCAAGGGCACCACCCCTTCCCTCCCGAAGATTACGGCGTTTATTATATCCCCAGGAGTAGACTAAGTCACAATTAGCCTGGGCCTGTATCCCGACGGCTTCGGCGCAGGAGATCCGAGAGGATGAGGTTGGAGACCAGGAAGCCCCTCTCCGTGAGGAAGGCCCTGCGCCCGCTGACCTCCAGGTAGGAGCCGCGAAACGCCCCAAGAAGCCTCCTGGCCAGCTCTAGACCGCCCCCGGCCCTCGACACGAGCTCAACCAGGTCGACGCCCTCGCTGGACCTCAGGCCCATCATCGTCGACTCGAAGGCCCTATCCTCGGGGTCCAGGAGGTGCACCACCTCCTCCCAGGGGGGGATGCCCTTGGACCACCCCTCGGCGTAGGATCGAAGGTCCGAGACGTTCTTGTACCTGAACGGGCCCAGGTTTCCGCCGGCGGAGGGACCTAACCCCAGGTAGACTTCCCCCCTCCAGTAGCTCAGGTTGTGCTCGCAGCGGTGCTCCGAGGACCTGGCGAAGTTGGATATCTCGTAGTGAAGGTAGCCCCTGGAGCCCAGGAAACGACATATCGCCCAGTAGAGGGGCTCAGCGTCGGGCAGAGAGAGATCTCCCCGCAGGATGGATTCGCCCATCCTCGTCCCCTCGTGGGGGGTGAGCTCGTAGCAGGAGATGTGGTCCAGCCCGAGGGCACAGGCCACCCCCAGGCTATGGAGCAGATCCCCCAGGGTCTGTCCCGGAAGGGCGTACATCAGGTCCACCCCGAGGGAGTCAACCCTCGTGGAGCGACATGCCCTGAGGGCCTCCAGGGCCTCCTCCACGCCGTGAGGTCTCCCGAGCAGCGAGAGCTCCTCCTCCCGGAAGCTTTGGACCCCCACCGAGACGCGAAGCCTGCCGAATCCTTTGAGCTTCCACAGCTTGACGGGCAGGCCCTCGCTGTCGGGGTTGACCTCGAAGCTCAGCTCCGTCCACCCCCCCAGCTCGAAGGCCTCCCCTATCGCCCCGAGCACCTCCTCCAGTATTTCTGCGGGGAGGAGGCTTGGGGTCCCGCCCCCCAGGTAGAGGGTCCTGAGCCTCAACCTGTGAGATGGCCTCCAGAAGCGAAGCTCCTCCCTGAGCCCCCGCAGGAAGAGCGATAGGTCGTCGGAGCTGGGCGAGGGGAGGCTGTAGAAGTCGCAGTAGGGACACTTGGCGGAGCAAAAGGGGACGTGCACGTATAGGGACAGGCCCCTCCCGCGGCAGATCCCCTCGAGCAGCTTGCCCCCACCGGATCCCATCAGGAGCTCGAGGAGTCCACCTTCAGGACCTCCAGGAAGGCCTCCTGGGGTATGCTCACCCTCCCTATCTGCTTCATCCTCTTCTTCCCCTCTTTCTGCTTCTCCAAGAGCTTCTTCTTCCTGGTGACGTCTCCGCCGTAGCACTTGGCGAGCACGTCCTTCCTGAGGGGCTTTATGGTCTGCCTGGCTATGACCTTCCTCCCGATGGCGGCCTGGATGACCACCTCGAAGAGCTGTCTTTCCACCACTTCCTTGAGCTTGTCCACCACCGCCCTGGCCCTGTGGTAGGCGAAGTCCCTGTGACATATGAAGGAGAAGGCGTCCACGGGATCGCCCTGTATGAGTACGTCCACCTTCACCAGGTCCTCCGGCCTGAAGCCTATGTGCTCGTACTCCAGGGAGGCGTAGCCCCTGCTCAGGGACTTCATCCTGTCGTAGAAGTCTATGATGAACTCGGCCAGGGGGAGCTCGTAGACCAGCCTCACCTTCTGACCAGTCATGTAGTCCATGGAGACGAACTTACCCCGCTTGTCCTGGCAGAGCTGCATCAGCTTGCCCACGTGCTCGGATGGGGTGAAGATGGAGGCCCTTATGTAGGGCTCCAGGATCTCCTCCACCTCCCCGGGGTCGGGGAAGTCCGAGGGCTTGTGGACCTCCAGGACCTCCCCGTCCTTCCTCAGCACCTGGTAGACCACGTTGGGGGCAGTGGCCACCAGCTCCACCCCGAACTCCCGCTGAAGCCTCTCCTTGGTGATGTCCATGTGGAGCAGACCCAAAAACCCGACCCGGAAGCCGAACCCCAGGGCCGCGGAGGTCTCGGGCTCGAAGTCCAGCGATGCGTCGTTGAGGCTCAGCTTCTCCAGCGAGTCCCTCAGGAGCTGGTAGTCGTCCGGGTCAACCGGGTAGAAGCCGCAGAAGACGAAGGGCTTGACCTTCCTGTATCCGGGCAGCGGCTCGGGGGCGGGCCTGTCCCGGTGGGTGATGGTGTCCCCCACCCTGGCCTCCCTCACGCTCTTTATCCCGGCTATCACGTAGCCCACCTCCCCGGGGCCGAGGGACTCCTGCTTGCTCCTGCCGGGGGTGAAGAACCCCACCTCCTCCACCTCGTGCTCGGCGCCCGTGGACATGAGCACCACCCTGTCGCCAGCCCTTATGCTCCCCTCGAAGACCCGCACGTAGCAGATGACGCCCCTGTAGTTGTCGTAGACCGAGTCGAATATCAGGGCCCTGAGCCTTCCGTCCCCGAACCCCCTGGGGGACGGCAGGTCCGAGACTATCCTCTCCAAGAGCTCATCTATCCCTATACCCTCCTTGGCGCTCACCAGAAGCGCGCCGGAGGCATCTATCCCGAGCATCTCCTCTATCTGGGCCTTGACCTCGTCCGGCCTGGCCGAGGGGAGGTCTATCTTGTTTATCACCGGCAGGATCTCCAGACCCTGGTCCACCGCCATGTAGGCGTTGGCGAGGGTCTGCGCCTCCACCCCCTGGGTGGCGTCCACCACCAGCAAAGCCCCCTCGCAGGCCGCCAAGGACCTGGAGACCTCGTAGGTGAAGTCCACGTGGCCCGGGGTGTCTATAAGGTTGAGCACGTACTCCGAGCCGTCCCTCGCCCTGTAGGTCATCCTCACCGGGGTGAGCTTGATGGTTATACCCCTCTCCCTCTCCAGGTCCAGCATGTCCAGGAACTGCTCCTTCATGAGCCTTCTGTCCACCGCCCCGGTGAACTCCAGCAGCCTGTCGGCGAGGGTGGACTTGCCGTGGTCTATGTGGGCTATTATGCAGAAGTTCCTTATGCGCTCCACTACCTCCTCCAGCCCTCCTTGACGTACCTGAGGAGCTCCGACTCGGTGGTCAACACGAACCTGACGTCGCCGGAGAGCACCTCCGCGTAGGAGGCCATAACCCTGTAGAACCTGAACAGGTCCGGATCCATCGAGTAGGCCCTCCTGTATATCCTCAAAGCCTCGGCGTCGGCCTCGCCCTTTATGAGCTCAGCCCTCATCCTGGCCTCGGCGAGGATGATCTGGGCGTCCCTGTCCGCCTCAGACCTTATCCTCCTGGCCATCTCCTCCCCCTCGGCCCTGTAGGAGGCCGCTATCCTCTCCCTCTCGCTCCTCATCCTGGCGTAGACTGCCTGCTCCGTGGTCTCCGGAAGATCCGCCCTCTTGACCCTCACGTCCACCACCTCTATGCCGAGGGGCAGGACCTGGGACGAGACCCTCCTCTTTATCTCCTCTATCACCTCGTCCCTCCTCTGGGAGACCACCTCCATCAGCTCGTAGCTCCCTATCACGTCCCTGACCACCGAGTAGACCACGTCGTCCAGGCGCGCCTCGGCCACCTGCCTCGACCCCCTGGTGGACTCCACGAAGACCTTGGGATCCGAGACCCTCCAGAGGGCGTAGGTGTCCACCGTGAGCCTCTTCTTGTCCCTGGTTATGACCTCCCTGGGCTCTATGTCGTAGTTTATAACCCTCCCCTCCACCTTGATCACCCTCTGGAGGAAGGGCTTCTTGAGGTAGAGGCCCGGCTGGGATATCACCTCGCTTATCCTCCCGAACTCCACCACCAGGGCCCTCTCCCACTCCCTGACCACGAAGGTCGAGGAGGCGAGAAGCACCAGAGAAACCGCGAACGGCAGGACCAGATACGGGCGAAAACTCCTCATCGAGCCTCTTCCCCCCTGGGGGAGAGAGCCCTACCGGGCAGTATCAGGGGCAGGAGCCCCTCGAGCCTCTCGTCCACCACGATCTTCTGGGCACCTCCCATCACCTTCTCCATCGTCTCCAGGTAGATCTTCATCCTGGCCGTCTCCGGGTCGAGGCCCCTGTGTTCCTCGAGTATCCTGGCGAACCTGGAGACCTCCCCCTCGGCCTCCATAACGCGCCTGGCCCTGTAGGCCTCGGCCCTGGCCAGGATCTCGGCCGCCTCCCCCTTGGCCCTGGGGATCACCGAGTTGTAGTAGCTGTTGGCCTCGTTCACGAAGCGCTCCCTGTCCTGCTGAGCGCTGTTAACGTCGTCGAAGGCCTGGGCCACATCGGCGGGGGGCCTGGCGTCCTGGAGCCTGAAGTTCACCACCTTGACCCCGATACCGTACCTGTCTAGGAGCTCCTGCAGCAACCTGGCGCACTCGGAGGAGATCTCGTCCCTCTTCACCGTGAGCACCTCGTCCACCGTGTTGGCCGCCACCACGTACCTCAGGACCGCCTCCACCGCCTGTGAGACCACGGCCTCGTGGTCGAGGAAGCGGAAGAGGAACCTGGCGGGATCGCTCACCCTGTACTGGGCCACCGCCTCCACGTGGACTATGTTGCCGTCCCTGGTGAGCATCAGGGCCTCCTGGGGGACGGCCTTGTAGACCACAGACCCCAGGTTCTGGACCGACCTGAAGCCCACCTCCGCGGTGTAAATGGACAGCACGTCCAGCTTGTAGGCCTCCTCGAAGGGGAAGGGCAACCTGTAGGCCAAACCGGGCCCCACGGTCCTCGCGTGCCTGCCGAACCTGAGGACCAGGCCCACCTCCGAGGGCCCCACCAGGAAGAAGCCCGAGGCCCCGTAGACCAAAAGCAGGAGCGCGAGGCCCAAAAGGACGCAGCGGCGCACCCCCACCAGGCGGGGCAACGACCCCTTGAGACCCTTTCCGTAGCCGGACCAGCCCTCGTATCCCCAGCTCAAGGCTCAAGCACCCCCTCCTCCCAGGCCCTGGCTCAGCCCTCTCACCCTCCTGTAGTAGGTCTCGATGAGGAAGAGGGAGAAGCCCACCAGAAGGGGCCCCACGAATATGCCCAGGAAGCCGAACACGGAGAGGCCCCCGAAGATCCCCACGAAGACGGCGAGCCCGTGGACCTTGCCCCCTCCAGCTATCAGGACGGGCTTGAGGACGTTGTCCACGCCGCTCACCACCAGAAGCCCCCAAAGCAGCAGACCCAGGGCCCTGGTGTGTTCCCCCAGGAAGACCAGCGCCAGAACCACGGGCAGCCACACCACGTAGGTGCCCAGCATGGGCAACATGGAGGCGAAGAAGACCAGGATCGCCAGGAACCAGCTGAAGGGTATGCCCGCCACCGCGAAACCCATCCCGGCGAGGAGGGCCTGCACCAGGGCGGTGAGAAGGGTCCCGTAGAGGATCCCCCTCATCATCGCGTCCATCCGCTGCAGCATCTCCCCCTTCTCCGCCGAGGAGAGGGGCATCAGCTCCACCGCTACCCTCAACAGGGTCCCACCGTCCCTCAAGAAGTAGAAGAGGAAGACCAGCACCAGGAACAGGTCGAAGGTGAGCTTCAAGGTGTTGGCCAAAAGCCCCCTGGCATATCCCGTGAGGTAGGACAGGAGACCCTGTCCCACCTCCCTGAGGAAGTCCCCCAGGCTTATCTCTATGGGCCTGACCCCCCAGGCGGAGCCCATCTGGGACCTGATCAGCTCGCTCAGGAAGGTCGGCAGGTGCTCGGTTATGTCCAGGCTCAGGTAGGGCCTGAGCTGAACCATCAGCTTCGTCATGGACTGGTAGAGCGACGGAGCCTCCCTGACCAGGGCGAAGGCCCCGTAGACGGCGGGGGCGATGATGAAGGCGAGCAGCGCCAGCACCCAGAGGCCAGCCGTCAGGTTGGGATGAGACCTCAGGGGCCTGAGCCTGGCGCTCCTGCCGTACAGGGGGTGGATGAAGACGGCGAAGAACAACGCCACCAGCATGGGCCCCATCAGGGGGATCAGGAGCCTGACGAGCCCGTATATCACCCCGAGCAACAGAAGCCCGTAAGGCAGGAGGACCAGGTAGAAGCCCTTGAACTCCCGCGGCAAGGTCCATCAACCCTCCGAAGCCAGGGCGAGCTCCATGGTCCTGCTCGACTCGTTCACCCTGACCACCTCTACCCTCACCGGATCTCCCAGCCGCAGGACCCTCCCGCTCCTGCGTCCCACGAAGCGCTGGTTCCTCCTGTCGAAGACGTAGTAGTCGTCCTCCACCGAGTATATGGGCACGAAGCCCTCCGCGGTGCACTCTAGCTCCACGAAGAGCCCCGAGGGGGTCAAGCCCGATATGACGCCGTCCATCACCTCGCCGATCCTGCCGCTCATGAACCTCATGAGCTTGCTCTTGATCGCCTCCCGCTCCACCTCGTCCACGAAGGCCTCCCTGGCGGAGATGTGGGCGGATAGCTCCCTGAAGAGGGCCTTTAGCTCCCTCTTCCTGGACTGGCCCATGCCCCCCTCCAGGTGCTCGGAGAGCACCCGGTGCACCAGCAGGTCAGCGTATCGCCTGATCGGGGAGGTGAAGTGGCAGTAGAAGTCGAGGGCCAGCCCGAAGTGCCCCAGAGGCTCCACGTCGTAGCGGGCCCGAGGCAGTGTCCTGAGGAGCATCATGGACAGAAGCCGCTCGTAGGGTTTGCCCCTGGAGAAGTCGAGCAGCTCCGAGAGCTTACCCGGCGTGACCCCGCCCCTCGACAGCCTGTGGGCCAACCTTCGAGGGATAGGAAGACCGCCTATCACGTGGGCGAACTCCTCCAGCTTCTCCGGCGAGGGCTCCTCGTGGACCCTGTAAACGAAGGGCAAGTCCCACTTCCACGCGGCCTCGGCCACCACCCTGTTGGCCAGCACCATGAACTCCTCTATTATCCTGTAGGCGAAGACCCTGGGGGACACGTCCACCTGGACGGGAAAGCCCCTGTCGTCCAGGACTATCCTGGGCTCGGGGACGTTCAGTTCCAGGGCCCCCGAGCGAAGCCGCATCTCCCTCAGGGAAGAAGCCACCTCGGACATCAGGGAGAGGGTCTTTACGACCTCCTCCGGCGCCTCCTCAAGCCCATCCAGTATCCTCTGGGCCTGCTCGTAGTAGAGCCTCCTGTCGACCCTCACGATGGACTTGTAGAGCCTGAAGCTCCTGACCGTCAAGCTGGGCTTAGAAAGCTCCATCTCCGCGGTAAAGGCGAGCCTCGAAACCCCCTCCTTGAGGCTACAGAGGTCCGACGAGAGCGCGGGGGGCAACATGGGCACGACCTGCCCCGGCAGGTACACCGAGAAGGCCCTGCGCGCTGCCTCCGCGTCCAGGGCACCCCCCTCCTCGACGAAGTGGCTCACGTCCGCTATGTGGACCCAGACCCTGTAGGCGTCCCCCTCGTCCGCTACGGAGACGGCGTCGTCGAAGTCCTTGGCGTCCCTGGGATCGATGGTTATGGTGTAGAGGTCCTCCAGGTCCTCTCGCCTGGGCCCGGAGGAGAAGAGCCGATACGCCCTCGAGGCCTCCTCCTCCGCCTCCGCCGGGAAATCGGACACCACCCCGAACTCCTCCACCACGGAGGCCACGTCCACGCCGGGATCGTCCGGATATCCCAGGACCTTCACGACCTCGCCCACCGGCGGGTTCTTGCCTTCCTTGTGCTTGACTATCCTGACCACCACGACCTGGCCGTCCCTGGCGCCTCCCGTCATGCCGGCGGGGACCACGACGTCCGTGTCGTATCGTGGGTCCTGAGGGCAGACGAGGCCGTCCTCCCCGAGCAGCACCAGCCTGCCCACCATCCTCTCCCTGCCCCGGGACAGCACCTTGACGACAGAGCCCGAGAATCGCCCATCGCTCTCCCTGAAGCGCTTCACCAGGACCCTGTCCCCGTCCAGAGCATCCCCCATCTCGGACCGGGGCACGAACAGGTCCGGGTGCTCGGGGTCGTCGGGCCTGACGAAGCCATAGCCCTGGGGCAACACCTCCAGGACGCCCGCCACCATGCCGGCCTTCTCGCAGAGCACCACCTTGCCCCTGGGGTTGACGTACACCACGCCCTTCCTCTCCAGCTCCTCCACCAGATCGCGAAGGGCCCCAAGTTCATCCCCCACCAGCCCCAGGAGGCGACCCAGCCCCTCCACGTCGAGGGGCCTGTAGGATCTGCTGGCCAGGGCCTTTACGAGCCTGGTCTTGCTGAGCTTGCGCGCCATCGGACCTCCTCTACTCCCACTCTATGGTGGCCGGTGGCTTTGAGGTCACGTCGTAGACCACCCGGTTTATCCCCTCCACCTCGTTGCAGATCCTCCTGGCGACCGAGTCGAGCAGCTCGTAGGGCAACCTGGCCCAGTCGGCGGTCATCCCGTCCTCCGAGCGAACGCACCTTATGGCCAGGACCTCGTGGTAGGTCCTCCTGTCCCCCATGACCCCCACGGACCTGACCGGAAGGAGCACGCAGAAGGCCTGCCACAGATCCTCGTAGAGCCCGGCTCGTCTTATCTCCTCCAGGAGGATGGAGTCCGCCCTCCTGAGGACCTCAAGCCTCTCCCTGGTCACCTCCCCCAGGCATCTGACCGCCAACCCAGGGCCGGGGAAGGGATGTCGGGACAGGACCTCCTCGGGTACGCCCAGGACCCTGCCGACCCTCCTCACCTCGTCCTTGAAGAGCTCCCTGAAGGGCTCTATCAGCTCGAAGCCAAGTCTCTCCGGCAACCCCCCCACGTTGTGGTGGGTCTTTATGGTGTGGGCCCCCTTTCCGCCGTGGCCGCTCTCTATCACGTCCGGATATAGCGTCCCCTGAAGCAAGAACTTCGCTCCGCCGATCTCCCTGGCCTTCTCCTCGAAGACCTCGACGAAGGTGGCACCTATCGTCCTTCGCTTTCGCTCCGGGTCGGACACGCCCTTGAGCCTCTCCAGGAAGAGGGAGGAGGCGTCCACCATGGTGGCGTTGAGCCCCAGGCCCTCGAAGGTCCTCATGGCCCACTCGGGCTCACCCTCCCTCAGCAAACCGGTGTCCACGAAGACCCCCACCAGTCCCTCCCCGATGGCCCTGCTGAGCAACACGGCGGCCACGGTGGAGTCCACCCCACCCGAGAGGGCGCAAAGCACCCGATCTCCCCCCACCTTCTCCCTCAGGGCGGCTATCGTCTCCTCCACCCAGCCCTCCATGGACCACTCCCGCTCGCAACCGCACAGGTCCAGGAAGGCCGATATGATCTCGAGCCCCCTCTCGCTGTGGTGGACCTCGGGGTGGAACTGAACCCCGAAGAGCCTCCTAGAGGGATCTCCCATGGCGGCTATGGGGCAGTCCTCCGTCCTGGCGAGCACCGAAAAGCCAGGGGGGAGCTTCACCACGGCGTCCCTGTGGCTGGCCCAGACCCAGGACCTGGGGGGCAGAGAACCCAAAAGCCCCCCGCCCTCCAGGACTTCCAGCTCGCTCCTGCCGTACTCGGCCTTGCCGGACTTCACCACCTCGCCCCCCAGCACGTGGGCCATCATCTGCATGCCGTAGCATATCCCCAGCACCGGCAGACCGCGAAGGAAGAAGCTCGACGGAAGGAGAGGGGAGCCCTCCTCGTAGACGCTGGAGGGTCCGCCGGATAGGATCACACCCCTAACCAGAGGGTCGGAGAGGACCTCCTCGTGCCTGTCCCAGCCCCAGATCTCGCTGTAGACCCCCAGCTCCCTCACCCTCCTGGCTATCAACTGGGTGTACTGGGAGCCGAAGTCCAGCACCACCACTTTGCCCGAGATCCTCAAGGCGGTCACCCCTCAACGATCGCCGCTTTTAGCCTCGTTCGAGGCCTTGCCTGAGTCGCCCTGGGGAGGGAAGAGGCTCGGGTCGAGTATCTCGATGCGGGACCTCTCCTTCAGGGACTTGACGTACTCGGATATCCTCTCGCGCTCCCTCTGCCCCCTCAGGATGGCCTCGACCTGGTCCCTGACCTCGTCCAGGGAGGCATAGCCCTCCTTCTGGAAGCCCACCTTCCTGAAGACCACGTGGTAGACCTGCTCGTCCACGGACTCCTTGAGCGGACCCACCAGCTCCCCATCTTTGGCCCTGTCCAGGGCGGTCCTGCTACCCTCGGAGAGGTTGGACAGTGGTAGCTGCGTCGTCTGCCCGGAGGAGCTCTCCACCACGTCGGCGGATAGCGCCTCCAGCACCTCTTCCCAGCTGGATCCGGACTGGAGCATCTCCTTGGCCCTGGAGGCGCTCTTGTCGTCGCTGAAGGCAGCGTACTCCACCAGGAAGCCGGCGCTCCTGCGGAAGAAGACGTCCTTCATGCTCTCGTAGAGGGAGGAGACCTCGTCGGGGCTGACCACCACGTCTCCCACCAGGCTCTTCATGAACTTGTTGAAGGCTATCTGGCGGGATATCTCCTTCTTAAGCTGCTCCATGGAGACGTTCCTGCGCTCCAGGAACTTCATGAAGTCCTCCCTGGTGGGGAAATAGTTCTCCATCCCCTTCAGCGCCTGCTGTATCTCCTCCTCGGAGACTTCTATCCTGCTGGAGGCAGCCTCGCGCTCGAGGAGGTAGCGCTCGACTATGTTGTTCATCACCTCGAACCTGGCCCTCTTTAGCTGCTCCTCGTCCACCGACTCGCCAAGCCCAAGGCCAGCCAGGTACTCCCGCGTGGCGGACTCGAGCAGGGAGAGGGTGAGCACTGCCCCGTCAACCCTCACCACGGGTCTGTCGCCCTCGGAGGCCGGCCTCTCCGGAGCGCCAGACGACCTGCGGGAGTAAACCCCGTATCCCCAGTAGACGGAGGCGACGAAAACGAGCGCGATGAAACCCATTATCCACTTGACCCTGGACCTGAGGAAACGCAACATCTTCGGACACTACCTCCCCTGCACAGAAGACCCCTCGAAGCTGGATTTTGGGACGCTAGAGGATATTATACTAGAAGTCCCAGGTCGCCAGTTGGGAGGAATGGGCTCTTGAGCTCCAGGAGGAGGCTGGACTCTGAGCTGGTGAGAAGAGGCCTGGTGGAGACGAGGCAGAAAGCCCAGGACCTCATAGAGAGGGGTCTGGTGCTGGTGGACGGCAAGGTGGCCTCGAGGAAGAGCACCCCGGTGGACGAGGGCTCCCGCCTGGAGCTCCTGACCCCGAAGGTCCCGGTCAGCCGAGGCGGCCTCAAGCTCGAGGGGGCCCTCGAGGCGCTGGGGCTCGACGTCAGGGGCTTAGTGGCGGCAGACCTGGGATCCTCGACCGGTGGCTTCACCGAGTGCCTGATCCGAAGGGGGGCCAGGAGGGTCTACGCCATCGACGTGGGGGTGGGCCTGCTTCACCCCTCCCTCAGGGCCCTGGAGGAGGTGGTGGTCATGGAGGGGGTGGACTTCAGGGAGGTCGGACGGCTACCCGAGAGGCTGGACCTGCTGGTCTCCGACCTGACCCTCAGGAGCTCCGCCGAAGTCTTCCCCTTCGCCAGGGAGAACCTCAAGCCCTCCGGGCTCTGGATAGCCCTGGTGAAGCCCCAGTACGAGCTCGGATACGGCAGGACCAGGGATGGGGTGGTGGTCGACGAGGGCGCGAGGAGGGAGACCCTATCCCGCTTCGCGCGGGAGGCGGTGCGAAGGGGGTTCACCCTCGTAGCGATACTGGCCTCCCCGGTGAGGGGGAGGGAGGGCAACCTGGAGTTCTTCGTGGCCTCGAGGCCCTTCAAGGTGGCCCTCGAGGCGAAGGGCGAGGAGGGGAGGGTGGTAGGGCTTTGTCCGCCAGAAGACCTCCTGTGAGAGAGGGAGACCTCCTGGAGCTAAGGGCCGAGAGGCTCAACAGCCTGGGCGACGCCGTGTGCAGGCTGGACGGGTTCGTGGTCTTCGTCCCCCTCCTCCTGCCCGGGGAGAGGGCCAGGATCAGGATAGGCCAGGTCAAGAGGGATTACGCCTCGGGCAGGGTGGAGGAGCTGCTCGAGGCCTCCCCGTCGAGGACGAGGCCCCCGTGCCCCTTCTTCGGCAGGTGCGGGGGATGTCAGCTCCAGCACGCCTCCTACGGACACCAGCTCCTGCTGAAGGGGCAGATGCTAAAGGAGGCCTTCTGCCGCATAGGCAAGCTGGAGCTGGGGGAGGAGGTCGAAGTGGTCCCCTCCGGGCGGGAGCTGGGCTACAGGAACAAGCTCGCCTCCCCGGTGGCCCCACGGGGCAGGCTTGGGCTCTACGCCAGGAGGTCCCATCGGCTGGTGGAGGTGGACGACTGCCTCATCCAGGAGGGAGCCGTGAGGAGGTGCTTCTCCCTCCTGAGGGGAAAGGCGAGAGGGAGCGGTATCTACGGCTACGACGAGAGATCCCACGCTGGGGACCTGAGGCACGCGGTGATCGTGGGGAGCGAACGCACCGGACAGAGCATGTTGGTGCTGGTGACCCTCGAGCTCACGGAGGGGATCAGAGCGCTGATCGAGGAGGTCAAGAGGGAGATATCGCCCACGAGCCTCTGGGTCAACCTGAACCGCCAGAGGGGCAACGTCATCCTGGGCGACGAGTTCCTGCACGCGTGGGGGGATCGCGAGATCCTGGAGGAGCTCGGGCCCTTCAGGTTCAGGAGGGGACCCGCCAGCTTCTTCCAGGTGAACGTCCAGGTGGCGGAGGAGCTGTTCTCCTTCGCCGAGCGAAGGGTGGCCGGCAGCAGGAGGGTGCTCGAGCTATACTGCGGCCTCGGCAGCATGACGGCCTTCCTGGCCAGGTCGTCCGGGTTCGTGGTGGGGGTGGAGGAGGTGGGAGAGGCGGTCGGGCTCGCCCGGGCCAACGCCGCCGACAACGGCATCGACAACGTGGATTTCGTCGAGGCCAGGGCGGAGGACGCTTTGGAGCTCTTGGAGAGGGGGTTCGACTCGGTGGTCCTGGACCCGCCCAGGGGCGGCCCGTCGCCGGAGGTGCTTAAGGCCATAGGCGAATCCTCCGCCTCCAGGGTGGTCTACGTCTCCTGCAACCCCTCGACGCTGGCGAGGGACTCTAGCAGGCTGATAGAGATGGGCTTCGAGCTGGTGGAGCTCAAGGCCTTCGACATGTTCCCCCAGACCGCCCACGTGGAGGCCGCCGCCCTCTTCGAGCGCTAGGGCCTATCGCCTTTCCCTGAGCTCCTTCACCACCAGGATCGAGAGGGTTATCACCGTAAGGGGCAAGATGAAGGAGATCGAGGCTTGCTCCAAAGCTCGCTCCAGGGACGGAGAGGAGGACCTCGAGTAGAGGTAGGCGAGGTAGAGGCCGTAGTAGCCCAGGAAGAGGAACCCCTCCCAGCGGGATATGGAGAGTCCCGTGAAGAAGACGGGCATGCAGGAGAAGGCCACGGCGAGCATCACGGGGAAGTCGAACCGGAGCAGGTCGCCCTCCACCACCATAGTCCCCGAGGCCAGGGCCGAACCGGAAAGCACCACCAGCAGGTTGAAGATGTTGCTCCCCACCACGTTGCCCACCGCTATGTTCCGCTCCCCCTTGAGGCTCGCCAGCACCGAGGTGGCCACCTCCGGCAGGGAGGTCCCGCAGGCCACCACGGTGAGCCCCACTATCGCCTCGCTCACCCCGAGCCTCCTCGCCAGGCTGGAGGCGCCCTCCACCAGCCAATCGGATCCCAGGTACAGCAGCCCAAGCCCCGCGAGGACTTTCAGGACGCACCTGATTAGCCTGATGGCGCCCTTTGCGGAGACGCCGAACTCCCTGTCGTACTCCTCCAGGGGCTCCTCCCTCTTCGACTCCCTGACGGTGAAGAGCAGGTATAGGGCGAAGCAAAGCAGCATAAGGATCCCGTCGAACCTGTTTAGTCTGCCGTCCAGGGCCAGGATCAGGGAGAGCAGGGAAGTGCCCACCATTATGGGCACGTCCAGCCTGACCAGCTGTTGCTCGACCTTGAGGGGGCTTATCAGGGCGCAGACGCCCAGCACGAACAGGACGTTGAAGATGTTGCTCCCCAGGACGTTTCCCAGAGCTATCTCGGGGCTCCCCCTCAAGCCCGCCATCACCCCCACCGCCAGCTCCGGCGCGCTGGTCCCAAAGGCCACCACCGTGAGACCTATGACGAGGGGGGATATCCCCAAGAGGGAGGACACCTCCACCGCCCCGTCGACCAGCCACCTGGCCCCCAGGAAGAGGGCGGCAAGCCCCAGGGCCAGAAGGAGGAGCTCCCAAAGCACCTGGGCGTCCAACGGCTCAACCCCCGCCGAGCTGAGGTATCACCCTGAGGGATCCGAACTCCGGGGCCTCGTCCTCCAGGGAGAGCACCTTGCCCTCCCATATCACCATGCCCACCTCCGCCAAGTCGACGGAAGCCCTCCTGAGGACCTCGGCCACGCGCATGCCCCTTTCGATCTCCACCGACTCCTTCCTGGGCTCTCCCAAGTATATGAGGAGCTCGAGGGCCAACCGCACCACCTATCGCTCTAAAAGGCAAGGCGTAGGCCAAGGCTTATCGCCTTGACCTACGCATCCCCTTATGGCCTTGACCTATTATAGCACCGCCTAGTTGGAGCCGGACTTCTTCAAAGCAGCTAGGGCTTTGGAGAAAGCCTCGCCCCGCAGGTTCAGGATCTCCCTGTAGAGCTTTTCCATCCTGTCGTAGTCGGGCTTGTCCTTCATGGCCTCCTGCTGGAGCTCGAACCTGAGCTGGTGCTGCCTGTAGGCCAGATCCCACAGGGCCTTCCTGGTCTCTTCGTCCAGCCTGGAGAGCCTCGGCCCCAGGAGCCCCATCTCCATTCGGCCCATTCCGAGACCCGCTCCCCCCAGGGGACCGAAGCCCGGGGCCTGACCCATCCTCGGACCTGGGCCGCCGGCCCTCCAGCCCGGCCCCCAAGGACCGAACTGACCGGATGGACCCTGTCCCTGGCCCCAGCCTCCGCATGGCCCCCACCATCCGTAGGGAGGGTGCGCCAAGGCGTAGCCCCCGACGGCCAGCGCCACCCCTAAGGCCACCAGGACCGCTATCCCTAAGAGCCTACCGTTCATCTCAGAGCACCTCCTGTCCTCTCGTCGATCGCGGCTAAATTCTACTCCCCCGCGAGCGAGGGGACAGGAGCAAAACTACGCGCCGTCGGCGGACAAAAAGGCGCAAAGCTATCGGGACAGGACCGACTCGAAGTAGGCGAAGGTCCTCCTTATGCCCTCCTCCAGGCCCACCGAGGGGGAAAAGCCCAAAACCCTCCTCGCCCTCTCGCCGCAGAGGGAGATGTGCTTGACCTCCCCCCTCCTCTCGGGGGCGAACTCCACCGCCACCTCCCTCCCCGAGACGGCCTTCAGGGCTTTGAGCAGATCCAGCACGCTGGTCCTTAGGCCAGTGCCCACGTTGAAAACCCCGACGGGGGAGGTCAGGGCCAGGACGTTTACCCTCGCCACGTCCTCCACGTACACGTAGTCCCTGGTCTGGGTGCCGTCCCCGAAGACCACGCAGGGCTTGCCGGACAGGATCCTACCGCAGAAGATGGCCACCACCCCAGCCTCGCCGTGGGGATCTTGCCTCGGACCGTACACGTTCCCGTAGCGGAGGGAGACGTAGTTAAGACCCCAGACCCTGTGGTAGTAGCCCAGGTAGTTCTCGACGCAGAGCTTCGAGGTCCCGTAGGGGCTCAAGGGTGCAGGGGGGGTCGACTCGTCGGCGGGAAGGTCCTTCGGCTCGCCGTAGATGGCCCCTCCGGTGGAGGCGAAGACGAACCTGGACACCCCGTACTTGACGGAGAGCTCGAGCAGGTTCAGGCTCCCCACCACGTTCACCGAGGCGTCGAAAACCGGGTCCTCCACGGAGCGCCTCACGTCTATCTGGGCGGCGTGGTGGTTCACCACCTCCGGCCTCTCGGCCTTGAAGACCTCCTCCAGCCCGACCCTGTCCCTAACGTCCACCCGGTAGAACCTTGCGCCCTTCGGGAGGTTCTCCTGCCTGCCGGAGGAGAGGTCGTCCACCACCGCCACCTCGATCCCTTCCCTTAGGTAAGCCTCCGCCACGTGGGACCCGATGAAACCAGCTCCACCGGTGAGGAGGACCCTTCTAGGAAGGCCCAAGCGATTCACCCCCTGAAAGAAGTGGTGCCGGGCGTGGGAGTCGAACCCACACGGGCCTCTCGGCCCACAGGATTTTAAGTCCCGTGCGTCTGCCTGTTCCGCCAGCCCGGCACCCCTGTGCTATTTTATCCCCGAAGGGGCCCCAGCGCTACTTCAGCTCGACCTCGGCGCCGGCCTCCTCCAGCTTCTTCTTTATGGCCTCGGCCTCCTCCTTGGGTATGCCCTGCTTCACCGGCTGAGGAGCGCCTTCCACCAGGTCCTTGGCCTCCTTGAGGCCTAGCCCGGTTATCTCCCTCACCACCTTTATGACGTTGATCTTGTTGGCGCCCGCGGCCTTGAGGATCACGTCGAACTCGGTCTTCTCCTCTACGGCCGGGGCAGCGGCGGCCGGCGCGGCGCCGGGCATCATCATCATGGGCATGGCGGCCACCGGCGCGGCGGCGGAAACCCCGAACTTCTCCTCCAGAGCCTTGACCAGCTCGGCCAGCTCCAGAACGGTCATCTTCTCTATCGCCTGTATGATCTCCTCCTTGGTCATAGCCACAACTACCTCCTCCCAGATCCGATCTGATTCGAGACGTGGACTTGCGTCCCCGAACACCCTAGGCTGACTCCCTCTGCTCCTTCACCCGCGATAGGACGTTCACCAGCCCCCTCATGGGGCCGGAGAGCACAGAGAGCAGGTTCCTTATAGGAGCCGCGAAGGTACCCACCAGCTGGGCGACGAGCACATCCCTCGGCGGCAGCTGGGAGAGGGCCTTTATCCCGTCGGCGCTGACGGCGCTCCTGCCCATGGCCCCTCCCTTGAGCTTCAAAAGCTCGTTCTCCTTGGAGAAGTCGACCAGGACCTTGGCCAGGGCCACCGGATCGCCCGTGGCGAAGAAGAACATGTTGGGCCCCTCCAGCAGCTCCTCCGGGAAGAACATCCCGAGCTGCCCGAAGGCCACCCCCACCAGGGTGTTCTTCACCACCTTGCAGCGGTTTCCGGTCTCCTTGACCTTCCTCCTGAGCTCGGTGACCTTGGCCACCGAGAGCCCCCTGTACTCGGCGGCGAACACCGCCGACGAGGAGGAGATGAGATCCTTGACCTCCCTGAGCAGCGCTTCCTTCTCCTCCCTCGCCATCTCCTCACCTCCTTTCGCCCTGAAATTCGAAGGCCCCGGCGGGACCGCCGGGGCCAAGGGAAGGGCGCACGAAGGCGCCCTTAGGCTACCACCCTAAAGCCTCGGCGGGATATTAAGCCCCAAGGGGCACCCGCTGTCTCAGGCCAGAGGACTTCGCGCCCTTCGCTATTCCGCTATCTCCTTGAGGGCCTCCGACACGTTCAGCTTCACCGAGGGGCTCATGGTGGTCGCCAGGGCTATGCTCTTCACGTACTGGCCCTTGGCGGAGGCGGGCTTGGCCCGGACTACGGCGGAGAGCAAGGCCTTGGCGTTGTCGAAGAGCTTGCCCTCGTCGAAGGAGGCCTTGCCTATCACCGAGTGGATTATGCCCGCCTTGTCCACCTTGAACTCCACCCTTCCCATCTTTATCTCCCTCACCGCGTCCGCCACGTCGAAGGTCACAGTGCCCGACTTGGCGCTGGGCATCAGCCCCCTGGGACCCAGGATCTTGCCCAGCCTACCCACCACCTTCATCATGTCGGGCGTGGCCACCGCGGCCTCGAACTCCAGCCACCCTGACTCTATCTTCTTGACCAGCTCCTCGCCGCCCACGTAGTCTGCGCCGGCCGCCTCGGCCTCCTTGACCTTCTCGCCGGAGGCGAACACCAAGACCCTCTTCGTCTTGCCCAGGCCATGGGGCAGGACGACGGTCCCCCTCACCTGCTGGTCGGCGTGCCTGGGGTCCACGTTGAGCCTGACGTGCATCTCCACCGACTCGTCGAACCTGGCGCTCGCCATCTCCTTGACCTTGGCTATGGCCTCCCTAAGGCCATAGCGGCGCTCCCTGTCCACCTTCTCCAGGACGTTTAGGTAGCGCTTGCTCCTGTCGGCCAAATCGAACACCTCCTGTGGTATGCCGGGCTAGGCCCTCCCACCCGCGAGCTCCCCGCGGCGCTACCCGACTATCTCTATCCCCATGCTGCGCGCGGTGCCCTCTATTATCCTGACGGCCGCCTCGAGGTCCGAGGCGTTGAGGTCCTCCATCTTGAGCCTGGCTATCTCCTCCACCTGGGCCCTGGTGACCTTCCCCACCTTGTCCCTGTTGGGCCTGCTGGAGCCCTTCTCCACCCCCGCCGCCTTCTTCAGGAGGACGCTGGCCGGCGGCGTCTTGGTGATGAAGGTGAAGCTCCTGTCGGAGTAGATGGTTATCACCACCGGTATTATAAGGCCCGCCTGGTCGGCCGTCCTGGCGTTGAACTGCTTGCAGAACTCCATTATGTTGACGCCGTGCTGGCCGAGGGCCGGGCCCACCGGAGGAGCCGGCGTGGCCTTGCCCGCCGGAAGCTGCAGCTTGACCTGAGCGACCACCTTCTTAGCCATCTCTTCCTGCCTCCCTTAAACCTTCTCTATCTGCCAGAACTCCACTTCCACGGGCGTGTCCCTGCCGAAGAGGGACACCACCATCTTGACCTTGCCCCTCTCCCTGTCCACCTCCACCACCGTGCCCGTCATGTCCTCGAAGGTACCGTCCACCACCCTCACCAGGTCGCCCTTCTCCAGGTCCACGTCGACCCTGCCCTTCTTCTCGGCGGTCCCCACTCGCTTCATTATCTCGCGGACCTCCGAGTCCTCGAGCGGTATGGGCTGAGTGTCGGTGCCCACGAAGCCCGTGACCCCAGTGGTGTGCCTAACCACGTACCAGGACTGGTCGTCCAGTATCATCTCCACCAGCACGTAGCCGGGGAAAAGCTTCCGCTTGACTGTCCGGCGCTTGCCCCCCTTGACGACCACCTTCTCCTCCACGGGGACCAGCACCCTGAAGACCTTGTCGGTCAGGCCCATGGTGGCTACCTTCTGCTCTATGTTGGCCTTGACCTTGTTCTCGTAGCCCACGTAGGTCTGGACCATGTACCACCTTCTCTCCCCATCTCCGCTCAAGACCATGACCTCAAGGGCCCTAAGGGGCCGCACACCTCCCCGAGAAGAGCATCGCTAGCCGAGCAGGGCGCCGAAAAGGGCGGTAAAGAGGGCATCCAGTATCCCCAGGTAGAGGGAGAGGGCCAGGGAGAAGAATATCACCACCAGCGTGGAGACCCAAACCTGCTGCCTCGTCGGCCAGGACACCTTCCTCAGCTCAGCTTTGACATCCTTGAGGTAAGCCAAAACCCTCTCCACGAAGAGCACCCCCAAAAACATGAAAAGTGGCAGGCCCGGCAGGATTCGAACCTGCAACCCCCGGATTTGGAGTCCGGTGCTCTAGCCGTTAGAGCTACGGACCTGCACTTCCAGCCTAATTTTAACCTATTTGCTCTCCTTGTGCAAGGTATGCCTGTTGCACCACCGGCAGTACTTGGAGAGCTCGAGCTTCTTCTTCTGCTTCTTCTTGTTGACGGTGGTGGTGTAGTTCTTCCTCTTGCACTCGGAGCACACCAGCTGAACTATATCTGCCATCTAAAACACACCCCTAGTCCAGGATGGCCGTGACCACGCCAGCCCCCACGGTCCGGCCTCCCT
>CAYRKT010000011.1:0-34872 GCA_964425005.1 uncultured Synergistia bacterium
CCCCCACCCCCACCTGCCTCCCTCCGTCGAACACTGGCACGAAGGCCCTCAGGGAGAGCCCCAGGGTTCCCACCGCCTTGGAGACGTAGCTCTCCCCCCTGGAGAGGGCCCTAACCTCGTCCCCTCCCACGAAGCGCTTGCCTATGTTGGCCGGATTGGGGTGGGAGTACCTCTCCCCCCTCATGTTCATGATGGTTATGAAGTCCACGCCGGAGGAGGAGAGCCTCACCCTCTCGGCGTAGGGCTGAAGGAACTCCTCTGGCCTGGGGAGCCTGAAGGCGGAGATGACCGCCGGGTCCGTGGCTATCACCCTGGCCAGGTTAGAGACGTTGGCGGAGGCAGCTCCCTCCACCAGCCCCTCCACCAACCCCACCACTATCAGGAGCGCCACCGCCAGGGCGAAGAAAACCGCGAAGAAGGAGAGCAGCGTGATCTTAAGCTGTATGCCAGGCCTGACCTTGACCTCCACGACCCGGATCACCCCGCGCCTTCACAGCAAACGAAACCCCGGAGGACGGACAGGGCCTCCCCGAGGATCGCCTTCCTCGATCGCGAGATCCCCCCGGAGAAGCCGAGCTTGAGCCCCACCTCCCCCGGCTGAACCCCCAGGACCAAGACCTGCCCACGAAGGGCAGGACCCACCTCAGGACCTGAGCGGTGGGGAGGCCGTGGAGGAGAAGGACCTCCTCCTCGACCAGGAGGGAGGGGTCCAGCAGCTTCGTCCCACCGGGCTCAAGCCCCACCTCGGCGGCGTCCACCACCAGCAACAACCTGGGCCTGAGACGCACCACTTCGGGCGCGTAGCTCTCGGGGGAGAGGCCGCACGCCCTGACCAGGACCCTCCCCTCGTCGCGAAGGAGCCTGGCCATGGCCCTGGCGACCCACACCCCTATCCCGTCGTCGCCGCGAAGCTCGCTCCCTATCCCCCAGACTATGGCCTCAACCCCCGAGGAAGCCCTCCTCCCTGAGGAGCTCAAGGGTTATCCCCCCCTTGGAAGCGTAGGGCCTGAGGAGCTTAACCGCGTACTTGCCCATCAAGTCGGCCTCCAGGTTCACCGGGTCTCCCGCCCTGAGCAGGCCCAGGGTGGTGCTGGAGAGGGTATGGGGTATGACCCCCACGGAGAATCGATCCTCGCCCACCGAGACGACCGTCAGGCTCACCCCGTCCACCGCGACCGAGCCCTTCTCCACCAGGTAAAGGGTGAATCCCTCCTCCACCCCGAAGACCATGTGGCTCGAGAGGCCGACCCTCCTCACCTCCAGCAGCCTCCCCACGCAGTCCACGTGGCCGGTCACCAGGTGCCCCCCCAGCCTGTCGCCCAGAGCCAGAGCCCTCTCCAGGTTGACCTTAACCCCCCTCCTCATGCCTCTGGAGAACCACGTCCGCCTCAAGGTCTCCTCCATGGCGAAGGCCCAGAAAAGCCCATCCCCCTTCCCCTCCACCGTGAGGCAGGCGCCGCTGGTGCAGACGCTCTCCCCGACGACGAGGTCCTCAGCCATGGAGCACCCTACAGCTATCCTCATCCCCCCGCCAGCCCTCTCGACCTCCAGGACGACCCCCACCTCCTGGACTATGCCGGTGAACAAGGCTTGCCACCCCCCATCAGGGGCCTACCGGGCCCCGATAGCTCGAGGAGCAGGTCTTCGCCCACCCTCCTCGCCGAGACCAAGCCGAGCCCCACGACCTCCTCCATGGACCCAAAACTGAGGTCCGAGGAGAAGGAGATCCCCTCCCCCATGAGCTTGGGGGCCTGGAAGAGGAAGAGCCTATCGTAGAAACCCGACTCGAGGAAGGAGCTCAAGACCCTCCCGCCCCCCTCCACCAGCACCAGGTTGACCCCCCTCCGGAGCAGGTCCGACAGCACCTCCTCGAGCCTGACCCTCCCGCCCTCGCCTCCAACCCTAACGGCCAGGACGCCCCTGGACCTGAGCTCCCTCTCCCTGTCGATTTCCCCCTCGCAGTGATAGACCAAAGCGCCCCTCCTCAGACATCTGGCGGAGGTGGGAACCCGGAGGTGGAAGTCCAGGACCACCGGCCTGGGGGAGGGACCGTCCACCTCCCTGTTCGAGAGCTCCGGGTCGTCGATCAGGACGGTGGAAACCCCCACCAGGACGGCGTCCACCATGGACCTGAGCAGATGCCCGTACCTCCTGGCCTCGAAGGAGGTGACCCACCTGCTCTCGCCGCCCCTCAGGGCCACCTTTCCGTCCAGCGAGGAGGCCGCCTTGAGCCAAACCGCCGGACGTCCCCTCTCGAACCTGCAGAAGAAGCCCTCGTTGAGGCGCCTGCACTCCTCCTCCAGGACGCCCACGCAAACCTCAACCCCGCCGGAACGAAGGAGCTCCACCCCTTTGCCGGCGACCACGGGGTTGGGATCTAGCGTCCCCACGAAGGCCCTGGCGATACCCGACTCCACCACCAGCCCCGCGCAGGGGGGCCTCCTGCCCCAGTGGGAACAGGGCTCCAGGTTGACGAACAGGATCCCCCCCCTGGCCCTCGAGCCGGCCATCGAGAGCGCCTCCTCCTCCGCGTGAAGCCCCCCGTAGAAGCGGTGGAAACCCCTCCCCACCACCTCTCCCTCCGGGGATAGCACCAAAGCCCCCACCATGGGGTTCGGCGAGGTCCTGCCGAAACCCCGGTGGGCCAGGGACAGGCACTCCCCCATGAGCCTCTCAGCCCACCTGCGCTCCCTCGGCGAGAGGGAAGAAGCCGACGGGAAGATCTCACCCACCCCCCTTTACAAATCATCTTAATATTGCATAAAATATCCAGGCCGGAGGTTATCCACGCGACACACCCCGGGCCTGAGGGCCTCAAAACACCCCCTATCGGCCTCTCCTGGGACCCGAGGAGGTCTCAGGGGAGGTTTTGTTTTATGACCCTGGCTAGGCTGGGGCCTATGCCCGGGACCCGGGCTATCTCCTCCTCGGTGGCGCTCTTTATCGCCTCGATCGAGCCGAAGGTGGAGAGGAGCAAAGATAGCCTCCTCCTTCCCACGCCGGGTATCTCGAGGAGCCTGGAGGTGGTCAGGGACCTCCTGCGGAGGGAGTCCTGGTAGGCGTGGGCGAAGCGATGGGCCTCGTCCCTCACCCGCTTGAGGAGCCTGAGGGCCAGGCTCTCCTCGGGAAGCCTCAGGGGGGAGGACCGATGGGGGACGTAGAGCAACTCCTCCTCCTTGGCCAGGGCCACCACATGCTTGTCCCTGATGCCGAGCTGGAAGAGGGCCCTCAGGGCGGCCCCGAGCTGGGCGGGCCCTCCGTCCACCAGCAGTAGGTCGGAGGGGGGTTCGTACCCGGAAAGGACCCTCTCGTATCGCCTCCTCACCACCTCGCGTATCATGGCCGGGTCGTTGGGGGCCTCGCTGTCCCTTATCCTGTAGCGCCGATAGAGGGACTTGTTGGGGAGCCCGTTGTCGAAGACCACCACCGAGCCCACCGCCTGGGATCGCCCCGTGTGGGATATGTCGACCCCCTCTATCCGCCAGGGAAGCCCCCTCATGTTCAGGACCTTCCTCAGCTCCTCCATCTCCATCCAGGTCTGGTCGTCTATCCCCTCCCGCAGGGGGGAGGAGATGCGCTGCCGGTGGAGGGAGGCCAGGGCCCTGAGGGCGTCCCTGTAGCGGGCCGCCTCCTCGAAGCGAAGCTCCCTGGCGGCCTCCTCCATCGCCTCCCGAAGGGCCGAGAAGAGCTCGCCGAAGCGCCCTTCCAGCAGCAGGACCAGCTGTTCCACCATCCTCCCGTACTCGGCGGAGGAGATGCGACCGCAGCAGGGGGCTTTGCACTTGCCCACGAAGTGCCTAAGACACGGCCTCTCCCTGCAGGGCTTGCCCTCCTCCATGGGGGTGGAGCAGGTCCGCAGGGGGAGGAACCTCTCCACGAAGCGAAGGATGCTCCTCACGTCGGACACCCTGGTGTAGGGACCGAAGCAGCGCATCCCCGACCTCTCCCCACCCCGGGCGATCGAGATCCTGGGGAAGGGATCCCCCTCGGCCACGCAGACGTAGGGGTATCGCTCCCCCATCTTCAGGTCCACGTTGAAGAAGGGTTGATACCTCTTTATGAGCTGGGACTCCAGCACCAGAGCCTCCGCCTCGGTGGAGGTCCTCACCACGTGGACCTCCTCTATCATCTCCACCAGCTTCCTGAGCCTGGGCGACAGGAAGCTGTCCCTCCTCCTGAAGTAGGAGGAGACGCGCTTCTTCAGGGACTTGGCCTTGCCCACGTAGAGCACCTCTCCCCTGGCGTCCCTGAAGATGTAGACCCCCGGCCTGTCCGGCAGGGAGGAGAGGACGGACTTAAGCTTCGCCTCGTCCAAGGAGATCACCCCTCGCGCCGTCGAATAGTATATAATAGTTCGATCCATCGTCGAAGACAGGGCCAGAGGGGAGGTCGAAGGGATTTGAAGGAGGCTCCGTCCATAAGGGAGGCGTTCGCCTCCAAGAGGCTGGTCTTCTCCTTCGAGGTGTTCCCGCCCAAGAAGGATCAACCCCTGGAGGGACTGCTGGAGGTGGCGAGGAGGCTCAAGGAGCTGAACCCCGACTTCGTGAGCGTCACCTACGGGGCCGGAGGTTCCACCCGGGACAGGACCATGGAGATAGCCAAACACCTCTGGCAGGAGCTGGAGATCACCCCCCTCGCCCACCTCACCTGCATAGCCCACACCAGGGATGAGGTGGACTCCATCCTGGACGAGCTGGACGTAAGCGGCATACGAAACGTCTTAGCCCTGAGGGGGGACAGGCCCCAGGACGGCCAGATCAGGGAGGACTTCAGGCACGCGGTGGACCTGGTGCGCCACATAAGGGCCCGCTTCGGAAGGGGGTTCTTCGTCGCAGCGGCGGCGTACCCCGAGGGGCACGTGGAGTCCCCTAGCCTGAAGGAGGACCTGTTCCACCTCAAGGCCAAGGTGGAGGCCGGGGTGGACCTGCTGATAACCCAGCTCTTCTTCGACAACGAGGTCTTCTTCGCCTTCATGGAGAAGCTGGAGTTGATGGGGGTATCGGTGCCCGTCTCGGCCGGGATAATGCCGGTGCTCAACGCCTCCCAGATATCCAGGATAGTGTCGCTGTGCGGGGCTTCCATACCGTCGAAGCTAAGCCGCATCATGGCGCGTTACGAGCACGACCCCGAGTCGCTGAAGCAAGCGGGCATCATCTACGCCACAGAGCAGATCCTCGACCTCATCTCCTGGGGGGTCAGGGGGATACACCTCTACACCATGAACAGGTTTGAGCCCGCCGCCAGGATAGCAGAAAACCTGAGGGGGCTCCTGGAAGGGTAAAAGCGGACCCCCCAGAGATCCTCGGGGGGTCCGCCCAGGGCTTTAGGGACGATCTACAGGAGGCCCTCCTCTACCAGAAGGCCCTTTATCCCGTTGGGATCGAAGCCCACCACGAACTTGCCGTTCACCTCCACCACGGGCACCCCCATCTGCTTGGTGGCCCTAACCATCCTCATCGCCGCCTCCCTGTCGGCGCTCACGTCCACGTCCTCGTAGTCCACCCCGAGCTCGTCCAGGAACTCCTTCGCCTTCCTGCACCAAGGGCACGTGGGCGTCGAGTAGACCTTCACCAAAGCCATGTCACCTCACCTCCTATACCCTACCGGGTATATTTTACGGGCCGGACCTGGGGGCCGTCAACCCCCGCTCAGGTCCATGGCCCAGCGAAGCCTCCCTTCCTCCCTCTCGACGACCTTGAACCCCAGGAGGGAGTAGAAGGCCCTGAGCCCCTCTTCGTCCCTGGATCGACAAGCTAGGGAAAGGCATCCCCTGGCCCTGGCCACCTCGGCGCAGGCCAAGACGAGCTGGGAACCTATGCCCCTTCGCCTGTAGTCCCCCCTAACCCCCACGAAGAGGACCTTGCCCACGAGGCCCTCCAACTCCAGGACCGCCAGGCCTACGAGCCTTCCCCTCCAGAGGGCCCCCGCGTACAGGAGCTCGTCCCTCTCGAGGAGGTCCTCCCTTATCGTCTCCTCGGGCCAGGGCTCGTCCGAACACTCCTCCATCAGCTCCACGATCTCCCCCATCCGATCGAGGTCCAGGTCCGTTATCTCCACGAGGAGCAAAGGATCGTCTCCTCCCTGGAGGCGCCCACCCCCACCATCAGGACCTCCGCCCCGAGCTGCGAGGCCAAGAACTCCACGTACTCCCTCGCGGCCGAGGGCAGGTCCTCCAGCTTCCTGCATCCCGAGAGGTCCTCGTCCCACCCCTTGAAGCTCCTGTAGACGGGTTTGACCTGGGAGAGGAAGCCCGTCTCCGGGACGAAGCGCTCGCGACGAGTGCCTCCCGCGTCCACGTAGGCCACGCACACCCTTATCTCCTCCAGCCCCTTGAGCACGTCCAGCTTCGTGATGGCCAGGGCCTCGGCGCCGGAGACCTCCACGGCGTACTTGAGGGCCACCAGGTCCAGCCAGCCGCAGCGCCTGGGCCTGCCCGTGGTGGCGCCGTACTCGTGGCCCACCCTCCTGAGGTGCTCCCCCAAATCGCCCTCGAGCTCGGTGGGGAAGGGTCCCTCCCCCACCCGGGTGGCGTAGGCCTTTACCACCCCTATGACCCTTCCCACGGCGGTGGGGGGAACGCCGGTGCCTACGCAGGCGCCCGCCGAGGTGGTGCTGGAGCTGGTCACGTACGGGTAGGTCCCCACGTCCACGTCCAGCATGACCCCCTGAGCCCCCTCGAATAGCACCCTCCTGCCGCCCCTCAGGGCCTCGAGGATCGCCGAAGAGGCATCCCCCACGAAGGGCTTGAGCCTCCTGCCGTAGTCCGCGTAGGGCTCATAGACCTCCTCGAAGGAGAGGGGCCTCCCGCCGTAGACCCTCTCGATCACCCTGTTCTTCAGCTCCAGGATGGGCCTGAGCTTCTCCGCGAAGCCCCTCTCGTCGCAGAGGTCGTAGACCCTTATGCCGCTCCTGCCGTGCTTGTCGGCGTAGGCTGGCCCTATCCCCCTCCTGGTGGTGCCTATCCTGCGCTCCTTGGCCTCCTCCTCCAGGGCGTCCAGCACCTTGTGATAGGGCATCACCACGTGGGCGCATCCGCTCACCAGGACCTCGGCCCTCTCGGGCCCGAGCTCCTCGAGCTCCCTGAAGAACTGCTCGGGGTCCAGCACCACCCCGTTTCCCACCACGCAGAGCTTTCCCGGATAGAGCATCCCCGAGGGCAAAAGGTGGAAGACGAACTTCCTCCCCATGGCCACCACGGTGTGGCCCGCGTTGGCGCCGCCCTGGTACCTGGCCACCACGTCGTAGCCCCCGGCCAGCAGGTCCACCACCCTCCCCTTGCCCTCGTCGCCGAACTGAAGCCCCACCACCACGTCACCTTTTCCCCTCAAGGCCAAGACCTCCTCGCGATATCAGATCTCTCAGATGGACCAGCTCAACACCCCTCTCCTCGAAGACCCTGTAGTTCTTGAGGAGAGCCGAATAGGTCTGGGGCCTGGCGTGACATATCCCCACTGCGCTGCCCCTCCTCAAGGCCATCGAGGCCAGCTGCCTCATCCTGAGGGCTATGGCCTCCTCCTCCGGCTCGTTGTCCAGGAAGAGGTCGTTCAAGGCCCACCCCAAACCCTCCTCCCTCGCCGCCCTGAAGGCCACCGTCCTGGGGGTGGTCATGCTGTCGAGGAAGTAAAGCCCGCGCCTGGAAAGGGCCCTCATGAGGTAGCCCATGAGCCTCCTGTCCTCGGTGGCCAGGCTACCCCTGTGGTTGTTCATCCCCTCCGCCCCGGGGAGGGAGCTCAAGGCCCTCTCCACCACCTCCTCCACCTCCTCCTCGGTCATGCCGACCCTGAGGACGTTGGGATACCTCCTGCCGTCACCCCACGCCTCCATGGGCATGTGGACCAAGAAGGGTATGCCCTCGAGGCGGGCTATCCTGGCGACCTCGCCGCTGTGAGGTCTAAAGGGTATTATGGCCCAGGTCACGGGGAAGGGTAGCTCGAGGAACTGCCTGGCGACGCCCACGGAGAAGCCGAAGTCGTCTATGACTATGGCGACCCTGGGCCGCCCCTCCCCGCTCGCCCTGAGCGACGGGAAGGTCGAACGCCAGCTGCCCTCTCTACCAGCTCCAACCCCAAGGGAGACCTCGATCCCGCGAAGCTCCCAGCTCTCCCCTGCGGGCCTTGTCCCCTCAGACGCCGTCGAAGCCCCAGAGGGTGGGTAAGAAAACCTGGACGAGACGGCCCTGCCGTCGAGGGCGAAGACCAGCATCCCCCCCACGAAGCCGACAAAAAAGAAGAGGGCGAACAGCAAGCCCCCCAACACAAACCTCTTGCCCAGGCTCACGTCGCCCCTATCGACGGACAAGCGACCTCCTCTCCCCCTCTATCCTCTCGGCGAAGAGCTCCAGGACCCTCTTGAGCTGAACGTCCTTCTCCCTCTCCCTCGAGTACTCCCCATCCACCTCCACGTCGGGGGAGATCCCTTTCTTGTCTATCATATCCCCCCTGGGGGTGTAGTACCTGGCGACGGTTATGAAGACGCCGGACCCGTCGGGCATGGCGAAGAGGCTCTGCACCAGCCCCTTGCCGAAGGTCCTCTTCCCGAAGACCAGGGCCCTGCCGGAGTCCCTCAGGGCCCCCGTCACTATCTCCGAGGCCGAGGCGCTCCCCTCGTTGACCAGGACCGCGAGGGGTCCCTTGACCAGCTGCTCCCTGGTGGTGGAGTAAACCCCTTCCGCCCTACCGGAGCGACCCCTCACCTCCACCACCACCCCGCGCTCCATGAAGAGGCTCGCCACGTCTATCCCCACGTCCAGGAGGCCGCCGGGGTTGTTGCGAAGGTCCAGGACGTAGCCGTCCACCCCATCCTCCGAGACCCTCCTTATGACCTCAGCCAGCTCGTCGGCCGCCTTCTGGTTGAAGTAGGACAGTCGAAGATACCCTATCCTGAGGCCCCTCTGCTCCAGGACCTCACCCTTGGCCACCTTTATCTTTATCAGATCCCTGACGATGTCGAACTTGAGCAGGTCCTCCCTGCCCTCCCGCCTGATCCAGACCGTCACCCGCGTCCCAGGGTTCCCCCGAAGCATCCTCACCACCTTGTCCTGGGTCATCCCCACGACGCTCTTATCGTCCACCTTGACTATCTCGTCGCCCGCCTTTATGCCGGCCCTCTCGGCCGGGGTGTCCTCTATGGGAGCTATGACCAGTATCCTCCCGTCCCTCTGCCCGATGTACATACCCACGCCCCCGTACTCGCCGCTCATCTCCATCCGCTCTTCCTCCAGCTCCCTGGGCTCCACGAAGCGAGTGTAGGGGTCCCCCAGCGCCGAGACCATGCCCTTTATGGCCCCATAGGCCATCCTGTCGGCGACCTCGGAGTCCAAGCTCTCCACGTAGTACTGATCCAGCAGGGCCCTGGCCTGCCGCATGAGCAACAGGAACCTCGGGTGGAAGGGGAAGACGGAGAGCTCCTGCGAGCCCACCGTCTGGCCCGAGACCGGTGCCACCGAGGCCCTCCCCAGCCAGAAGCTCGCGACCAGAAGGACCAGCGCCAGGAGCGCCCTGCGCCTGTTCATCCAGCACCCCGCCTCCTACCTGGACGAGAGATAGGGCATGGGATCGACCGCCTTGCCGTCCACCCTCACCTCGAAGTGCAGGTGCGCGGTGGTGGCTAGCCCGGTCCTGCCCACCCTGCCGATGACGTCGCCAGCCCTCACCGATTGCCCCTCGGACACGAGCATGCGGGAGAGATGAGCGTAGACCGTGGTGATCCCCCCGCCGTGGTCCAGGATCACCACCTGACCGTAGCCGCTCACCCAGCCCGCGTACAGCACCTCCCCGGAGGCCGCGGCCCTCACCGCGGTCCCGTAGGGCGCCACTATGTCTATCCCCGTGTGCATGCTCCTGGTGTTGAAGACCGGGTGTGGCCTCTCCCCGAAGGTGGAGGTGATCTCCCCCTCCACCGGCCAGAGCATCTGCCCCTTTCGAGGGGCCACCAGCTGGGAGGAGGACCTTTCCCTTCCCCTTTCCCTCTCCCTGCGGGCCTTCTCCTCCAGGAGCCTCCTTATCCCCTCCTCCACCTCCTTGAGGGTCTTCCTGTGCTCCTCCATAGCCCTCTGGTAGAACTCCCTCTTGGACCTTATGTCGGAGAGAAGCCTGTCGCGCCTCTCCTGCTCCCTCGCCAGGGAGGCCCTCTCGGCGGAGGCCTTCCTCCTCTTGGCCTCCAGCTCGGCCTGCTGGGCCTGGAGGTCGCTCTTGGCCGCCTCGAGCTCCCTGACCTTGGCCAGGAGCTGATCGTGGACGCGACTGTCCTCCTCGGCCAGGCGCCTCAGGTAGTAGGTCCTCTCCATGAGCTGGGAGGCGCTGGAGGCGGAGAGCAACACCTCCCACTTCCCCACGTCCCCGTACTTGTACATGGCCACGAGGCGCTGAGCCAGGACCTCCTTCAAGTGCTCTATCTCCCCCTCAAGCCCCCTTATCCTGGACTTGAGCGACTCCACGTTCCTCTCGGTGCGCCTTATCTGGAGATCCAGGAGCCTTATCTCCTCGTCCTTCCTGACTATCGCCTTGTTTATCCGCTCGAGCTCCCCCAGTATCCCCTTCTCCTGCTCCGAGTAGCTCCTCACCAGCCTGCCCTGGTACTCGAGCTGAGACTCTATTCGGCGAAGCAAGTCCTGCTGCTCCCTTATCCGGAGGTCCAGGTCGTCGGCCAAAGCCGGCAAGGCCCAAAGCGCCAACCCGCAAAGTCCAAGCGCTAAAATCCTCATCGCGCTGCACCACCTACCTGGGCCGAGCCTTGAAGCTCAGGTAGCCGCTCACGGCGGCCCAGCTGCTGATCATGCCCACCAGCAGGCCGAAGCCCACCACCACCAGGAATATCTGACCTGCCAGCTCGAGCCCGTGGGGGAAGCGGACGAAGGGGAGCAGGGCGGAGGCCCTGGCGAACAGACGATCGAAGAAGACCCACAGCAGCGAGCTCGCAGCCAGCGCCGAGGAACCGCACACCAGGATCCCCTCTATCAGGAAGGGGGCCTTGATGTAACCGTAGGTAGCGCCCACCAGGAGCATCACCGCTATCTCCTCCTGGCGGGAGTACACGCTCACCTTGACAGCGTTGAAGACCAACAGCACCGAGGCCAGGAAGGACACGGCGGCGAAGGCCACGCCCCCAAGGGCCACCGCCCTCTTAACCCTGGCCAGCCTCTCCACCAGGGCCCCGGCGTGGACCACCTCGTCCACCTCGGGCCTGCCCGATAGGGCCCTTACCACCCCCTCCACCTCCTCCACCGACGAGACCCTGACCCGCAAGGCGTCGGGAAGGGGGTTCCTGGGACCCAGGACCTCGAGGAAGCCCCTCCTGCCCCCCAGAGCCCTCTGGAGCTCCCGGTAGGCCTCCTCCCTGGTGACTAGCTCCACCTCCCTCACCCCGGGCACGGAGGCCACCTGCTCCCTCAAGGCCGCGAGGTCGTGGGCGCCCTCCTTCAGGTAGACGTTCACCGTGAGACCCTCCTCCACCTGGAGGGTGAGGCTCTGGAAGGCCACCACCAGCACCAGCACCGCCCCCAGCAGGAAGAAGACGGTGAGGAGGGTGAGGAAGGTTAGAAGGTGCAGCCCAAACCTCCTCCCTATGGAGAGCAGGGCGTCCCTGAGGCAGTACCTGAAGCTACTCATCGTCGTAGGTGCCCCCCCTCACGTCCCTCACCAGGACCCCATCCCTCAAGGAGATCACCCTCTTCCTCAGCTCGTTCACCAGCTCCCTGTTGTGGGTGGCCACCACCACCGTGGTACCCATGGCGTTGATCTGGAGGAGGAGCTTGACCACGTCGGAGGCGGTGTGGGGGTCCAGGTTGCCGGTGGGCTCATCCGCCAGGAGCAAGGAGGGCATGTTGACTATCGCCCTGGCCAGGGCGAGCCTCTGCTGCTCGCCCCCCGATAGCTGCTCGGGGAAGAGCCTCCTCCTGTGGACCAACCCCACCATCTCCAGCGCCTCCATGGCCCTGCGCCTGACCTCCCTGGGGGGGAGGCCGAAGGCCTCGAGGACGAAGGCCACGTTCTCGTAGGCGGTCTTGTGGGGCAAGAGCTTGAAGTCCTGGAAGACCACCCCCACGTCGCGCCTGAAGAGGGGTAGATCCCCCCTCTTGACCTCGGCCAGGTTCACCCCGCCGACCACCACCCTCCCCCTGGTGGGGACCACATCCCCTATCAGGAGCCTCAGGAGGGTCGTCTTGCCCGAGCCGGTGGGACCCGTGACGAACACGAACTCCCCCCCCTCCACCTTGAGGGTCACGTCCCTCAGGGCGACGATGTCCGGAGGGTAGACCTTGCTGACGCCCAGTAGCTCTATCAACCTAGAAACCCCTCTTTCTGTGCAGGACCTCCAAGGCGGCGTCGGCTATCTTCTCGGGCGTTAGCCCATACAGCTCCCAAAGCTCCTCCACCCCTCCGCTTTGGCCGTAGCGGTCGGCCACGCCCACCCGCTTTATGGGCACCGGACAACAGGAGGAGGAGAGCTCCGCCACCGCCCCACCGAGGCCTCCGACGACCGAGTGCTCCTCCACCACCACGCCGCAGCCGGTCTTCTTGAGGGAGTAGGAGATGACCGAGGAGGGAAGGGGCTTGATAGAGTATACGTCCAGCACCTCCGCCTCCACGCCCCTCTCGGCGAGCGCCTCCGCGGCCCTGAGCGCCTGGAAGACCATGTGCCCACAGGCTATTATAGTTACATCCCTACCCCCTCTCAACAGCTTGGCATCCCCTATCCGGAACTCCTCGTCGGGCCCGTATATCACCGGGACCTTGGGCCTCCCGAGCCTCAGATACGCAGGACCCCTGTGCTCGGCGAGCGCCAGGGCCAACCTGTAGGCCGACCAGTAGTCGGCGGGAACCAGCACCGTCATGCCGGGGATCACCCTCATCAGGGCCAGGTCCTCTATCGACTGATGGGTGGCCCCGTCCTCCCCCACGCTCAGCCCCCCGTGGGAGGCGACTATCTTCACGTCCAGCCCCGGTATGGCCACGGAGACCCTGATCTGGTCGTAGGCCCTGCAGGCGGCGAAGACGGCAAAGGTGCTCGCGAAGGGCTTCTTGCCCGCCAGCGCCAAGCCCGCCGCCAGCAGGATCATGTCCTGCTCCGCCACGCCCACGTCGAAGAAGCGATCCGGGAAGCGCTCGGCGAAGCGATGGCTCCTGGTGGACTCGGCGAGGTCAGCGTCCAGCACCACCACCTCCGGATGGCGCTCCCCTATCTCCACCAGAGCCTCCCCGTAGGCGTCCCTGGTGGCCCTCTTATCCATCACGCCCTCCCCTCCCTTATGGCCCTCTCTCGATCGGCGAGCTCCCTCAGGGCCTCCTCCAGCTCGCTCGCCGTGGGGGGTTTGCCGTGGAAGGAGACCTTCCCCTCCATGAAGGAGACCCCCTTCCCCTTGACCGTGTGGGCTATCACCACGGTGGGAACGCCCCTGGTGCTCACCGCCTCCCCCAGGGCCCTGAAGAGCTCCCTGAAGCTGTGTCCGTCGGCCTCGACCACCTTCCAGCCGAAGGCCTCCCACTTCTCCCTCAGGGGATACAGGCTTCCCTTGACCTCCCTCACGGACCCGTCTATCTGCAGCCCGTTGTGGTCCAGGATGGCCGTCAGGTTGTCCAAACCCCTGAAGGAGGCCGTCATGGCCGACTCCCACACGCACCCCTCCTGGATCTCCCCGTCTCCCACCAGCACGTAGACCCTGTTGGGCCTTCGGTCCAGCTTGAAGGCGAGCGCCATCCCCACCGCCACGCCGAAGCCCTGCCCCAGGGAGCCGGTGGTGGCCTCGATCCCCGGCGCCTTGCCGTACTCCGGATGCCCCTGCAGTATGCTGCCCAGCTTCCTGAAGGTCCAGAGCATGTCCTTGGGGAAGTAGCCCCTGGCGGCGAGACAGGCGTAGAGCACTGGACAGGCGTGCCCCTTGCTCAGGACGAACCTGTCCCTCCCCTCCCACCAGGGCTCGTGGGGCCTGTGGGAGAGAAACCTCCAGTAGAGGCTCACCATGATCTCCACGGCCGAGAGGGACCCGCCCGGGTGGCCGGACTTGGCCATGTAGGTCATCTGCACTATGTCCCTCCTGATGCCGTTGGCGATGAGCTTGAGCTCGGTCTCCTCCTCGGGGCTGAGCTCAAAGCCCTTCCCCTCCCCTTCGCCGTAGGGGACGACGCTAGAGTCCTCCAAGTAGCCCAAAACCATCTCGAAACGACCTCCTGACCAGCTCGCCGAGCTCTAAGGAGCGCTCCCTCAAAGCCCCTCCGACGCCCTCACCCCGGGGGATCCCTTCCTCCCCCAGGAGGGGCATCCCGAAGGCCCCGCAGAGGGAGACCACCTTCGGATCGTAGGGCACCCCCACGAAGGGCACCCCGGCCATGGCGGACAACGCCAGGAAATGATACCTCATCCCCAGGGCCAGCGAGGCCCCCTCGAAGACCCCTGCTGCCTCCTCGAGGGAGCTCACCAGGATCGCCTTCAGCCCGAAGCTCGCCATGAGATCCCGATCCCCCTCCGAGAGGGCCACCCCCACGACCCTAAGGCCGAGCCCATCGGCCAGGGCCAAGCCCTCCTTCAGGGCGAGCCTCGGCAGGGAGGAGTTAACTGGCCTGAGGTTCAAAAGGAGCCAGCCTCCCCCCCTCGAGGGCGACATCCTGGGCGTAAGGGAGAAGACCGGGTCAGCTCCCAGCCGAAGCCTTCCCTCCGGCATACCCCTCCCCGCAAGCCACCTGAGGCTTCTCTCGTCCCTGAGGGTGATCAGGTCGCAGGCCCCGAGGGCCCTGAGCGAAACCCACCTGGAGATGGACCTCCTCAAAGGCCCCACCCCGTGCCCGAAGGCCCAGACCTTAAGCCCAAAGCCCTTGGCCAGGAAGACCAAAGCCGCGTAGTAAAAGGGGCTTTTGAGGCTCGTGGCGTCCTGGAAGATGCTCCCCCCACCCAGTATCAGGAGGTCCGATCCCCTCAACGCCCTGACCACGTCGGGGACGGACCAGCGGTTCGCCCTGGCGACGCCCTGGGGCGGCTCACCCCTGGGGCCGAACAGGACGAGGAGCTCTCCCGCGAAGCCCATCTCCCTCAGGAGCTCCGCCTCGGCCCTGAGCATGAGCTCGTCCCCCAGGTTGCCGAAGCCGAAGTAGCCGGCCAGGCATATGCGCCTCAGACCAGACCCCTCCTGTCGGCCCAAAGGAGCAGACGGGAGGCGAGGGAGAAGAGGAGGACCAGGATAAGGCCGACGGCGCACCCGAAGGCCGCGCCCAGGGCCACCCGAAGCAGCGTCACGACCAGGGGGGTGTGGAGGTGGCAGAAGCTGTTGACGACCGAGACGAAGGCCACCGAACCAGCGAGGCGAAGGAGCACCCTGTACCTTCCAAGAAAACCGCTCCCGGCGGACCAAAGGCACAGCACCAGCGCCGGATATCCCACCGCTATCTCCTTCGTCCTGGGCCTTACCCCCATCGCGATCTCGAGGAGCAGCCTGAGCCTTTCCTCCGCCGCGGCCACAGCGAAGACGCCGAAGTTCCCGCTCCTAAGGAGCATGAAGGCCAAAGCCCCCAGGAAGGCCACCCCCAGGGCCACCTCGAACCAGTATATGGGCCTGAGCATCAGGTCCCTGGGCCTCTCCGGGTAAAACCCGTCCAGGAAGGAGAGGAACGCCACCAGGAGTAGGGGCAGTGCCAGGGACAACTTCACCCCGAAGAAGAGGTCCACCTTCAGGGCGTACCTGGGGGTCCCGTAGTAGGAGGCTATGGCCAGCCCCCCCGCCACCGCCAGGCCAAGCCCCAGAAGGATCGATCTAAGGTACGGACCCCTTCCCGGAGCCATGGACAGGACCGAGGCCAGGGTGGAGAGCGCGACGGCCACACCCAGCCCAGAGAGCCTGTATAGCAGCCCGAACCCGTCGGGCAGGAGCCCGAAGGGGACGAAGGAGAGGGCGAAGGCCGTCCAGGCGAGCCAAAGCGCGCCCGGGAAGGCGTAGAGGGACAGGAGCCCCACCGCCGAGGACAGGAAGAGCCCCATCCCCAGGTGGGCCAGCCGGGAGACCCTCCTGTCGGCGAGGAGGTCGGGCCACCCGTTCCTCATGGGGTAGGGGGGAAAGCCCGAGAGGCTCAGGGAGACCTCCCTCCCGGCCGCCTTGAGCTCCTCCAGGGGATCTCCGCTTCGATACCAGAAAGGCCGGATCAGGAGCAGGTTCTGCCCCCTCTCCCGGGCGGCCCTCACGTAGCGCTGTATTCCGGACCTGTAGTCCACCCGAAAGAGGTTTATCTCGTCCTCGGGGATGCTGTGAAGGGGCAGGAGGAAGGGATACGCCATGGAGGTGGCCTCAGGCAACCCCCTCTGCCTGCTGAACTCGGCGACGGCCAGGGGGACGCCCGCCCCCTTGAGGGAGGAGACGAACCCGCTCAGGCCTTCGGGAAAGCCCAGGAAGACGTCCCCAGCGGGCAAAACGGCGTCGGGCGAGGCCGAAAGGATCGCCTCCAGGTACCTGGAGATCCTCCCCTCCCCAGAGCCGGGCATGGGCTGAGGCCTCAGGACCAGCCTGAGCCCAGCCCTCCTGGCGAGGCGGAAGGCCGCCTCGTCGTAGAAGAAGCCCACCCACTGCAGGGCCTTGGGCGGAAGGCCAGGGACGACGAAGAGCCTGCCGGAGGGGAGGTCGAAGGCCCTGAAACTCCAGCGAAGGGAGATCCATCTAGAGGCGCTCTCGGCCAGAGGGAGGGGCACCAGAAGGGCTGGGTCCTCGGGCGAAACCCCGGGAGGAAGGGGCCCGCGCAGGAAGGAGGAGGCGCTCCCCAGGGAGATACCGTAGTCGTAGAGGTCCTTGATCCCCACCTCCTGGACCACCAGCCCGGAGAAGCCAGCCCCTTTTAGCTCCTCCAGCACCCGCAGGACGTCCTCGCCTCTGGCCCTGGCGATGGAGAGCACGTCCCCCCAGTCCACCAGCAGGGCGAAAGCGGCCCTGGACCTCTCCTCCGAGAGCCTGGGCGGCAAGGCCACCGCGAGCAAGGCCGAGAGGCCGAGCACGAGCAGCAGGAAGAAGGTCGCGGCGCTAGATCTTCGCCTCAGAAGTCGCTCCAAGCCCCGGATCCCCCCTCAACCCAGAAGAGGTGGGGCCTGATCCCGAAGCGCGACAGGGCCTCGCAGACCCTGGAGACGGGAAGCCCCACCACGTTGTAGAAACAACCCTCGACCCTCCTGACCAGGGAGGCCCCCTTGCCCTGCACGGCGTAGGCCCCGGCCTTGTCCATGGGCTCGCCGCTGTTCGCGTAGGCCTCTATCTCCTCCTCCGAGAGATCCCTGAAGAAGACGGAGCTCACCTCGACGAAGGCCTCCTCCAAACCCATCCCCAGGCACACCAGGCAGACCCCGGTGAAGACCTCGTGCCTCCGCCCCGAGAGCGCCCTGAGCATGGCCTTCGCCTCCTCCCTGGAGCCGGGCTTCCCCAGGACCTCGCCCTCGAGGTAGACCACCGTGTCCGCCCCCAGCACCACGTCCTCGGGGTATCTACAGGCCACCGACCTGGCCTTGCCCCTGGCGAGCTCCAGGGCGAGCTCAGAGGGGCTTCGGAGCTCCACCGATCCCTCGTCGAAGAGGGGAGGGACCTTCGCGAAGGGCAATCCCAGCTCGGACAGCAACCTCTCCCTGCGGGGGCTAGAAGAGGCCAGGATCAACCTTCTCGGAGCCGGCAAGGCGCCACCACTTCCCTTTCGGAAAAGATCGGCCTGTGCTACCATTTCAGTCGGACGGCCACCCCATATTATGGTGGGTGAGCCCCCAAAAATCAACAACGAAGGAGGGATGCGGGGTGAGATCGAACGAGCGCTACGAGGAGTTCTTGAGATACAGGCCCCTTAACGTCCAGATGCTCTACAGGGACGAGCCAGTGGGGCTGGTGAGCGGAAGGGACATCGCCGAGGCCATGAAGGAGGCCAGGGCCATAGCCCTGGCGGCCAACGTCAGAAACCCCCTCACCATAAAGGGCGTCCTGAGGGCGGCCAAGGAGCTGAAGGCCGCGGTGATGCTGGAGCTAGCCAAGTCGGAGGCCACCTACTGCGGCAACAACTACGACAACGTCCCCTCCATGGCGGTCGAGTACTCCAGGGAGCTGGGGCACGGGGTCATATTCGCCCTCCACGTGGACCACTACGCCGTCAAGGGGGCGGAGGACCGGGACAAGTCGATAGCGCACCTTTGCCAGATAATATCCAGGGGCTGGACCTCCGTGGCGATAGACGCCTCCCACAACCCCGACTACGAGAACCTGATCTTCACCAGGGACGTGGCCATGCACATCCCCCCCTACATAGGGCTGGAGGTGGAGGTGGGCGAGATAAAGGGACCCGGTGAGCTCACCACCGTGGAGGAGGCCCTCTACTTCGTCGGGGGTCTCAACTCCTGGGGCGTATTCCCCGACTTCCTGGCCATATCCAACGGGAGCAAGCACGGCACCTACGACAAGTCCTCGGGCGAGGAGGAGGGGATAGACCTAGTGAGGACCAGGGAGATAGCCGACGCCATAGCCCCCTTCGGCGTCTCCATAGCCCAGCACGGCATATCGGGCACGCCCCTGGAAAAGGTGAGCACCTTCAGGCACTACGGCATAAACAAGGGGAACGTGGGGACGCTCTGGCAGAACATCCTCTTCGGCCTGAAGATGGAGGAGGACACCGGCAACGCCGTCATAGAGAAGGGCTCCTACGTCAAGGACCCCGACAGGGGCATCCCCGCGGAGCTGTGGGAGGAGATAGTGGCCTGGGCCGACTCCCAGGGGATGAGCCGAAAGAGCGGCGACTACAAGAAGGCCAACAAGCCCTTCCACGACAAGATCATGGCCCTGCCCGAGCCCATAAAGGAGAGGATAGTGGAGGAGACCTGCGAGTGGGCCAAGCGCTTCATAAGGGCCTTCGGCGCGGAGGGGACGGCCGAGCTGGTGGTGGACAAAATGCTCTCCAGGAAGGACCACTGCAGCCTGCCCCAGCGCTTCGTCCTCAACATGAGGCACCACTACACCAGGGATCTCGCCCCGGACAGGAGGAAGCGCGAGGAGGGGGCCGATTACTCCGATTAGGGTCAGCTTCGAACCCAAGAGGAGGTGTCGAGATGAGGGTTCTCATAGTGGGAGGGGTGGCCTGCGGGCCCAAGGCGGCGGCCAGGCTCCGTCGCCTCGACCCAAGCGCGGAGATAACGGTGCTGGAGATGGGCTCTCACATAAGCTACGGGGCGTGCGGGATACCCTACTACGTGGCCGGGCTGGTGGGTCGACTGGAGGACCTCTTCTCCACCCCCGTGGGGGTACCCAGGGACGAGACCTTCTTCAAGAAGAACAAGGCCATAGAGTTCCTCACCATGCACAGGGCGGAGAGGGTGGACCCCAGGGCCAAGGCGGTGGAGGCGAGGGACCTGAGGACCGGAGAGCTCAAGGTCTTCCCCTACGACAAGCTGGTGATAGCGACCGGCTCGACCCCCTTCGTCCCTCCCATCCCGGGTCTGGACCTGGAGAACGTCTTCACCAGGTGGGACATAGAGGGGGCGAAGAGGCTCAAGGACTTCATCGACTCGGAGAGGCCCAGGAGGGCGGTCATGGTGGGAGCTGGCCTCATCGGGATGGAGATGGCAGAGGCGCTCAGGATAAGGGGCCTCGAGGTCACCGTGGTGGAGGCGCTCTCCTGGCCGCTCCCGAAGCTGCTGGACGAGGAGATGGGCCTCCTGGTGCAGAAGAAGCTCGAGGCCTCCGGGGTCAGGTTCGTGGGCGGCGCCAGGGTCTTAGAGGTCGAGGGGGAAGGGGCTAGGGCCAGGAGGGTGAGGACGGACGCCGGCGCCCTCGAGGCCGACCTGGTGCTGGTGGCGGTGGGGGTCAGGCCCAACGTGGAGCTCGCGAGGCAGGCGGGGGCCGAGATAGGTAGCCTCGGCGGGATAAGGGTGGACGAGCACATGAGGACCTCCATACCGGACGTCTACGCCGGGGGCGACTGCGTGGAGTCCAGGCACCTGGTGAGCGGGAGGTACGTCTACCAGCCCATGGGCTCCACCGCCAACAGGCACGGCCGAACCATCGCGGACAACATAGCGGGCATCCCGAGCCGCTTCAAGGGGGTCTTAGGGACCGCCGTGGTGAAGGTCTTCGAGACCACCGTGGCGAGGACCGGCCTCTCCGAGAGGGAGGCCGAGGAGGCCGGGTTCAAGGCCATCTCGTCCACCATAACCGCCCTGGACAAGGCTCACTACTACCCGGGGGCAAAGCCCATCACCATAAAGCTGGTGCTGGAGAGGGGAAGCGGCAGGATACTGGGGGCTCAGATCGTGGGCGAAGGGGTAGCGGACAAGAGGATAGACGTCCTGGCCTCGGCCGTGTGGAGCGGCATGACGGTGGACGAGCTGGCGGACCTGGATCTGGCCTACTCGCCCCCCTACTCCAGCGCCCTGGACCCCCTCACCCACGCGGCCAACACGGCGAGGAACAAGCTGGCGGGCTTGCTCAAGGGGAGGAAGCCCACGGAGGCCAGGGAGCTCGTGGAGGAGGGCAGGGCCATCATACTGGACGTCAGGACGCCGAAGGAGGTGGAGGAGGTCTCCCTGCCTTACGAGGAGTGCACCTGCTACGTGCCCCTGGGCAAGCTGAGGGAGATGATGGAGAGCCTTCCCAGGGACAGGGAGATCATAGCCACGTGCAAGATCTCCAGCCGCGCCTGGGACGCGGTGTGCACCCTGAAGGGCATAGGTATCGAGGAGGCCTCCATCCTGGAGGGTGGGGTGGTGGGCTGGCCCTTCAGGTGCGAGTGCAAGGGCTCAAAGGAGGGAGACGAAAGGCCCAAGCAGGCGTCTCCATAGCTCCAGCCACCTCCTGGCCTCCGAAGCGCCGAGCAAGTAGAGGGCGCTCTCCCTGAGAGGGTCCACGGAGATGGGGGCGAAGAACGCCCCCATCCTCTCCGTGGCCTCGGGCGCGGCCCAGACGGCCCTGGCCGTCCTACTCCAGGCGCTGCTCCCCTCGGGGAGCTCCGGGACCAGGGAGATGGCCGTCCTCTCCCCGGACTCGTAGAGGGTGAGCGTGGAGGCCCAATCCCCGAGTACGCCCATAGGCTCCTGCCACCGCCTCCTGGGGGAAAAGCCCCTCTCCCTCAGGAAGGCGTCCACCTCGTCGGCGAAGGAGAAGGACTCCTCGAACTCCCCCACGTGGGGGGCGAGGGGGAAGAACCTCATGAAGGACCTCAGCGTCCAGAGAAGCCTATGGGACAGGGCCTCGGCCACCCCCACGTCGGAGAGGCCCATCAGGGACCTCGGGAAGAGGATGCGCTCCTCCCCCCCCGGTACGAGGCAGAAGAAGGCGGCGGCGGACGAGAGCACCAGCGGCTCGTTCCAGCGAGAGGGCGTCCACAGGGCGAGGCTCTGGGGGACGCCGGCCCTGAAGAGGGAGGCGGAGAGGTCCTCGTCGAAGGCTATCCTGAGCTGTCTTCCGTCCCAGCTGGAGCTGAAGTGGCTCCTGAACAGCTCTTCCTCCTCCCGGAGGAGGAAAAGGGGTAGCAGGAAGGCCACGCCGGAGGATCCCCTCCCCTGGGAGAACCACAGGGACGACCTCCTCAGGTCGTCGGCCAACCTGAACCTCTCGAGGGAGGAGGAGATGTGGGGATCGTGAGCCACCCTGAGCATGGCGACGTAGGCCCTCCTGGCAGCGCCCCTGACCTCCTCGTCCTGGGCCGCAGCCTTCAGGAGGGGAGTCAAGGCGGCGAGGACCTCCTCCCTGGAGTACTCCACCAGGGAAGCACCCCGCTTCACCTTGAGCTGGGAGAGCCCCTCCACGAACCAGTAGGGCCTTCGCATCTGCTTTCTGCCCGTGTGGGCGTTGGAGATCACCACGGCAGGGGCTCCGCCCACCAGGGTGAGCTTCAGCAGGAGGTCGTCCCCCAGGTTGGCTGAGGCCAGGACCTTTGGCCCGCTCAATCGGTCCCTTCCTCCTCCACCAGCTCCAGGACGTCGCCGGCCTTGAGCCTCCCTCCCGAGATGACCCTGGCGAAGACCCCCTTGACGGGCATTACGCATCTTCCTGCTGCCCTGAAGATGGCGCAGCCGTGGCCGTGGCACTCCTTTCCTATGGAGCTGACCTCCAGCAGGACCGTCCCACAGCGAAGCCTATCGCCCACCTTGAGGGGGAAGTCCATCCCAGAGGTGGTCACGTTCTCGGCGAAGAGCCCCGGCCCAACACGCAACCCTTCCGGCACAAGAGGTGCCATCGCTTCCACCTCGGACCAGTCCAGGAGGCTCACCTCCCTGGAGCTCCCCGCGTGGGCGTCCCCCACCACGCCGATCCCCTCCCGAAGCTCTATCTCCTCCACCGGCTCCTTGGGGGTCCCCTTAGCCCTCGACAGGTTCACCGACATCACAGCTATGGTCCTCTTCGGCGACATCTATCCTCGAAGCCTCCTCCACCCTACCCTTTCTGGAGAGGTAGTCCTTGACGGCGGCCTTTATCCCCTGCTCGGCGAGGAGCGAACAGTGGACCTTCTCGGGCGGAAGGCCCCCCAGCGCCTCGGCCACGTCCCTGTTGGTGATCCTCAAGGCCTCCTCTATGGTCTTGCCCTTCACCATCTCGGTGATCATAGAGGAGGTGGCTATGGCGGCAGCGCAGCCGAAGGTCTCGAACTTCACGTCCACTATCCTTTCGTCCTCCACCTTTATGTATATCCTCATCACGTCGCCGCAGCGGGGGTTTCCCACCTCCCCCACCCCGTCGGCGTCCTCGATCCTCCCCACGTTCAGGGGTTTGAAGAACAGTTCCATGAGCTTCTGAGAGTAGGGCATCCTCCTACCTCCTCACCTATTCCCCTTGCCGTAAGGGGATATGGACCTCAGCTCCTCCACCACCCTGCGAAGCGACTCCACGAAGTAGTCCACGTCCTCTTCCACGTTGTCCTTCCCCAGGGTGACCCGAAGTGAGCCGTGGGCCGTCTTGTGGTCTATCCCCATGGCCAGGAGCACGTGGCTCGGCTCCAGAGATCCCGAGGTGCAGGCCGACCCGCTCGATACCCCTATCCCGAGCGCGTCGAGCCTCAGTATCATGGCCTCCCCCTCCACGTGGGACACGCAGAAGCTCGCGTGGAAGGGAAGCCTCCTGGTGGGATGCCCGGTCAGCTCGACCTCGGGGACGGAGGACAACACGCCCCTAACCAGCCTGTCCCTGAGGGCCTTAACCCTCTCCTCGTCGCCCGACTCCAGACGCCTCAGCGCCAGAGAAGCCGCAGCGCCAAACCCCACTATGCCCGCCACGTTCTCGGTGCCGGACCTCAAGCCCCTCTCCTGGCCCCCTCCGTGGACCAGGGGCTCGAGCTTCACCCCCCTCCTAACGTAGAGGGCCCCGACCCCCTTGGGGCCGTACATCTTGTGGGCGGAGATCGTCATCAGGTCGACCGGCAACTTCGAGACGTCCACGGGCAGGTGGCCCACGGCCTGGATCGCGTCGGTGTGGAAGAGCACCCCCCTCTCCCGGCAGATGGCCCCCAGCTCCTCTATCGGCTGGATCGTCCCCACCTCGTTGTTGGCGAACATCACGCTCACCAGGATGGTGTCGTCCCTGATGCTCCTCCTGAGCTCCTCCGAGGAGACCATCCCATAGCGGTCCACCGAAAGATAGGTGACCTCGAACCCCTGACCCTGAAGCCACCTGAAGGCGTCCAGCACCGCGTGGTGCTCCACCGAGGAGGTTATGAGGTGCCTCCCCCTTCCCTTAAGCCTCCAGGCCACCCCCTTTATGGCCAGGTTGTCCGACTCGCTACCCCCCCCGGTGAAGACTATCTCCTCCGGCGAAGCCCCCACGAGGGCGGCCACCTGGGACCTGGCCCTCTCGACGGCCTCCCTCGCTTCCCTGCCCCAGAGGTGCAGGCTGTTGGGGTTTCCGAAGGCGAAGGACATGTAGGGGGTCATCGCCTCCAGCACCGAGGGATCCAGGGGCGTCGTGGCGGAGTGGTCCAGATACACCCTTCTCATCTCGCTTCCCCCCTAGGCGAAGACCTCTTCCAGGACCTCGGCGAAGGCCCTGTAGGCCTCGTCCCCGTAGAGGTAGAAGACCACCTCCTGGATGGACGACTCCTCCTCCTCCAGGTAGAGCTTCAACTCCTCCATCATGGCCCTGGCGGCGGACCTGTAGGGGAAGCCCCCCACGCCGGTACCCAGGGCAGGGAAGGCCACCCTTCGGGCCCCTATCTCGTCCGCCCTCACCAAGCTGGAGGTGGTGGCCTCCCTGATGAACCTCTCCGAGGTCACCAGGTCCGGTCCCATCACGGCGGCGTGTATCACGAATCGAGCCCTCAACCTCCCCCCTCCGGTCACCACCGCATCCCCCACCTTGACGGGCCCCTGGGAGACGGCCTCCCTCTCTATCTCCTCCCCGCCTCGCCTCTTTATGGCCCCGGCCACGCCGGCCCCCATCCAGAGGTGGCTGTTGGCGGCGTTCACTATCGCGTCGCCGTCGAACTCGGTTATGTCGCCCTTTGTAAGCCCTATCCTGCAGCCCCTGAACAGGACCTCCTTCTCCATCGAAAACACCTCCCCGCGAGGCTGAAAAAGCCCTTAACCTATGATAACACGGCCTAAAGGCGAAAAAAAGGAGCCCGGCGTTTCGCCGGGCTCCCCCTCGAGGCGAGCTACAGGGATTACCTCTTGGAGTACTGGTAGATGGCCCTCGCCTTCCTGTGCCCGAACTTCTTTCGCTCCACCATCCTCGGGTCCCTGGTGAGCATGCCGTGCCTCTTGAGGATCGGACGGAGGTCTGGGTTCATCTCCACCAGGGCCCTCGCCACCCCAAGCCTCACGGCCCCCGCCTGGCCCGTGAGCCCACCGCCGTGGGCGTTGACCAGCACGTCCACCTTCCCCTGCAAACCCGTGACCTCCAGGGGCCCCAGGGCCTGCTTCTGCCAGACTATCCTCGGGAAATACTCCTCCACCTTCCTGCCGTTGACCAGGAAAAGGCCAGAGCCGGATCCCCTCACCCGAACCCTGGCCACGGACTCCTTCCTCCTCCCTGTACCCCAGTAGTAAAGAGAAGTCGCCACCTCGAACCCCTCCTACCTTATCTCCAGAGGCTTGGGACGCTGGGCCGCGTGAGGATGGGAGGGACCCCTGTAGACGTGGAGCTTCCTGAACATCCTCCTCCCCAGGCGCGTGCGGGGGAGCATACCCTTTATCACCCGCTCCAGGAGCCTCTCGGGATACCTGGACATGTAGTCGGCGTAGGTCATGGCCTTAAGACCGCCGGGATAGCCCGAGTAGCGGTAGACCACCCTCTGGGTGAGCTTCCTGCCGGTGATCTTCACCTTCTCGGCGTTGACTACTACCACGTGGTCGCCGCAGTCCACGTGGGGCGTGTAGACGGGCTTGTGCTTGCCCATCAGTATCCTCGCCACCTGAGAGGCCAAACGCCCCAGCACCTTGTCCGTAGCGTCCACCACGTACCAGTCGTTCTGCTTGTCCTCCTTGCGAAGGAAGAAGGTCGGATTCTCCACATGATGGCTCATGCCTCTACCACTCCTCGAACCCTGCCTTTTTGGAGCACCTAGCGATTTTACATGCCGGGCTTGAAGCTGTCAAGGAAAAGCCCGAGAGAGCCAGCTCCCGAGGTCCGGGCTCAGGAGATGGGGGCTATAGCCCTCTCCTCGCCGTTCCCCTTCGATCCCCCGTTCACCTTGTAGGAGGCGACCAACTTCTCCAGCCCCTCCAGGGCCCTCTTCTGCTTCTCCTTTATGGAGAGCAACTCCTCGGCCTTCTGAAGCACGCCCCTAGAGCTCTCCTCCACCAGGTCGGCGGCGTTCCTCCCCTCCCCGACCATCTTGACGATGTTGTCCATGGCGGAGGCTATCTGCTGTATCCCCGCGGACTGGCTCTCGGCGGCCTCGACTATCCGGGAGATGCTCCCCAGGAAGGACTCTATCTCCTCCACCACCTTGCCTATCAGGTCGGCCGTGTCCGAGGCAGCCTTGACGGCCTCGGAGACCATCTTGCCCGTCCTCTCTATGTCCGAGGCCACGTCCCTCGTCTTGCCCTGGATCTCGGATATTATGACCTCCACCTGCTTGGCCGCCTCGTTGGACTGCTCGGCGAGCTTCCTCACCTCCTCGGCGACCACCGCGAAGCCCCTCCCCGCCTCCCCGGCCCTGGCCGCCTCTATGGCGGCGTTGAGGGCGAGCAGGTTGGTCTGGTCCGCTATGCTCGATATGGTCCCCACGAAGCCCACTATCCTCTCGACCGCCCTCTCCAGGGCGTCTATGGCCTCGCCTATCTGACGACTGGCGGCGCCCACCTCCTTTATCTCCTCGGCGAGCTCCCTCACCGAGGAGCCCCCTCTGTCCACCTCCCTCCTCATCGCGTCGGCCCTGGCCTTTATCTCGTCGGCGGTGTGGGCCACCCGCTGGGCCTCGGCGGCTATCTCCTCAACGCCCGCGTTGGTCTCCTCCGCCGCCGAGGATATGGAGGCTATGGCGCTGACCATGTTGCCCGCGGCCGAGAAGGTCTCCTGGGAGGCCAACATGATGGACTGGGCTATATCGGCCATGGCGTCCGAGCTGTCCGACAGCAGCTTCTCGAGCCCCCTGATCTTGAAGACCAGCTTCTTGAAGGAGGAGGCTATGGAGGCGAAGGAGCACAGCACCCGCTGGATCTCGTCGGTGCTGTTGGGATCGGCGCAGACGTCCACGGTGAGGTCGCCCGAGGCTATGGCGCCGGCGACCCTCGTCGCCCCCATGAGGGGGGATATGAGCCTGGAGAGCACCACCATCAGGATCACCGCCGCCACCAGGGCCGCTGGCACGGCCACCAGCGCCATGCCGTTCCTCATCCTGTAGACCGGCTCCAGCAAGGTATCCTCGAAGAGGGAGGCCCCCAGGTGGAAGTCGCCGAAGCCGGCCCTCGTCAGGTACGCCACCTTCGGCCTGCCTTCTTGGAGGTATCGGACCTCGTAGACCCCCTCCTGGGAGGCCGAAGCCTCCCTGAAGGCCCTGAAGAAGTCGGGAGCCGCCGACTCGAGCTTCGTCCCCCTCTCGATCGAGGGGTGGGCGATGGTGGTCCCGTCGGAGGTGAAGACGAAGCCGTAGGAGTCCTTGCCGAAGCTGGTGTCCACCACCTGCCTGAACAGGGACTCCAGGGGAAAGCCGCAGAAGACCACCGCGAAGATCTTCCCCGCGTCGTCCGCCACAGGAACGTAGGCCCCGACGAAGGGATCGCTCTCAACCCAGTTTATGCCCCTGTAGGAGGAGCTCTCCAGGACGGTGGTCTTGAAGACCACGTCGTCCTCCCCCACGGAGGTGCCGAGTATTAGCTCCCCCTTCCTGTCCCTTATGTTGGTGGAGACCCTGACCATCCTCACGGGCCTTCCGCCCTCCTCCACCACCTGGAAGATGGTGAAGCGAGCGTCCATCCTCTTAGCCCAGCCCTCCACTATGCCCATGTTGCCGGTCAGATCCACCAATCCCCCCTTGAGCACCACCAGCACGGGCAGCTCCACGTTACCCACCCTGACCTTCTGGTCCGAGACCAGGGCCTTTCCGCCCTCCAGCTCGGCGGCCGCCATCGAGGCCCCCTCCACCGCCTTGTCCAGGAGCAACCTGTACTGGGCCTCCACGGAGCGCTTTAAGGAGGCCATCAGCCCAAGCCCCACCTCCCTGGAGTTGGCGAGGATGTACTCCCTGGTGGAGCGGTAGTTCATGAAGGAGAGGAAGGCCAGCGAAAGCGCCATCACCCCCACCGCCACCGCTATCACCTTGTACCTGAAGGAAACCCTCGATAACACGCCAGCACCCCCCTTTTCGCGGAGGACGAAGATCGCCCTTTCATCTGGTTTTTTCCGCTATACTACCACCTATGCAGCTTAACGACAATCCGAGACCCCTCAGGGGAGCCTCCCCGCCTCGAACTCCGCCAGGGCCACGTCGACCAGCGAGGGGTCGAACTGTGTGCCCCTGCACCTGACGACCTCCTCCCTGGCCTCGCGGAAGCTCTTCGCCCTGGAGTAGGGCCTCTCGGAGGTCATCGCGTCCAGGGCATCCGCCAGGCATATGATCCTCGACTCCAGGGGTATCCCCTCTCCGCAGAGGCCGTCGGGATAACCCTTGCCGTCGTAGCGCTCGTGGTGGTGTCTGATCCACAGGGCCACGTCGACAAAACCCGGTATTTGCGAAACGATCTGCTCGCCCGCCACGGGGTGCACCTTTATCAGCTCGTACTCCTCCGGCGAGAGCTTCGCCGGCTTGTTCAGCACTTCGGCCGGGACCAACACCTTCCCCAGGTCGTGCAGGACCGAGGCGAACTCCAGCTTCCTGAGGTCCACGCACAAGCCCCTGTGGGATAGGGCCCTGGCCAGGACCAGGGAGTAGCGCGACACCCTCTCGGAGTGACCGGCGGTGTAGACGTCCACCAGCTCCACCACCTTGGCCAAGGACCTGGCCACCCCCATGGAGAGCTCCCTCTCCCTCTCCATCGAGGCCGAGGCCTGCGAGGCTATGGAGAGAAGCCTCAGGAGCAAAGTGGGCCAGGACCGGACCTCGTCCGGCTCCACCTCGGCGAGCAGGGTGTAGACCCTCTCCCCGCGCCTGAAAGAGCCCACCTCCAGGAGATCGCTCCCATCCCCCTCCCCCGAGAAGAGCAGCCGACCATCCTTCCTGAGCGCTAAGGAGCGCCCGAAGTGTCGCTCGGCCATGGAGAGGACCTTGACCGCCATGGAGTCGAAGTCGATCCCCATCAGGCTCAAGGCCACCTGGGACAGCTTCCCGATGCCCTCCAGGTTGGACCTCTGGATCTCCAGCTCCTGGGCGTAGGACTGAAGCTGCCCGTAGGCAGACTCCAGCTCCCTCTGGGAGGAGGTCAAGTTCTCGTTGGCCATCTCCAGCTCCGCCGCCGCCTCCATCAGGTCCTCGGCCTGGCGCTCTATCCTCTCGGCGGCGGCGTTGTAGCGGCGAGCCACCTCCTTAAGCTCCTCCTCCTGGAAGAGCCCCTCGTCGAGCCTCACGGATTCGCCCTCCACCGAGAGGCTCGAGATCGCCTCCTCGATCACCGACAGGGGAGCTAACACCCGATGGTACAGGTAGCGTCGAAGCACCAGGGCGAAGAGCAAGAGGGAGGGGAGGGCGAGGGATAGGAGGTAGAGCAACGCCCTTTTGACGATGGGATCCAGCGCAGCCGCGGCGGAGTAGACGTAAACAGCCTTAAAGCCGAACCCCAGCAGAGCCCTGCTCAAGGACCTGGCCCTCTCCTCCCCGGGAAGGTAGAGGCCGTAGTTGTACTCGCTGGGCCACCGATACCCTTCGTCGTCCTCCAGGAAGACGGCCGATATCCCCTCCACCCTCAGGGACCTCACGAACCTGGAAAGCTCCAGCACGACTCGCTTAGCTCGATCGCCAACGCCGGGAAGCATCTCCAGGGAGGCCATGTACACGAGCTTGAAGCCACCCCCCAAGGACCTCCAGCATATCATCCAGGGCCTCCACCTGAAGAGGACCACCTGGTGGCCGTCGTCGCTCCAGAGGACCCTCCTCCCCCAGGGCCAACGGAGCAGGTTCGAACGGAAGAGAGGGCCGCTCACCTCGACCACCGAGAAGCCCTCCCCGTCCACCAGGTAGAGGAAGCCGCCCCAGGGGGGGACCACGGAGGAAAGCCGCCTCCCAATGGCCTCGGGGTCGAGCGAGGACAGGGCCTCCATGTGCTCCATCACCTCGTAGTAGAAGGAGTAAGATTGAAGCTCCAGATCCCGAAGAAGCCTGGAGAAGTAGACCATATAGGAGGAGAGAGCGTAAAGCTGATCCCTTCCCCTTTCGAGCATAGCCCCCTCCAGGCTATCCCCTATGAGGGAATGGGAGAGCCCCAGAAAGAGCCCCATCGCCGCGAAGAACGACAGAAACAGCAAGGCCAGGACCTTGTGGGCCAGGGACACCCTCACCGAAGGCCCACCCCCAGGAGGTAGAGCTCCTCGGGCGGGCTCATCCCCAGCTCCCTGAACCTATCCTGGTCGAAGAAGAGGAAGAAGTCCTGACCCATCCGGAGGTTCCCGCCCCTTGGGATCTCCCCCCTCAGCGCCCTGACGGCCATCTCCCCGGCCTGGTATCCCTGCCTGAAGGGGGAGACCGCGAAGGCCATGGCCACCCCGGCGAGCCTCACCCCCGAGGGCTCGTAGGCCACGTCGACCCCCCTGAAGCGCGAGCGAACCAGGCGCGCCAGCTCCTCGAAGGGGAAGGGCTTGCCCAGATCGTCCAGGAGGTAGGGCACGCCCACGTAGATCAGCATGTCGAAGCCCACAAGCCCACCCCCATCCAGGAACTCCGACAGATCCCTGACCCTCTCGAAGGACCTGATCTCCACCTGGATGCCCCTGTACCGCCCCCCGGCTCCCTCCAGGCCCAGGTTCTCCCTCAGGTGCCTGGCTATGAGGGAACCGCTCCACGTGGTGTCGGCGAGGCAGAAGACCTTGTTCACCGCGGGCCAGGAGAGGACCAGCAGGTCGAAGAAGACCCGGTAGTCCAGCCTCTCCAGGACCCCGCTCACGTTGGGCGCACCCCAAAGGCCGTAGTCCCTGGGATGAGCGTTGACGCCGCAGAAGAAAAGAGGGGTGGACCTGCCCTTCATGAGGGGCCCCAGAGACCTGAGGGCGTGGTCGTCGAGCAGAAACACCACGTCGGGGCTAATCCTCTCCGCGATCTCGAGCGCCCTCCTCGCCATCTCCCCCTCGTAGGCCTCGTCCCTGTGGGCCTTCGTGTCCATCGAGACCACCACGAGCTCGAAGTCGTCCCCCCGGAGCTCCCTTAGGGCAGCCCTAATGCCCAGCAGCTCCTCCCTGGTCCAAGCCGATATGGCCGCATCCCCCTCCAGGGGGTAACTGGTGAAGACCAGACACCTCAAGGCACCCTCGGCGACGGACGCCAAAGAGAAGGCCAGGAACAGACAAAGGAAGGGAAGACGCCTCACCAAACCCTCACCCCTGGAAAATAAAACAATTTTCCCAAAGAACCTCAGGATAGACCTTAACACAAAGGGGGCGCGTAGGCAAGCTCGGCTCGATTTATGGTACCATTTCTCCAGGCACAATGGCAAAAGGGGAGATGCGAGGTTGCGAAACCTGGAGATAGCCCGGGTCTTCGAGACCATAGCGGACATCCTCGAGATGGAGGGGGACAACCCCTTCAGGATAAGGGCCTACAGGAGGGCCGCCCAGAACGTGGAGGCCCTGGCGGAGGACCTCGAGTCCATAGCCCAGAGGGGCGCCCTCACCGAGATACCCGGCATAGGCAAGGACCTGGCCGCCAAGATCCAGGAGTACCTATCCACCGGAAGGCTCTCGGACCTGGAGAGGCTGAAGGATCGTTTCCCGCCGGGGGTGCTCCAGATGCTCTCGGTGCCCGGGATAGGGCCGAAGAAGGCCAGGCTGTTCTACGAATCGCTGGGGGTGAAGAGCGTCGACGAGCTGGAGGCGGCCCTCAAGGAGGGCAGGTGGAAGGATCTCCCGGGCATAAGGGAGAGGACGGTGGAGAAGATCCTCTCGGGGATAAAGACCTTCCGCGAGGGCATGGGGAGGAAGCTCCTGAGCCACGCCCTGCCCCTGGGGGAGGCGATAGCCTCCGCCCTCTCCTCCTCGGGCCTGGCCAAGAGGGTGGAGCTGGCCGGCAGCATCCGCAGGAGGAAGGAGACGGTGGGCGATCTGGACGTGCTGGTCATCTCCGACAGACCCAGGGAGGTGGTGGACCTCTTCGCCTCCATGTCCATCTTCAAGGAGGTGCTCTCCAAGGGGGACACCAAGTCCAGCGCCATCACCGCCGACAACTTCCAGGTGGACCTGAGGGTGCTGGAGGAGGGCTCCTTCGGGGCAGCCCTCCAGTACTTCACCGGTAGCAAGTCCCACAACGTGAGGATAAGGACCCTGGCCCAGAGGAAGGGGCTCACCCTGAGCGAATACGGCCTCTTCGAGGAGGCGAGCGGGAAGCTGGTGGCCTCGTCGACGGAGGAGGAGATATACGCCGCTTTGGGCATGAGCTACGTGGAGCCCGAGCTACGGGAGGACAGAGGGGAGGTGGAGGCAGCCCTCGAGGGCAAGCTTCCGAGGCTCGTGGAGCTGGAGGACATAAGGGGGGACCTACACGTCCACTCCAACTGGAGCGACGGCACGGCCGACCTGGAGGAGATGATATCCTACGCCCAGGGGCTGGGGCTGGAGTACATAGCCATCACCGACCACACCAGCTCCCTCTCGGTGGCCCACGGCCTGGACAGGGAGAGGGCCCTGAGGCAGGTGGAGGAGATAAGGGAGATCGCCGGGCGCTTCCCCGGCATCAGGGTTCTCTGCGGGCTGGAGGTGGACGTCCTCCCGGACGGGTCTTTGGACATGGACGAGGAGGTCCTCTCCAAGCTAGACGTGGTAGTGGCCTCGGTCCACTCCCACTTCAACATGTCCCGAGAGGAGATGACCAGGAGGGTGCTCAGGGCCCTGCAGAACCCCTACGTGTCGATCCTGGGGCATCCCACCGGCAGGATACTGGGTGAGCGAGAGGCCCTGGACCTGGACGTGGAGGCCGTCATAAGGGAGGCCGCCGCTAGAGGGGTGGCCCTGGAGGTGAACTCCTACCCCAAGAGGCTCGACCTGCCCGACGCCCTGGTCAAGAGGGCCATGGAGCTGGGGGCCACCATATGCGTAAACACCGACGCCCACGTCCCCCAGCAGTTCAACAACCTGCGCTGGGGGGTGTACTGCGCGAGAAGAGGATGGGCCACCAGGGAAAGGTGCCTGAACGCCCTGGGGTTTGAGGAGCTGGTCGCGCGGCTTAGGCGAAGGAGGCCCGCCCTACGCTAGGCTTTGACGTCCAGCCTAGCCCCCAGACCCAACCCCTTCAAGAGCTCCTGGAGCAAGTCCTGCTGCAGCTCCATCTGCCTCCTGGCCAGCCCGTACTGGAAGGAGAGCTTAGCGCTCTCCTCCTTCATGGCCAGGGCGGAGGAGACCACCGCCTCCACGGAGACGCCCTCCATCTCCAGCTCACCTCCCCCTATCTCAATTTTACACCCGCGTAGAGGATCAGACCACCTCGAACAGCCCTCCCCCTATGAACTCCCGAAGCACCGAGTCGGTCGGGACCACCTCGGGGGGGATCGAGGGCAGATAGGACAAAACCGAGAGCAACCTCCTCGCCTCGCCGTACTGGGGAGAGGTGTCTGGGATGCTCCTCAAAAGCGGCTCAGCGTAGGCCTTGAGCACCGAGATCTCGTAGACCAGCGCCGAGTTGAACATCACGTCCGCCTCCTCCTGATAGGGGAAGATGTAGCGAGAGGCACCCCTGACCACCGAGGGCCACCTGGACAGGGTGGACTCGGCGGACCTGCCCCTCGTCCTGTGGTCCCTCACCAGCCTCCTGAGGAGCCTCGTGTCCCCCGTGGATATCCTGTTGTGCCTGTCTAAGCTGAGGGCCGTGAGCGGCGAGACGAAGACCTTGACCTTCTGCGCCCTGGGGACGAAGTGGCTCACCGCCTCGTTGAGGCCGTGGATCCCCTCGAGCACCAGGACCGCACCTCCCTCCAGCCTGAGGGGACGTCCCCTCTCCCTCCTGCCGGTGTGGAAGTTGTACCTGGGAAGGACCACCTCGTCCCCGGCGAGCAGGGCCTTGAGCTGCTCCTCCAGGAAGGGCAGGTCCAGGGCCTCCAGGGCCTCGAAGTCGTAGTCCCCCTTCTCGTCCCTGGGGGTCCTCTCCCTGTCCACGAAGTAGTCGTCCAGAGATATCACGTAGGGCTTAAGCCCCAGAAGCCTGAGCCACACGGAGAGCCTGTGGGCGGTGGTGGTCTTACCGGCCGCCGAGGGGCCGGCCACGCACACCAGCCTGGCCTCCCTGTCCCTCACCTCGCAGGCTATCTCGAAGAACCGACGGGAGTGCAGGGCCTCGGAGACCAGGACCAGCTCCAGGGCCCTGCCGGAGGAGACCATCTCGTGCAGGGAGGAGACGTCCTCCAGCCCGAGGATCGAGAGCCACCTGGCGTACTCCCTGAAGACGGAGGACAGCCTGAGGGCCGGCCTGAAGGGAGGAAGGCCCAGAGGGCTTGAGACCGTGGGGAACTGGACCACGAAGCCGGCCTCGAAGGGCCTGAGCTCGAAGACCCTGAGAAAGGAAGTGTCGGGCACCAGAGGGGAGAGGAAGGTCCCGTAGAATCCCTCCAGCTCGTAGACCTCGACGGGGTCCAGCCCCACCCACCTGACGAGGGCCTCCTTGTCGTGAAAGCCCTGGGCCGAGAAGACCCTCATGGCCCTGTCCCTGGGCATGAGGTACCGCTTGAAGGGAAGGGACCTGTCCACCAGCTCGAGGGCCTTCGACCTCACCAGCTCCACCTGCTGGGGCGCGAGCTCCAGGCCCTCCACCTCGCAGTAATAGCCGTCGCTGATCGAGTGGAGCACCCTGAGCTCGCGGCCGAAGAGATCCCTGCAGGCCCTGGCCAGCAGGAAGATCAGGCTGTTCCTGTACACGGAGACCCCCTCGAAGCTGGTGGTGTCCACCAACTCCACGGTGCTACCCTCGTCCACCACCCACGAGAGGGGCCTCAGGACCCCGTTGACCCGCCAGGCCACCACCGGGAAGCCCGGCTCCACCCCGAACCTGCGGCAGACCTCCTCGAAGGAGACGCTGCCAAGCCCTTCCACCAAGAGAGCCAAGCGATCACCTCCAGAGGGATACCAGGAGCGCCAGACCGATGAGCCACGGGCTAAACCCCACCGAGCAGCCGGTGGGCTGGGCCTGAAGGGGCTTTGCCCTCTCGGACCTGACCAGGACCTCCACCCAGCCAGGCCTGGGATCCCTGTCCAGCTCCGACCCGTCGGCCACCGAGATCTCCACCGGCAGACCGCTGGAAAGAGCAGGACCTTTAGCCTTCCCGTCGACCGCCAGGAAGGAGAACCCCCCCTCCCCCACCTCCACTGAGATCTCCCCTATCCAGAGC